>NZ_JBAWHJ010000119.1:0-7602 GCF_049593775.1 Dokdonella sp. | reverse complement strand
ATGTCGTTGAGTTGATCTACGACATCCGTTGATACTTCCAGCTTGTCCTGGGGTTCCTGATTCATCTGAGGTTTCCTTGGTCGCTTGGGTGTGTACGGGATTTGCGTTTTACACGCCGCATCAAGCTAGAACCACGCTACGGCCAAGTCAAGCATGGGTTGTAGAAAATTATTCAAGAATTACACATGCCCTCGCTTGCCCCTTGAATCCGCGCCAGTTTTTGCCCGTCCGTCGACAGGACCCGCAGCAGGCATAGCCGCGAAAAACCTCGTGAATCCAGTACCTTGCGTATTTGCTGCGCCTATTCCCGAGCTGCCAGGGTCTGGCACATTGCCTCAGCCTGCCCGGACTGGCACCCTTGGCTGCTGAGCGCCCTTCATGGAAGTGCACAAGATCAACGCGGCCATCCTCCTTGCGACTGGACTTCTCCTGGCATCGGCGACGGCGCTTGGCCAGTCGCCGATGCCGCAATCGAAAACCTGGAGCTTCAAGGAGATCATTGCCGACGATCAATACGCCGCGCCGCCGTTTCGAAGCATTGTCCAGGGCAAGGACGGATTGGTGTACGTCGCAGATGGCGTCGGCGTTCTGGAGTTTGACGGGATCAAGTGGGCTCGCCTGCCCTTGCCGGATGCGCGTTTCGTGACCGCGCTGGGCATCACCGATGATGGCGACATCATTGTCGGCGGCTCCGAATTCCTGCTTGCCCTGTCCAGCGAAGGTCACGAGGTGCGCGTCAAGGATCTGGCGGGTGATGTTCCGGGTGGACTCGTCGGGCTAGGGCATATCTGGGAATTCGCGTCCGGCACTGGAAGCTGGTGCGTGCGCTCAGAACGCAAGTTGCTTTGCAAGGATTCCCGGGGGATGTTCGTTCTGCCAGCAGAAAACGGGTTCGGCCGATTGTTCGCCATCGGTGGCGAGCTCTATGTACGAGATGAGCACTTGGGCCTCATGCGGATTTCCGGGCGCAGCCTGGAGCTCGTCAAGGGCGGTGAGTTCTACGCCGAACGGCGACTTGCGATGCTGATGCCCTTCGGCTCCAGGGGGCTGGCCGGAATCTCGCATGATCCTTTTGAAATAGCGACATGGGTCGACCTCGATCACGACCCGACTCCTGTCAGCCTTGGCGACGCCGACGCACTGCATGGGTATCTGGGTATGGCAGGTGCGCTGGAGGACGGAGCCACCGGATTGCCCTTTGTCAACGGCGACCTCGTGATCCTGGACAAAGCCTGGAACGAAGTTGCCCGGTTTCAGGCCAGTCAGTTCGGAGCCTTGCCCGGCGCTCAAGCTATCCACGTCGATGATGAGGGCGGTATCTGGGTTGCATGGAGCAATGCGATAACGCGAATCGACTGGCCCTCACGTGTATCACTGTTTCAGGAATCACAGGGCATATACGAGTCGCCTGCTGGCGTGATCGAAGACAGTCTCGGCATCATCGCCTACACCAGCAAGAGCCTTACCTTGCTCAAGAATGACGAACGCACCTCGGCCTTCGAACGAATGACGCCGAACAATTCATGGATCCATCAAGTAGCGAGCCATGATGGCGACATCCTCGTGCTGACAAGCGACGGAATACGGAATAGTGACGGCCGTATCCTGCTCCTGCCGAAACGGGATGTCTTTACGTATTTCGTCACCCCGGAGCGCCCGAACGAGGCGCTCGTAGGATTGCGTTTCGGCCTGGCACGCATCCAGAAAATCGACGCGCACTGGGTCGAAAACGAGATGCGCAGCGATGTGAGTTTCGACGTGCTCGGCATCACCCAGGATTCGGACGGAAGTATATGGCTGTCATCCAACTTGAGCCGGGTCGCGCGCGTGGTGCCAAAGCCAGGCAGTGATGCCCTGGCTGATGCTCAGCTGGTCGAATTCGATGAGGGCGACGGTGTGCCCGCAGGCGAACTCATGCTGAAGCTCATCGGCGGTGAGGTGCATGTCGGCAGCCTGACCGGGTTCCATCATTTTTCAAACGGACGCTTCGAACCCAGCTCCAGAATCGATTTCGACCAGACCGGCCCGGTCAAGCAATTCCTCCCGTTGAACGCGAACGAACTTCTGGTTGCAGGCCCATCCGGCAGACTCAGACTTCTCTCCAGAGGCGTGTCAGGCATCTACTCCAAACAGCCAAGCGTGTTCGATGGCATTGCGGGGCTTGGCAATATTCGCGACATCATGATGGACAAGACGGGTATCGTCTGGCTCGCAACCGACTCCGGTGTCGTGCGCGTCAATCCTTCGGTCAATCTCCCCACGCCGAAAACACTGCAGGTACTGATTCGCGAGATATCCAGTGGCGAGCGTGTTCTCTATTCTGGTCACGGGATGCTGCCCTCACTGAACCTTGCCGAGGGCGACAGCATGCGCTTCAGTTTTGCCCTTCCAAGCTACCGGGCACCAGAGATCAACAACTACCGATCACGCATTCGTCATGTAGACGGAAGCGAGGTGTGGAGCAAGTGGAGCAACGAGGTCCGACGTGATTTCACCAATCTCCCGGCCGGAAACCTGCTCTTCGAAGTGGAGGCGCGGGACGTCGCAGGCACGCAAGGCGGCATCGCCTCGGTCCCGATCACCGTGATTGCGCCATGGTACCGACGCACCTCGACCGTCATCGCATTCTGGCTGGCGGGGTTGGCCCTGCTCGTCATAGCCGTTCAACTGCGCGTTCGCGCACTTCGTACGCGCAGTGCGGAGTTGGAGCGATTGGTGGCGTTCAAGACAGAAGCCCTGCAGCATGCGGCAGCGACGGATCCCCTGACCGGACTCTGGAATCGGCACCGCTTCGGTGAATGGGTTCGCGACCAGGCTCCCGCAATCGCCCAGAACGCAATGCGCGCCAGATCCGGGGACCCGGTCGATGTCATTGTCTGTGCGATCGATCTCGATCATTTCAAGCGCATCAACGATCACCACGGACATGCTGCCGGCGACATTGTCCTCAAGGCAGTCGCACAACGCCTGCAGGGCATGAAACGGCAAGATGACCTCATATTCCGTTTCGGTGGCGAGGAATTCATCTATCTAGCCATGAACCGGCATCGCGAAGAGGGCGAAGAACTTGCCAGGCACATCGTGGAGGAAATGAAGCAGACTACCGTCGAGCTGGAAAGTGGTGTACTGCTCGATCCGACGGCGTCGGTGGGGTGGACCACCTATCCCTTCTATCGTGAACGTGCCGAATTGTTCAGCATGGACTTCGTTATCGGCGTTGCCGACCGCGCCCTGTATCTGGCGAAAGAGAGGGGACGAAACTGCTCATACGGCTATCTTCCCAACCTTTCTGTCGATGAGATCGACCGCACGCAAGCGGATTGGCGCACCCAGGTTTTCGACCGGCACCCGGATCTTCTGAAACAGGTTTGAAGGACAACACAGCGGAATGCTTCTCTGCTTCCGTCACCAGCAAGGGCATCCGGGCTGCGACGTCGATCTGGATGGGACGTCGCTGATCCGCACATTTTACACTCAAGCTTCCGGCGTGCTCGGAGAGGCCGGATACTTGTGCGTTCTGCGCGCGCTTTTGAAATGGGCGGAAGACCAGGTCGTGGTTCTGTCGGGCGCAGCAGGGCTGCCTCATTTTCGAGGATTGGTCTTGATTGAAGTGCTGCAACGGGAAAACGTGCCCCACCCCATTTCGGCCTGCTACCCACCCCGCATCAGCAGATCACGCTTGCCGATCAGGAAGTCCCGCTCCGCACTGTTCTTCGTCAGCGTCATGGCAGTGGCGTAATGATCGAGTGCTGCTTGGCGTCGACCTGTTCGCGCGGCCAGTTCCGCGCAAGCGACGTGGAAGGGTTGGTAGTCAGCCAGTGCCTTGGCCAGTGGCTGGAGTTGTCTGGCGGCTGTATCCGCATCCCCTCCATAGGCAAACGCCATGGCCCGGTTCAACGCCACCACGGGTGATGGGTTGAGCTTCTGCAGCGAGGCGTAGAGGCCCTGGATCTGTACCCAATCGGTGGATCCCCAATCCGGCGCCATTGCATGCAAGGCACTGATGGCGGCCTGGATCTGGTACGGGTCCGGTTCGCCCTTGGCCAAGGCATTGAGCACGCGTTGCGTGCCTTCGCGGATCAGGCTCCGGTCCCAGCGCGCCCGGTCCTGCAGCTCCAACGGAATGAATGACTTCTCGGCAGAACTGCGCGCCGCACTGCGCGAATGATTGAGCAGCAGCAGTGCCAACAAGCCCTCCACTTCAGGGCGCGGCAGCAGCTCATCGAGTAGGCGCGCGAGGCGAATGGACTCTTCAGCGAGATCCTGCCGACTCAGGGTCTGTCCTTCGAATGCGTTGAAGGATTCGTTGTAAATCAGATAGATCACCGACAAGACGGACGGCAGGCGTTCGGACAACGCTTCGCCTTCAGGTACGGCATAGGCGATGCCGGCCTTGAGGATCTTGCGCTTGGCTCGCGTCAACCGCTGGTTCATGGCCGCTTCCGATACCAGGAACGCCCGGGCAATCTCGCGCACGCTCAATCCACATAGCGTCTTCAACGTCAGCGGTACACGCGCATCCTCGGCAAGCGCTGGATGGCAACAGGTGAAGATCAGGCGCAGCCGCTCATCCGGAATCGCCTCGTCGGCACCCGGAATGTCGAATGGATCCTGATTGAACATGACATCTTGGATAGCCTGGTGGAAAACTTCCGAATTGCGCAAGGATTCCTTGCGGAAGCTGTCGATCAGCCGGCGCCTGGCCACCATGAAGAGCCAGCCCGCCGGATTGGCGGGCATGCCCTCATCGGCCCAGCGACGGGTTGCCTGCAGCAAGCCGTCGGCCAATGCATCCTCGGCCTGATCGATATCCCTGGTGTGCATCATCAGGGCCGCAAGGATGTGTCCGGACTCGGCGCGGAAAATCCGCGCCAGGCCCTCGCGGTTCTGCTCCATTCAATCGAATGTCATGACTGGCCTGACTTCGATCGAGCCATAGCGTGCAGTGGGAATCCTGGAGGCCCAATGCAATGCCTCATCAAGATCCTTGCACTCGAGCAGGTAATAGCCGCCAAGTTGCTCCTTGGTTTCGGCGAACGGACCGTCAGTAGTCTGCGCCTTGCCGTTGCGAACGCGAACCGAAGACGCGGTGGATACAGGCTGCAAGGCGTTGCCGCCAACCAGCACCCCAGCGGCGCCGGCGTCTTCGCCGAATGCCTCGTATTGTGTCAACAAGGTGGGAATATCGACGTCGTCAGCACCTTCGACACTGTAGATTAAGGCGAGGAATTGCATGGTGAATCTCCTTTGGAATTGGGAATATTCGAAGGTCGCGAAGCGCCCCTCATCTGATAGTCGGATGAGGAAGGTGAATTTGGACAGACTCTCCATTCGGGGCAGCAATCAAGTCGATTCCGACTGCAACCGCTGCAAGAATCAAGAACTACTGCGCCTTCCCCGACCGGGAAGCATCCACATCACCCACCACGATTCGCGCATGTCGCTGATAGGTCCAGTAGGACCAGGCCCAGTTGATCAGCACCAGAATGCGATTGCGAAACCCGATCAGGAAGAACACATGCGCGAGCAGCCAGAACCACCAGGCGAACCGCCCGGAGAATTTCAAATGGCCCAGGTCAACCACAGCTGCACTGCGCCCAATCGTGGCGAGATTGCCGAAATCGCGATAGTGAAACGCGGGTGATGCCACCCCCCTGCTGCGGGCTCGGATCACTCTGGCGACATGCGTGCCCATCTGTTTCGCAGCCGGTGCCACACCCGGCACCGGCTTGCCTTGCTGCGCAATCGCAGCAAGGTCCCCGGCGACGAAAATCTCCGGATGACCGGGCACGCTGAGGTCCTCGGCGACTACCACCCGCCCGGCCCTGTCCAACGGCACACCCAGGGCCGCACCCAGGGGTGATGCAGCAATTCCAGCGGCCCACAGCACGGTGCGTGCATTGAGCTTCCCGTCGGGCAAGGACACGCCGTCACCGTCGATGCTCGAAACCGGCGAACTGGTGCGTACTTCGACGCCGAGGCGTTGCAAATGCTGCGTTGCGTTGATTGACAGCGATTCGGGAAAATTCGACAGCACGCGCGATCCCGCTTCGATCAGGAGGATTTTCGCGTCGGCGGGATCTATCCGGCGAAACTCGCGGCGCAAGGTATGCCGGGCAATCTCCGCAAGCGTGCCGGCCAGCTCGACCCCGGTAGGCCCGCCACCGACAATGACGAAATTGAGCCAGGCGCGACGGGCAATGGCATCGCTTTCGAGTTCTGCCCGCTCGAAGGCCAGTAGCAACTTGCGCCGTATGGACAAGGCATCGTTGAGCGTCTTCAGACCCGGCGCATGCGCGGCCCAGTCGTCATGTCCGAAATAGGAATGGCCGACCCCACTCGCCAGTATCAGCAGGTCGTAGTCCAGGCTGCTTCCATCGGCCAGAACAATGCAGCGCGCGCCCTTGTCGATGGTGACAACGTCCTGCATCAACACCGTGACATTGGCTTGCGTGCGCAGGATATGACGCAGCGGCGCAGCGATGTCCGGGGCCGAAAGACCGGCCGTAGCTACCTGGTAGAGCAACGGCTGAAACAGATGATGATTGCTGCGTTCGACCAGAGTGATCTCGACCGGATCGGCCGCCAGAGCACGCGTAGCCCAGAGCCCGGCGAAACCACCACCCACGACAAGGACACGAGTTGCGACCGCTTTGCTCATGGCCGCAATGATAGCGTTCGCGCACTGAATGTGTGCAGCCAGCATGCAGGCTGAATTGGAACCGCTACGGGGTGCAATCCAGCCCGGCCTGATCGTTGTCGCTATATCTCAGGGCTGGCTATCGAGGCAGTCGCGAACGATATCGATCGTGCGCTGACGATCTTCATCGGTCGACGACAATGAGTTGGATTGAACCACGATCTCGGCCCGGTCACTTGCCTGCACCCCCGCAGCTTCGGCATGCGCCTCGGTGAAATCCTGCCATCGAGCGACGGCACTGACTTTCAGGCGTGAAACAAGATCGGGCGGAAGCCCGGTATCGGCATTTGCCATTGCCACACCGATGCTCTGACTGAGTACGATCTGACACCTCATCGCCCTCAGCACACGCTCCCTGGAAACGACCTCGACCGTCGCGGGCGCGGGCGTCGACACCGGCATCGGTTCGGAGATCGCATTCGGTGACGCAGCACCCGATGCTGACGCCGGGTTGTCAGAGCTTCCACAGCCTGCCAGCGAAGCGGCAACTGCAACCAGCAGGAAACAGGGGTGCTTGAGAGTCTTGATCACGAGTGAAACTCCGGATGGGCCATGGGGACTTGGAGACTGGCGGACATTTTATCCCAATGCGAAACCACACAACCGCACTCCCGCGTCACCTCGACCGGGTTGGAGCACACATGTCAGGAATTGGCCGGCAGCCCGGCATATCCGCCCGACAGCGGAGGCTGTCATTGGCAAATTCCGGTGATGCGTTGTTGTGAACCCAGGATTCTGGCGCTCCGGCGAGCGCCCAAAGGGCGCGGTCGGAGCCTGGCCCGAGTTCACGGGTACGTTTGTGTTTTCAGGTAGAAATCCGCGAAATATCAATGCTCTGATGCAGATTTGATGATTTCTTGATGGTTTGCATAGGACTCGGCTGGCGCTCCACGGCACTGTAG
>NZ_JBAWHJ010000118.1:0-4744 GCF_049593775.1 Dokdonella sp. | reverse complement strand
TGCCGGAGGTGGTACTGAACTGGTGCCTGCGTTGGAAACAGCCTATGCACTGCCTGATGAGCCAGGCATGGCGCGTTCGGTCATCGTCATTACCGACGGCGAGATTGCCGCCGGGGGCGAAGCTTTCTCGGCTGCGCGATCACAATTGGGGCACGCGAATACGTTTGTGTTTGGCGTGGGTGCAAATGTGAATCGACCAGTAATCGAGTTGCTTGCACGTGCCGGAAACGGCGAGCCCTTCGTCTTGGAGGATTTCAACAAGGCTGATGCCGTAGCCGAACGCCTGCGCACTTACATTGATCGCCCCTTGTTGACTAACGTTGAAGTGGTGTTCGAGGGTTTTGATGCCTATGAGGTCGAGCCGCGGAAGGTTGCCGATCTTCTGGCCGAGCGTCCCGTTGTTCTGGTCGGACGTTATCGAGGTCCGGCCCAGGGCCAAATCCTCATCAGTGGCGCGACAGGCAATGTCCCGTATCAGGCATCGGTGGAGCCCGATCGCAATTCGACATCCACATCACTTTCAGCGCTCAGGCTGCTATGGGCACGAACCAGGGTTCAACGTCTTCTCGACGAGCAGTCGTCGGCAGGCTGGGGTCCTGGTCCCGACGAGAACAACAAACAGGAAATTACTGCCCTTTCCCTCGACTACGGATTGCTGTCGCCGTACACCTCCTTCGTGGCGGTCGATGAGGTTGTTCGTACCGACACTGTCGCAACTGCAGTCAGGCAGCCGGCTATCTCCCGGACTGCAGCAGCTCCGCCTCCGCCTCCACTTTCTGCGCCCGAGCCCTCGTATAGCGTGGCGGGAACCGGCAATGCATTGGCCCTGATCCGCACGCTCGACGGTACCTCCAGGGCGAGCTTGCCCAGACCAGAGCCGGATCCAACTCGGGTCAGGGTGGCAGGTCGTGATTTCGAACTTCGTGACGGTCGCTGGGTAGATCTCTCCTACCGTGAGGACATGACCTTGCTGCGGTTGCGTGCCGACAGTTCCGTTGTTGCGCGTCTGCTTGAGTCGAATCCTGAACTGGTTCACGCACTCGCTCTGGGCAAACGTGTCGTTGTCGTCATCGGCGAGATAGCCGTGTTGATCGGTCCAGACGGATTCAGCGACATACCGGAGGCTACCCTGGAACGCCTGTTGCGCGGATGATCAGGGCCTGGGTTGCGTGCCTGCTGCTGGCGGCTTTTGAAGTCGCTTCAGCCGACACTGCGCGACGTGACGCAGTCTTTGTTCTCGGCGAAGACGCGCCTGGCGAAACGAAGTTTTTCGAGCCGGCCGCCAACTACTACCTTGATCTAAAGCGCCGCGACGTCGATCTTCTCGTCACCGGCGCGCGCTCGTTCCAGGATGTGCGCGAATGGCTTGTTCGATCGCACGATGATAAAGACCTTCCATGGGGACGAATCGTTCTGGTTGCACACGGATCGCCCTGGGTAGGTTTGGCCAGTCCCCTCTACGCTGATGGTACGCGCGCAGACCTTCCGGATCTTGAACGTGCAATCACGCGCGGCGAGTTTCCCGCATTGCCAGAGAGGGTGTTCGATGCGCAGACGCAGATTGTTCTTGAATCGTGCGGAGTAGGCCGAAGAATCGACTTGCTTGATCTCTATGCACGCTTGCTTGGCGGAACGAACGGAGACAAGTCTCGGGTCACGGCCAGTAGCAATTGGGTGGAGTTTGGGCAATCCAGGGGGCAGAATGGCAAGCTGACAACCTGGCGGGCAGAGCGACCATTTGATGCCGAGATCGTGCCTGGCACAACTCTCGACCACGCGCTGGAAGTCCTGATTCGTAGCAGGCTGGCTGTACATCTTCGTCAAGACCCTGGCGCGAACTCGCAGGCACTGGAAGAAAGTTGGCGCACGGCGCCGGTACGTATCAAGCTGGCAATGTCAGATGCCAGTCAGTGTCGTTCCAGTCGAGTCGTACGCGGACTTCGCGCTCACCATTCGGTTCGGGACAAATTGCGGGGCTACGGATTGCAGGGCAAGGATTTGGCATGGCGAGTGGAGCAGGGTGCTGCGGGTTGCACCCTGGTAGGCGAGGGCACCTTGGCAGTTCTTGGCCTGGGCAAGCTCTCGGGCGACTTGCTGCCCTGATCGTCAAGTCGCGATATCTTCTCGCAGGAATTGGTGATGCTCCAGTGCGCATGTCGACAGCGGATTGGAACTGCCCGCTGCAACGCCACTGCATGCCAGGCTGATCGGGTGCCTTGAATCTTGCACTGTCAGATAAGCTTCTCTTTGCTCGGACCAATATTGAACAGGGCTTTTCCTGACTGATGAATGCAACACCGCTACAACAGCAGATGACACAGGCCACGCAACACCACAGGCTGGGTGAGCTTGAGGCGGCGAAAGCGCTGTATCTGAAAATATTGAAGTCTCAGCCCGGGAATCCCGATGCACTGCATCTGTTCGGTCTGGCTTGCCATCAGCAAGGTGACCACTGGACTGCGGTCAAATACATCAGGCAAGCTGTCGAAAAGGTGCCTGGTCAGCCTGTCTTGCGCAACAACCTGGGCGACGCCCTGCACAAGGCTGGTGATCTGGGAGAGGCTGTTGGACAGTTGCAACAGGCTCTGGCGCTTCGGCCCGGATACGCGGGCGCACATCTGAATCTTGGAGTAGTACTGGCTGCGTTGGGTGATCATGATGCGGGGCTGCTACACAGTCAGGAAGCCGCTCGCCTGGATCCCGAACGAGCAGAGGCCTGGTTCAATCTGGGCATGCTCCAGCTCGATCACGTGGCGCTTGAGGATTCCATTCAATCATTGCGTGTGGCGTTGAGAATTCGTCCGACCTATCGTGCCGCCGCCTGCAGCCTTCTATACGCATTGAACCTGTTGCCCGGTGCCGATCCGGTAGCAGTAGCCGATGAACACTGCCGAGTGGCATCTGGCCTGTTCTCAAGTGTGCAAAGGGTTTCGACATGGCCAATGCCCGCCGGGAAAATTCGCATCGGCTATGTGTCGGGTGATTTCCGCGCACATGCGGTGAACTATTTCCTTGAGCCCGTGCTTGAGCATCAGGATCGGGACAGGTTCGAGATTTTTTGCTATTCCGATGTAACGAGACCTGACAATGTGACCGAGCGTCTGCGCGGATTCGTCCGCCACTGGCGCGAAATTTCGGACTTGAACGACGAAGGGGTCACCGAGCTGATCCGTTCCGATCAGATCGACATCCTGGTCGATCTCGCCGGTTACACCGAACACTGCCGACTCGGCGTATTCGCGGCAAAACCCGCTCGATGCCAGATCAGCACCATAGGCTATCCGAACACGACCGGCTTGGGTGCGATGGACTTCCGGGTAGTGGACTCGATCACGGCGCCTCTTGACCAGGCGCCAGTCGGTATTGAATCGTTGTTGCGTCTACCGCCTGGATTCGCATGCTTTCGGCCGCCGCAACATGCGCCGCAGGTCCGGCGAGCGCCCGTTTCGCTCAATGGCTTCGTTACATTCGGCTGCCTGCACAAGCTGGAAAAGCTGAACGCGGTCGTTGTCGAAACATGGGCGCAGATCCTCCGGGAGAATCCCGAGAGTCGCCTGCTCGTGGCTAGAGACCAGTTGGACGCCTGGCATCAACACAGGCTTGAAGTCGCGTTTGCCAAGCTGGGTATTGGCGCAGACAGGCTGGAGCTGGTTCACTTGTGCGACCCGGCGCAGAGTTTCTTCGAGGTTTTTTCCCGAATCGACATCCTGCTTGATGTATTCCCGTGGAGTGGCCATACGATTGCCTGCTGCGCGCTCTGGATGGGTGTCCCCGTTTTGACGCTGAGGGGGGAATCGCATGCTGGTCGGATGGTCGCCAGCGTGCTTGACGGTCTTGGCTTGAATGAGCTGATTGGCGAGGATGTCGACTCCTATTCGCGCATCGCTGGTGATTTTTGCAGGCAACCCGATCGCATCGCAGAACTCCGCGCAGGCATGCGAGCGAGGATGCAGCAATCACCTCTGCGGGATGAGTCTGGCTTCACTCGCGCATTCGAGGCGGGCTGCTTGTCTGCCTTCAATGACACACTGGCGTCGGACACCTCCGGCTGAAATCGCGGAACGTTGGGGCTTCGCTCATGGCTAGCCTGACCATCGACGGCGCAGCCGGAAATCAGCTCAGGATGCGTTTCCGGATTTCGACATGGCCCACTCGAGATCCACGGCTGATTTGACCCGGGGGCGCGCAACTGTCCGTTCCACGTATGCCGCGAGGGCAGGCCAGCGAGCCATGTCGAATCCGGACGCCTTGATCAGCAGCAGGGCCCAGATCAGATAGGCATCGGCGACGCTGAAATGGCTTCCCAGCAGGTAGTCGCCGGTCTTCTCAAGATGGCGTGCCACGTATGCAAGGGGTCGTGAGACTTCTCCGCGGACCCAGGACTTGACGGAATCCGGTGTGCCAGCGCCGAACGTAGGAAAATTGAATCCCTTGTGCAACTCCGTTCCGACGAAGCTCAGCCATTGCTGCAACTGGTAGCGACCAAGGCTGGAACAGGGAGGAGCCAGGTTTGAGTCTGGGCTGAGGTCGGCGATGTATTGCAGTACGGCAGCGCTTTCGGTGAGCACGTCGCCGTGGTTCGTTACGAGCACGGGGACTTTGCCCATAGCCGAGATCGTACGCAAATTGCCTGCTTCGCCAATCAGCTCTCCGTTGTCGAAGATGTCTGCATGGTGATAGTTCAATTCGATGTCGGCTTCCAGCGCAGCGATTCGAGCCGACAATGAGCACGCCATGGGAAAGT
>NZ_JBAWHJ010000117.1:0-3180 GCF_049593775.1 Dokdonella sp. | reverse complement strand
GGCTCTCGGGCGTATGGGTGGTCAACATCAACAACGGCAATACCGTGGCGTTCCTCAAATTCACAGGTGGAGTCGAGGAAATTTTTGCCGTACAGGCCCTGCGTGGCGCTCAGTTTCCGGAAATTCTTAGCGAACAGGAATACCTGCAGAACTCATACGCCCTGCCAGAGGATGCACTCGCGGAAGTGCAGCTTTCGCCAGCGCCAGCAAACGCGAATGACGCGGGTTCTGCCTACGGTGGTACATAGCGGGCGTGGCGGGAAGCTGAAACAAATGCGTCCCCACAAGCTGACAACGGCACCAGCAAATACCTGCAAGGCTGAGTCAAGATACGCGACTGCTGTTTCTATCCTTCCAGCTCGAACCAGCCTTTGACTCGTGCCAACGGCGCGTCGCTGTCCGCATCGCGTCGCGTGCACTCAGAACAACAACCGGGCGACGACCGGCACTCCCACAATGTGTCGGGACGCTCAGGACTCGAAAACTGGCAACGGCAACAGGAAAGATTTGGCTTGGCGCCACCTCCATCGGCCAAAATCCATGCTTCCGGACATACCAACAAGCGCCAATCGACGAACGAACGGTCGATTTCCGTAAGCCATCCACGCCCTACTCTCGAAACACCCGATCCGTCGCTATGTGCTGGTGTGATGATTCAGGCCGGTTGAGGTCGTAGTAGCCGCTGAGCGCTTCCAATGCTCTTGAGCCACCCCTGCCCGATCGCCGCGGCTTTATCGACAAGGGCCCGGGCGGAGCCGATCGCCCGCCGGGGAAGCGATTGGGGTCAGGCCTTGAATCTTGAATCCATGCACATTTCAAGACGGTATCTGACC
Source organism: Dokdonella sp. (assembly GCF_049593775.1). Classification (GTDB taxonomy): domain Bacteria; phylum Pseudomonadota; class Gammaproteobacteria; order Xanthomonadales; family Rhodanobacteraceae; genus Dokdonella. The sequence continues at coordinate 2,347 of NZ_JBAWHJ010000117.1, read as the reverse complement.
CGTTCTCCTATGGGTGCCTGGATGTCCCGGAATCTTCGGATGTCCCGGTATCTTCAGCAGCCATCCGGGTCGGCTTACGATTCTTCGTCGGCCGTGAGGTCTGCGATCTTCTTGTAACGGCTGAGGTCATAGACAGCGGCGTCGATTGGGCGCGTGCGGTGCATGTAGTCGATGAACCACTGGAAGTTGGTCCAGATCTCGGGGTCGGATCTGGATAGGCCGTATTTGTCTACCACTGCAATGAATTGCTCACGAGTGCTCGCCGCGCGCAATGCCTGGGTGAAGATCTCTATCTCATCAAGGGGCACATTGAACATGTAGTTCGGATAGCTGCCGATAAGGCCACGGTAGGCTGTAAGCGTATCTTTGGAATACTCGCGGCGTTTCGCTTCCTTGAACATGAACGCGACATTGGTCTGCTCCTTGTTGCGCGCCAGGGTATAGGCCAGGTCTGCGATTGGATCGCCGGTACTGATGCGAATGAAGCTGACGTCGGTCATGAAGTCCACGAAGCGCATGTTTTCCAGCGCGGCCGGCTTCGAGGTCAGTGTCTGCAGACTGGCTTCCGCGCGCTTCTCGGTGGCCGTGGCTTCAGGCCGGTAACAGGGCGACTTCGCGCAGTTGTTGAGTACATCTTCAGGTCCGGCCAGCGACTTCAGTCGCCCCCTGACCAGCGAGACAAACTCGGTTTTGGGATCATCGGACTTGTAAGAGATCTGTACCGGCAGGTCTTCGTTGACGATTTCATAGCTTTTCCTGATCTTCTTCTGTGCTTTCTTGCTCTGATACCAGGAGTTCCGCAGCGCCGTGCGGGCATCGGGCGGCATGAAATGCAGGAAGTTGTCCTCGCCGCCGGAACGGATCAGATCGAAGTAGAACCGCGTCTCCGATTGGCTGGCCACCGTCCCGAACACATTGTAATTCGCAGCCAGCAGATAGAAGGTTCGTTCAAGCATGGGGTAATCCATGACCCAGAGCGTCTTGGGAACGGCACCCACGAAACCTTTGGTGACCATCGCATTGTCGTAGTTCCTGAGGACTGTCAGTGCGGCATTGTCGTTGTTGCCATCACCATCCCAAAGGTCGTCCAGGGACGGGCCTTTTGGCTGCTGCTTGCGATAGTTTTTGCCGCGCAGAACGATGTATTCGTTTCTTTCTTTTTTCAGGCTTCTCCAGTTGCGCTCCAGGCTGATGACACGTTCCCCGTCCGGGACCAGCAAGAGAGTGGGCTGAATTTCGGCCATATAGTCCGCGTCGGTTACCGACAGGTCCGAATCTGGATCCTGGAACAGCACGAAGAATCGATCTTCGATGACGTCGGTGGCAACCTGCCCTGCACACACCGGCCCGCGAATGAAGTTCATCACGAAGAATTCGGACGAGTCGAGCATGAACTGATAGCGCGCGCGTGCCGGGATAGCCGCAAAGGTCACGAACGGATTCACCGCGTTCGCGCTTGAATAATCAGGCAGCTTCGCTACATTCCAGTCCGGCGTCAGAAACAGGCTTTCGAAGCGGCTCATTCGCGTTGCGCTCAGCGAATAGGGTATGTGGTTCTTGTGAACGAGGGCACCCTGCACTCTTCGCAAACGGTAGTAGACCTTTTGCCCCGGGTCGTCGTTCGGCCGTACCGTCGCAATTAGCTGAAGAGGGCTTCCCGATGGCGTAGCAGAGCGCACGACTTCGTAGAAGCTCCCAGTCGCCAGTTCCTCAAAGTACAAGTGGGCGGCGAACAGGTGCTCATAGAGGTAACGGGAAACCAGTTGGTTCTTCAGGGCAGGACGGTTGAAGAATTCCTCCCATGCGAGTATCTGCGCTTGTTCGGCCTGGCCAACCACGAAAGGCTGCGTATCAATGACGGAGCCTTCGCTAATCCATTGCCGCAGGGTTTGGTATTCGCTATCAGTCAGGCCGCTGATGGCAAGCGGCATGCCCTGCAGTGGGTGCTTGCGGGCGTAACTGTCAAATTCGGGCGGTGTCGGACATACATCCTTGCGCTTGAGTCCGAGCTCGATTTTCTCCGCCGCCTGAGTACCAGGTTCCAGCGGATGCTGCTTGCCGAGTTCAATCATCTTGTAAAGCAGTGAATTGTCGAGGTTGTCTTGCGGCTCTCCCCCGCTGGTATTGAGTACCGAGTAAAAACCTTTCTCCCGCCATCCCTGCGTGGTCTGTGCATCAAAGAACAGACGCGTCGGCGACATGTCCTTGAGCCGCAATCCATAGATCTTCTGCTTGCTGGCACCACGCAGCAGGCCGTCTGCGGAGGCAAGATTCAACTGGCAGGGGGAATCGTAACAACCATGACACGCGAGGCACTTTTGTTCGAGGATCGGCTGTACATCGTCCG
>NZ_JBAWHJ010000116.1:0-1809 GCF_049593775.1 Dokdonella sp. | reverse complement strand
GCGGAAAAAGGGTCGGGATTATGCCGACCCAATCGCCCGGAGTCAAACAGAACCCCGGTGTGAGTCGAAGGGGATTGTACGCGTGAAGGCCCCCAACATGTTGCGTTCCGTGCTTACGTTCAGCGGTGGCACCTTTGTTTCGCGCATTCTCGGCTTGTTCCGGGAGATGGCGATTGCCTGGACTTTCGGTGCGAACGCCAGCACGGATGCGTTCTGGGTCGCTTTTCGCATACCGAATTTCATGCGCCGCCTGTTTGCCGAGGGCTCATTTTCGGTGGCTTTCGTGCCGGTTTTGACCGAATACAAGGAAAAGAAGACGCAGGAGGAGCTCAGGGAGCTGGTTTCGCGCACTGCCGGGACACTGGGCGCGATCCTGCTGGTGGTGACTGCGCTCGGTGTCATCGGCGCTGCCTGGGTCACTCGGGGCTTCGCTCCGGGTTCGATCGACGAACCGGTGAAGTTCGCCCTGACCACGGATCTGCTGCGCCTGACCTTTCCGTTCTTGTTCTTTGTCTCGATGACGGCCCTGGCTGGCGGCGTACTCAACAGTTTCAACAAGTTTGCGCTGCCGGCGCTGACGCCGGTGGTGCTCAACGTATGCATGATTGCCGGCGCGCTTTGGCTGTCCCCGATGCTCGATGTGCCGATCATGGCACTGGGCTGGGCGATCCTCGTGGCCGGAATCCTGCAGTTGCTGATCCAGTTGCCGGCCTTGCGCAACCTCGATTTGCTTACCCTGCCGCGCTGGGGCTGGAATCATCCCGGTGTGCGCAAGATCCTGCGCCTGATGGTACCGACGCTGTTCGGTTCGTCGGTGGCCCAGATCAACCTGCTGCTGGATACGCTGATTGCCTCCTTCCTGATCGCCGGTTCGCAAACCTGGTTGTCACAGAGCGACCGCCTGCTCGAGTTTCCACTTGGCATCTTTGGCGTTGCGCTGGGCACGGTGATCCTGCCAACGTTGTCTCGCCACCATGTATCCACGGATCGCGAGGGCTTCACCAAGGCGCTGGACTGGGGCCTGCGCACGACCTTGCTGATTGCCGTTCCGGCGATGCTGGCCCTCGTTGTCCTGGCGAAACCGATACTCGCCACGCTGTTCCAGCACGGCGAGTTCACCGCGCACGATGTCGAAATGGCATCGATGTCGCTGGCTGCCCTGGCCCTGGGCTTGCCTGCCTTTGCTCTGGTGAAGGTGGTCGCCCCGGCTTTCTATGCCCGTCAGGATACGAAGACACCGGTCCGCGCGGGCATCATCGCGATGGTTGCCAGCATGGTTCTCAACGCGGTCTTCATCGGGATTCTGATGCTGGCCTGGAATTCGCCAATCGACGCCGAAGCAGGCCTGTGGGCGCGACTGTCGACAACACCCGGCTTGCATATGGGCCTGGCCCTTGCCAGCGCCTGCGCCAGCTATCTCAACCTGGCCCTGCTATGGCGGTACCTGCGCCGTGACGGCGTCTATCACGCACAACCGGGCTGGACGGCGCACCTGCTGCGGCTGGCGCTTGCGTGTATCGCCATGCTGGCCGTGCTCTGGAGCGGTCTTTCTCTGGTTCCGGACTGGGGCGATCTGGCTGCCATGGCCCGCGTTTACCATCTGGGCGCATTGATCGCAGCAGGCGGCGCAGCCTTCGTCGTCGTGCTGTTCGGCAGTGGATTCCGCCTGCGCAACTTGCGCGCGCCCTGAGATCGGCTCCGTAACGCTAGACATCGTTGGGGTTCGCTGCGCTCACCGCCAACCTACGGGACTCTGGGAAGGGTGGGCTTTTCGCAGGTTGGGCTGAGCAAGGCGATGCCCAACATCCA
>NZ_JBAWHJ010000115.1:0-2075 GCF_049593775.1 Dokdonella sp. | reverse complement strand
GCATTCTTCACCACCGTTCCGTTGCCCGGTCAATGTTCGGTCGGCACATTCGCCAGTGAGTTGTACACGACCGATTTCGAGTCCGGGGCATCGGGCTGGACTCATTCCGGCGATCACGATTCGTGGGCCATCAGTACGGCTCGCTCGCACAGTGGCTCGCAATCCTTCCTGGCCCAGGACCTTGCCTACGATTCCGATCAGCAACTGGTCTCGCCAGGCATCAAATTGCCAGCAGACGAGTTCCCGCTCAGTCTTCAGTTCTGGAGTCACCAGACCATCGAGGATCGCGTGGCAGGCTGCTACGACGGAGCCCTGCTCGAAATTTCAGATGACGATGGCGCGAGCTGGTTCCAGGTGCCTGATGGCAGGTTGCTGGTTGGCCGTTACGACGGTCCGATCAGTACCTCGTTCAACAATCCGTTGCGAGGACGGCAAGCCTGGTGTGGTGATCCGCGCGACTGGTCGCAGACCATCGTCGACCTCGATGCCTACGCCGGGCAAAGCATCTGCCTGCGCTTTCGCATGGCCACGGATGCGTCAACAGGCCGCGTCCCGGATGGCTTCTATCTGGATGATGTTGTCGTGCAGACTTGTACGCCTGCCGGTGATGACATCTTTGAAGATGGTTTTGATGGGACGCCGCCGCGGTAATCCGGTGCTGGACCCGAAACCTTGTCATGTTTCTGTTCGTGCCGAGCTTGTCCAGGCATGAACGGCACTTCACGGGAAAAAATGCAAACACCATGACCTGTCCATCGAGTACCGCGTCGAGTCTTGCTTTGACACTGCTGGTCTGCGCGACGTCCGCGTTGCATGCCGCGCAGCCACCCGTTTTTGAAGTCTCGGCACTGGCATTGCCTGCAATGGATAGCGGTGCCCAACCGGATCTGGTGGGTTCCGCGAATGGAAGCCTCTTCCTGAGCTGGACGGAAAAACTCGACACCGGTCATCGCCTGCGTTTCAGTCGGTTGCTCGAAGCGGAAGAAGGCGATACCAACGCTGAAGATCGCTGGTTGCCGGCACAAACCATTGCCAGCGGTGACGACTGGTTCGTCAACTGGGCCGATACGCCGCACCTGGTCGCATTTGGCGACGGCACGCTTTGGGCACATTGGCTGCGCAAGAACGGCACTGCGATTTACGACTACGGCGTAGCCCTGGTGCACTCCGGCGATCAGGGCCAGACATGGTCAGCGCCCATCCGCCTGGAACCGGAGGGCGCCCGTCTCGACTACGGTTTCGTTTCCCTGTGGGAACAGCATGAAGGGGTTCTCGGAATCGGCTGGCTCGACAGCCGGCAGAAACAGCCGCCCCATGAAGGCCACGATGAGCACCACGACCACGGTGGTGGGGCGATGATGCTGCGTGCGGCGACGTTCGATGCGGCTGGAGTCAGAACCGGCGATTGGGCCCTGGATACCGCAACCTGCGATTGCTGTCCCACTTCCGTGGCAATGACCAGTGATGGCGCGGTACTCGCTTATCGGGGCCGTACAACTGAAGAAGTTCGCGATATCCAACTGGTCCGCTTAGACGGCAGGGCCTGGTCCCAACCGGTCACCGTCCATGCCGACAACTGGATCTTCGCCGGTTGTCCGGTCAATGGGCCCGCCGTGGTTGCCAGCGGCAAGCAGGTCTGGGTGGCCTGGTACACAGAAGGCGGTGGCCAGCCTGCGGTGCGAATTGCGCGTTCAAGGGACGCAGGTCGAAAATTCGATTCGCCGCTGCAAGTGGCGCAAGGCAAGGCCCAGTTGGGACGAGTCGACATGGCCATGGATGCGAACAACGTGTGGCTGACCTGGCTTGTCGAGAGCAGCAAGGACAATGCGCAGCAGCTCATGCTGGCACGCATCGATGCGAAGAGTGGCACGCTGATGCAACGAGGCGTGGTTGCCGACATTGCAGCGAAAGGACGCGCCAGCGGCTTGCCGCAAATACAGGTGCAAGAGGGTGATGCATGGCTGGTCTGGACCGATAGCGTCGACGGAAAGTTGCGACTGCGGGGCGCGAAAGTTCGGTCCAACAACAAAGCGGCAACGCCAGGACCGTCAACGAAGTCAGCGCCGTAGTTCGGC
>NZ_JBAWHJ010000114.1:0-7492 GCF_049593775.1 Dokdonella sp. | reverse complement strand
TGCGACTGGATGCACCCCAGCGCAAACATGAAGCCGCGCGCGGAGTTGCACCAGTCGGCGCCGAGGGCCAGGGTGCGCGCAACATCGAAGGCGGTGATGATCTTGCCTGCAGCACCGATGCGGATGTCCTTGCGCAGGTTGAGGCCAACCAGGGTGTTGTGCACAAGCATCAGCCCTTCGCGCATCGGCACGCCGACATGATCGATGAACTCCATCGGTGCGGCACCGGTGCCGCCTTCGCCGCCATCAATGACGATGAAATCAGGCCGGATTCCGGTTGTCAGCATGGCCTTGGCGATGCCGAACCATTCCCAGGGATGACCGATGGCGAGCTTGAAGCCGGTCGGCTTGCCGCCAGAAAGCACGCGCAGGCGATCGACGAAACGCAACAACCCTTCGGGACTGTCGAATGCGGAATGGCGCGCGGGGGAAATACAATCTTCGCCTTCCGGAATGCCTCGGGTTTCGGCGATCTCGCGAGTCACCTTGGCGCCCGGCAGCATGCCGCCGTGGCCGGGCTTGGCTCCTTGCGAGAGCTTGATCTCGATCATCTTGACCTGGTCGAGCACGGCGCGTTCGGCGAATTTCTCTTCGCTGAATACGCCGGCCGAGCTGCATGCACCAAAGTAGCCCGAGCCAATCTCCCAGACCACGTCACCACCATTCTCGCGATGATAAACCGACAACGAACCTTCGCCGGTGTCGTGGTAGAAGCCGCCGCGCTTGGCGCCGGCATTCAGTGCAAGGATCGCATTCGGTGACAACGAGCCGAAGCTCATGGCCGAAATGTTGAAGACGCTGGCCGAGTAGGGTTTCGCGCACTGCGGCCCGCCGACCGGAACGCGGAAATCGTGGTTATCCAGATGCCGGGGCAGCATCGAGTGGTTGATCCATTCGTAGTTTGGCGCGTACATGTCGCGTTCGCTGCCGAAGGGGCGTGTTTCCTGGGCCTGCTTGGCACGCTGGTAGACGATCGAACGCTGGTCGTGCGAAAACGGTACTTCGTCGTTGTCACCCTCGACCACGTACTGGCGCATCATCGGCCGGATCGCTTCCATCAGGTAGCGGCCGTGCGCCGAGATCGGAAAATTGCGCCTCAGCGTGTGCCGACTCTGGATCAGGTCCCAGAGCCCGACCGCAGTCAGGGCAAGGGCTGGAACGCATATCCAGGGCCATATGCCGCCGCGATTCCACAGCCATCCGCTGACGACGGCGGTGATCAGGACGATCGTGAATACCCAGTAGCGACGCGGCAACGGTGGATTCAAGTCAACACTCCCCTATCCGAAAACCGGTCGAGGATAGCTCAAGGAGAAGCTTTCGGCAGGATCCTGAAAATCACCCGTTGGTTGAACGTGTCTCCGAGAACGCGCGTCGGATACCCGCGCGCACTGAGCTGCGATTGCAGTTCCGGCCACCGCTCCTGCTTGCAGATATAAATCGCAGCCTGGTCGTTGTCGACCAGTTCGGTATCGAGGTTGCCGTCGTACTCGCCATCGAACAAGGTGAGATCAACCGGGTTGATCGAGACCTTGTCGACCGTGGCTCCAAGATGCAGATGGATGCCGTAGCGAGCCATGTCCTCGACAAAGACGACCTCTTCGATTTTCTCCGTGGTTCGTTCGCGAATGGCATCGGCCCAGCTTTCAGCATTCTTGTGCGTCGGCCAGAATGTAGTGGCAAAGCGCAATCCGACAAGCAGGAGTATCCAGAGTGCAAGCCAGCGCAGGCGCGGGAATTGCTTGCCTTCAAGGTGCATCTGGCGCGCGACGATCAGGGCCAGCGGCGTGAACAGCGGTAGCAGGTACAAGGGCAGGCGCGAGCGGGCCAGGCAGAACACGATCAGCGGAAGCAGCATCCAGAGAAACAGGATCAGTCCAAATGAATCATCGCCGCGCCGCGCTGGATCGCGCCAGCTACGCATGTCTGAACCGAGCGAGCGCAGCCATCGCCACACGTGCACGGTCCAGGGCAGGCTGCCGAGGATCAGCGTTGGCGCATAGATCTGCAGCCAGCCATACCACTCGCCATGACGACCCTGGTCGGAACTGGCCAATCGCTCGACGATTTCGCGGCCCAGGAAGTAGTCGAGCAGGCCATCGACATTCTGTGTCACCGCGATATACCAGGGCAGCGCCACAAGCGCGAAAATCAGCAGGCCCGTCCAGTGAAAGGCCGAGCGACCAGCAGATGCCGGCAGCAAGCGAGCACTGGCGATGACCACCAGCAGGGGAAGCAGCGCAGGCGGGCCCTTGATCATGAAACCGAGGCCGAAGCCCAGCCACATCAGCCATACCCAGCGCATCGAGACGTCAGGATTGCCGAATCGCGATTCGAGCCAGGCCATCATGGCCACGCTCAGGGACGCGGCGAGCAGGAAATCCGTCGTCACCATCTGGGTCGCACCAAATGGCAGAAACATCGTCGCGTAGATCAGCGCAGCCTTGTTTTCTTCGCCAGGCATGAATCGTCTGGCTATTCGCCAGACCACCCAGACACAAACCAGGAAGGCCAGTGCATAGGGCAGCCGCGCTGCCCAGGGGTTGTATCCGAACGCGGCAACACTGGACGCGATAACCCAGTAGGTCATTGGAGGTTTGGTCCAATGACCAATGTGCTCGTTGCGCATCGGGTGCATCCAGTCGCCACTCTCGAGCATGTTCAGGGCGACATTGGTGTAGCGACCCTCGTCAGGATCCCAGATTGGACGTGTGCCGAGGAAGGCGAACGCCAGCAACACGACAATGGCCGTGGTCAGCAACAAGGAGGGTGTTACCGGTTGTCGCATGAATAGTCCTTGGGCTCTGCGTGTACTCGCCCTGATGAGTTCGGGTTTCGCGGATTAGTGTTGAGGCGCTGGAAGATTGATCGTGATGCGGCCAGATTCCGCCTCGCCCTCGTCGATCGTCCAATTCATGCTGGCTGCGAGGCTGCCGATCAGGGTGGCGCCAAGCTGGGTGTCAGAGGAGTGAATGATCCGGAAATTGCTCGACGCGCGGCCTGAATCCTGCGCGTGGCACAGGATGATTGTATTGGTTCGAACGATGACATCCAGCTTGCGGGTCTGTTCGCTGCGTCCGAGGCGTCGGATCAAGCCGCGAACGACCAGCGCGGCTTCGCGCGGCTTCAAGGAGAGCCGCGGATGCTCGACATGCAGGCTGACATTGTCCCTGTCATTCAAGTCGGCAAGGCTCTCGCGAAGCCAGGTCGCTGCGTCTACCTCTTCGAGCGCACTGGATATTCCCCTGGCTTGCCTCAGCATCACGTCGAGCAGGTCGGTCAGGGTGAGCACCCCGCGGTCCAGCCTGCGCAGTCGCTCGCGCGAGGAGCCATCCAGTTGGGCATCCTCCAGCAGCAGTTCGGCCGCACCGCGTACAACGGACAGCGGTGTGCGCAATTCGTGGCTGGCATCAGCGAAGAACTTTCGTTCGCGATCCTCGGAATGCACCAGGCGGGCCTGGTAGCTGTCGATGGCTCCGGCCAGGCGACCCAACTCGTCGCTGGCCATGTCATCGGCCAGGTGCGTGTGCTCGGCGCGAACCGGCAACGCCTCGACGGCCTCGGCCAGTACACGTACCGGTGCGATCGTCCTCCCGGCAAGAATCCAGCCCAGCCAGGCTGCGATCGCGGTGCCGGCCACGACGATCCCCGCCAGCACGCTTTCGAGGTAGAGCTCCAGAGTTTCGACTTCCTGCATGTCGATGACGAGAATCAGGCGATCGCCGGCCAGGTCGAAAACTCCAACATAGACTTCCACGTCCTCGCCCATGTCCGGCTCATGGGTACCCAACGGCAGCGCAGAAAGAACTGCTGGCACGTTGCCACTTCCATCGGCACGCAGAACGTAACCTTTCAGGAGACGGGACCCCGGAAGCGGAAATTCGTGATCACGACTTCGCGCATGGCGCGCTCGGACATCTTCCGAGAGACCAACGAGCATGCCGTCTACCATGACCGATTCATAGTGCTCGGTAATGAAGATCGTGGCAGTGGCAAACAGCAGGCTGAGCACACAGCCAAGTACGCCGAAGGCCAGGGTCACGCGCCAGCGCAGAGACGCTGGCCGCATCTTCATGCCTCGGCACTCAGGCGATAGCCGATGCCGTGCACGGTCTGCAGCATGGTCGAGTTGAACGGGCGGTCGATGATTGCGCGCAACGCGCAGACATGGGTATGCAGCGCACCGAAGCTGCCGCCCTCTTCACCCCAAATCGCCTGCAGGAGGACTTCGCGACGCAGGACGTTGGGTGACTCGCGCATCAGCAACGCGAGAATCCTGCCTTGTGCGACCGTCAGCGGCATCGACTTGCCGCCTCGCTTCGCCAGCATCGTTGCAGGTGCGTAAACCAGATCGCCGATCGTTTGCAAGGCATCGGCCGGAGGCAGGCCGCGCCGATGCAGCACGCCGATGCGCGCTTCGAGCTCACGCAATGCAAACGGCTTGACCATGTAATCATCGGCGCCTACCTCGAATCCGGCCAGGCAATCCTCAAGCGTATCGCGTGCGGTCAGCATCAGTACCGGCACGCCATTGCCCGCCGTGCGCAGGCGCCGGCACAGCTCAAGGCCGTCGAGGCGCGGCAATCCGAGATCCAGCACGATTACGTCGATTCCGCCCTCGAGCGCACGGGCAAGACCGCGCTCGCCATCGACCACGTGGTCGATCACATGACCGCGACACTCGAGAAAGTCCCAGATGTTGCCGGCAATATCCCGCTCGTCCTCGATCAGGAGGATCTTCAGGGAGCCGGATGGGCTCGCAGCCCTGTTGCCTGCGCGATGACCTGTTTGTGCCGCCGGTGTACGCATTGCCCCTCGCTACTGATTCTGACCAACCGGGTGTCGCTGCCTTTCCTGGCCAGACAGACATGTGCACCTCACTGTATGCATGAATCCTCGTTTCGCGCTCCTGTGTCAAATCTTAGGCTGGAGTTAAGGCGAATGGCACTTACACAACGCCGATCCCTTCAATTTGTCGTCCTCGCGCACGCGGGGACCCAGCTCTTTTGGAGAGTCCTGGTAGTCGAATTGTCACTAGATGAGAATCTATCCGGCTGTTCCAGGTAGAGCGATGACCAGCCATACGGCTGTTGTGAAGCGTTTCCCGCTTTCGCGGGAATGACGAGCCTCAAGTCAGTGCCATTCGGGTCAAGGCAACGTTGAATCAATCTCTGCTCGTCATCCCGGCGCAGGCTGGAATAACGGCGTATTCAGCGCTTCCTTGATTCAGGGTTGCACTATGCCGCCGGGTCTGGCGCAATCGGGGGCGTGCTGCGTGCTGGTGACACACGCCTAGACCTTCGCGAACGCGGAGAACTCGAGCTCAATTCCATCCAGGGCAGCAAGCAGACGATGAGCGCACCACGCAACGATACGCCGCGCCATCTGTACCTGTGGGTCCTCGCAGCGATCATCCTTGGCGGAGCCATCGGCCATTTCCTGCCTGAAACCGGCGTGCAGCTGAAGCCGCTTGGTGATGGCTTCATTGCCCTGATCAAGATGCTGATCGGGCCGATCATCTTCCTTACTGTCGTGATCGGTATTGCGGGCGTGTCCGATGTGAAGAAAGTCGGGCGCGTGGGCGTGAAGGCCATCATCTATTTCGAGGTGGTCTCGACGGTCGCGCTCGTGATCGGCCTGTTCGTGGTCAATACGCTGAAGCCCGGTGCCGGGTTCAACGTGGACCCCGCAACGCTTGATGCCAGCGCAGTTGCCCGTTATGCGAACCAGGCCAGTGAACGCAGCGGGACGCAGTTCCTGCTCGACATCATCCCGGACACATTCCTTGATGCGTTCACCGGCCAGGGTGACCTGCTCCAGGTGCTTCTGGTCGGCTTGCTGTTCGGATTTGCCCTGATCGGTGTTGGCGAACGCGGCAAGCCGATACTCGAGTTCCTGCAAAGCCTGTCGCAGGTCTTCTTCCGCATCATGGGCATGATCATGCGACTCGCGCCGATTGGCGCCGGTGGTGCGATGGCCTTCACCATCGGCAAGTACGGGGTCGACAGCCTCGGTCCGCTGGCGCGCCTGATGGGCAGCTTCTACCTGACCTGCGTCCTTTTTGTAGTCATCGTGCTGGGTGCGATCGCACGTTTCAGCGGTTTCAGCATCTTCCGATTCCTGCGCTACATCCGGGATGAATTGCTTCTGGTCCTCGGCACGTCCTCGTCGGAAACCGTGCTGGTACCGATGATGCAGAAGCTCGAGCGGCTGGGATGCTCGAAGTCCGTCGTGGGATTGGTGATACCGAGTGGCTACTCGTTCAATCTCGATGGCACCAACATCTACCTGACCATGGCCGCGATCTTCGTCGCGCAGGCGCTCAACGTCGAATTGACTCTGACCCAGGAGCTGACTCTGCTGGCCGTCGCCATGCTGACATCCAAGGGCGCCTCTGGCGTCACCGGAGCCGGCTTCATCACGCTCGCGGCGACGCTGACTGTCGTGCCCACGGTGCCGGTTGCCGGCCTTGCCCTCATTCTCGGGATCGACCGCTTCATGAGCGAGGCGCGCGCGTTGACCAACCTGGTTGGCAATGGGGTCGCCACGATCGTCGTCGCGCGCTGGGAGAACGAGCTCGATCGCGAAGAGTTGGCACGGCAACTCGAGGCGGGTCCAGATGACATGGCCGAACGTGTTTCTCGACAGCCGACCCCGGGCGGAGGCAAGTGAAACTCACACTGAACAGCTGGCTGCTGCCGAGGCGCAGCATCCGCGGCGACGTCGAAAATCATTGCGAGGACCAGCATGCTGGAATTGGCCTATTGTTCGAACACGGGTTCTTGGCAGGCACGCCGAAGTAGCCCTGCGTGTCGAGTGTCAAACCGGCAGGTGTGTTCACTCAGAGTACGCTCTGTGCCGACCGCGTGAATGGACCTTGCGGAAGAGGATGCGCGGGTACATCTCCGTCACAGGCACTGGGCGCTACGCTTGCGCATGCCGCACGTTGAAGGCAAGGTGCGCGGCAAGTTTTTAGACGGAGTGTCCTCAAGTGGCCTTTAAGCGATGTCTTGCTCGCCATGTCTCGTTGGTGCCTGCAGTGTCCGCCGCATGTCTTGCCTTGGGCGCGACAGGGCCCGCTTTTGCTGACGAAGGCGGCGTTCCATTCTGGTTTTCAGGCACCTATGCGAGCCTCGCCGCGGTTCCGGCAACCCCTGGCTGGACCCTGCCAGTTCAGGGCTACTACTACAGCGGAGAGGCTTCCGAGACCACATCTTTCCCGCTCGGTGAAAGCGTCAACGTGGGACTTCGATCGCGCAGCCCTCTCGTGCTGCTGCAGCCCACCTACGCGCCTGAAACCAAGGTCCTCGGCGGACAGGTATCCCTTGGCGTGGGATTCGGGTACGGCTTGAACACGACCAAGGCCGACATATCAGTGTCCTCGGGAGGCACCGAACTTGAACGCAGCGATACGATCCACGGCGGCACGGACCTGTATCCCATTGCCAGCATTGCGTGGAACCATGGCGTGAACAACAGCATGGTCTATATC
>NZ_JBAWHJ010000113.1:0-1937 GCF_049593775.1 Dokdonella sp. | reverse complement strand
CCCCATGAATTGCCATCGATCGGCGGGGGCGAAGAAGTTGCGATAGGTAGCTCGCATGTGACCAGCCGGTGTCGCGCACGAGCCGCCACGCAACACATACTGCCCGCACATGAACTTCCCGTTGTATTCACCCAGGGCACCCGAAAGAGCGCGGTAGCCCGGATAGTTGATATAGGGGCTCGAAGTCCATTCCCAGACATCGCCGAACATCTGTTGCAGCCCCTTTGCCGGCTTCACGGCAACCGGATGCAGGTGACCGCTGTCGAGGAAATTTCCTTTGGCACTGTCGGTCTCTTGCGCAGCGTGTTCCCACTCCGCCTCGGTTGGCAGCCTCGCACCTGCCCAGCGCGCATAGGCATCAGCCTCGTAAAAGCTGACGTGGCTGACCGGCGCATTGGCATCAATCTCGACCAGACCCGCAAGGCTGAATTCGCGGCACAGATCTTCGGTCCAGTACAGCGGGCGACTCCATTCACGCTCGCATACCGTGTCCCAGCCCTCCGACATCCACAATGCAGGTGTGCGATAGCCGCCGTCACGGACGAACTCGGCGTATTCGGCATTGCTGACCGGCCGATTGGCGATCGCGTGCGGGTGCAACAGTTCGCGATGCCTCGGCGATTCGCAGTCGAATGCAAAACCCGATCCGTCGTGTCCAATGTCGACGATGCCATCCTTGCCGCTGATGAAACTGAGCGGCAAACCCACGCTCTCGTGCGCCAGGTGGCTCTTGCGAAAAGCAGGCAGCAAGGGATTGATCGAGAACAGATGCTTGATGTCGGTCAACAGCAGTTCCTGATGCTGCTGCTCGTGATTGAGTCCAAGAATCACCACCTCATCATGGCTGCCCGGTTGCTCAAGCAGCATGGCCATGCGTTCATCCACGATCGACCGGTATTCGAGCACCTCGGCCAATGTCGGCCGGGTCAGCAGGCCGCGCTGAGGGCGCGCATGCATCGGGCCAACCGACTGGTAGTAGGAATTGAACAGGAACATCCATTCTGCGTTGAATGGCCGATAGCCAGCCGAGCTACCCAGCAGAAATTGCTCGAAAAACCATGTGGTATGGGCGAGGTGCCACTTGACCGGACTGGTTTCCGGCATCGACTGCGGCACCGTGTCTTCGGGAGCAAGATCAACGATCAGCTCAAGGCTTGCCCTGCGCACCCGACGAAAGGCTTCTTGCAGGCTCTCGGCCTTGCGCGGTGACGTCGACGCTGGCATGGCGTCACTCAAGTTTTCGGATTCGAGCATGGAAGTCCCTCGTTCCGCGGGCTTGTGCGCATTGTCCTCGACGCACATTTACCCCAAGTGAAGGGCGTGTGTTCTTGTCATGGATTCCGGCCCGCCGGGCTCAATGGTCGAGAAACTCGACAACACCGGTTTCCAGAGAATATTCCGCACCAACAATCTGCAATCCTTCGTTCTCGACAAGATTCTCGAGGATATCGGAACCATGACGCAATTGATTGACCGACATGCGGATATTGTTGCGCACGGCGCGGCGCACGAGCTCTTCGGGATTCTTCGCAATCTCGGTTTCCATCAACGCCTCGACCGATGGCCGCACGCGATTGACGATGGACTGAAGATTGCGTGACTGGTCTTCCGAGCGCCGCCCGAGCTCCTGAATCGTGGCCAGAATGGCACCGCACTGAGAGTGACCGAGCACCACCACCAGCCGCGTGCCGTGCTGGGTCGCCGAGAACTCGATGCTGCCAATTTGCGACGGCGCCACAATGTTGCCGGCGACTCGAATGACGAAGAGATCGCCCAGTCCCTGGTCGAATACGAGTTCGGCCGGTACGCGGGAATCCGAGCATCCAAGAATGATCGCAAAGGGTTCCTGTTTGGTGATCAACGCACGCCGGCGCTGCTCACTGCTCTGGCCTTCTCCGCCACCCAACTCGGCGACGAAACGCTGGTTGCCATCTTTC
>NZ_JBAWHJ010000112.1:0-15578 GCF_049593775.1 Dokdonella sp. | reverse complement strand
ATCACGTTGTACATGTCGGTCGACAGGATCAGGAAGGCAGTCGCCGAGCAGACCAGCAACGTGTCGACATAGATCGAGAACGCCTGCACATAGCCCTGCTTGGCCGGATGCGCCACTTCAGCAGCTGCTGCAGCGTGCGGAGCCGTGCCCTGTCCGGCCTCGTTGGAATACACGCCGCGCTTGACGCCCCATTCGATGGCCAGGCCGAGCATGGCGCCGAATCCGGCTTCCAGGCCGAACGCGCTCTTGATGATCAGCGAAAAGATGACCGGGACCTGGTCAATGTTGATGGCCATGATGCCAAGTGCGATGAGGATGTAGGCCAGGGCCATGAATGGCACGACGAATTCGGCGAAGCGGGCGATGCGCTTGACGCCACCAAAAATGATGAAGGCCAGGCCAGCCATGAGGCATGTCGCGGTGATCCAGGATTCGACGCCCCAGGCGTTCTCGATCGCGATACCGATGCTGTTGGCCTGGACACCGGGTAGCAGGAAGCCGGTGGCGATGATGGTCGCGAACGCGAATGTCCACGCATACCACTTCACGCCCAGGCCTTTCTCGATGTAGTAGGCGGGGCCGCCCCGGTACATGCCCTTGTCGTCTTTTTCCTTGTAGATCTGTCCCAGCGTTGCTTCCACGAACGCCGTAGAGGCACCAAAGAACGCAACCGTCCACATCCAGAACACGGCACCCGGACCGCCGAATGCTATGGCCGTCGCCACGCCGGCGATATTTCCGGTGCCGACACGCCCTGACAGCGACATGGTCAGGGCCTGGAACGAGGACACTCCGGCAGGCGAAGTCTTGCCGCTGAAGATCGCCCTGATCATTTCGGGAATCGCACGTACTTGCATGAATCGGGTACGTATCGAGAAGTACAGGCCGGCACCCAGGCACAGGGCGATCAATGCCTTGCTCCATACCAGGTCATTGATCAAGGTGATGAGATAATCCAAGGGTCTCTCCGTTGTTTCGTGGGACGCCGGCCATGCGGGGCAGGCGGCAGTCAGTGTTGCAGGATCGGGTGAAATGCCACGCCAAGCAAGCCGGGGCGGCGCCATGCCAGGTCAGGATTTTCTCCAGCGCTGGCTGATAGTGGCATTGAAACACCCGCATGCGGCACCATGTCAGCGGCACTTTTCTGCACAACCAGTGAATTTCGAGCATGCCGATCTACGAATTTGAGTGTTCCTCATGCCAAACCCGTTTCGAACGACTGCAGAAGCTCTCTGACGCGGATCCGGATACCTGCCCGGAATGCGGCAAGCAAACCGTGCGGCGTCGCCTGACCGCTCCGGCCTTCCGGCTTTCCGGATCGGGCTGGTACGAAACCGATTTCAAGAAGGAAGGCGACGTCAAACGCAACCTCGCCAGTTCCGAACAGGCACCCAAGCCGGTGGAGACAGCCAAGCCGGAGTCGCCCAAAGCGGAGCCGGCGAAGCCTGCGGCCAAGCCCGAATCGTCCGCATCCTCCTGACCGCCCGAATAACTTTCGCCTGGCGAGTTTTCTTTGGGAGACATTCAGGATGCTCATGGCTAGACTGGAGCTTCAATTCGAGTGGGAGTAAAGCCATGTTGGGAAAAACTGTAGCAGCGGGGCTCGTCTTGCTGGGTTCGATGTTCCTGATGCCGGAATCGCATGCCCAGCGCGGCGGGCAGGGTAATGGGGGCAACGAGGTCAGGTGTACGAGTCAGGATTATCGGTTCCAGCGGTGCGGAGTGAACTGGAGTGATGCTGTGCTGGTTCAGCGCACCTCCAGTTCGAGCTGCTCTCGCGGGCGTAGCTGGGGTATCGATCGCAGCGGACTGTGGGTCGATCGCGGCTGTGGCGGTGTGTTCAGACGCGCTGGCGGCGGCGGTGGCGGCGGCAACGGTGGTCATCACGGCGGTGGCTGGAATCCGGGCCCGAACTGGGATCGAGACTTCTCCCTGACCTGCCAGAGCCAGGACTATCGCTATCGCATGTGCCAGATCGACATCGGTCGCGGGGGCGGAGTCCGCATCCAGCGCCAGATTTCGAATACGGCGTGCATCCAGGGTCGCACCTGGGGCTACAACCGGGCTGGCGTCTGGGTAAGTGGCGGTTGTGCCGCGGTATTCCGCGTCGATCGTCGCTGGAATTGATCGTCCAGAGTCAGTGACCTGATCCGGAAACGCCCGCCACCCGGCGGGCGTTTTTGTTTGCGGTGCAGCATGATCGCCTATAGCATTCCGCGCCTTGCAACCGGAGCTTCCCATGCGCAGCCATCTTTGCGGCCTCATCGACGAGTACCTGATCGACCAGAACGTCACCTTGTGTGGCTGGGTGGATACGGTGCGCCTGCAAAGCCATGTGGCCTTTATCGATTTGCGCGACCACGAAGGCGTGGTGCAGATCGTCATCGAGCGTGAGTCCGCCGAGGCATTCCGCCTTGCTGCCGACATCGGCTACGAGTTCTGCATGCGTATCGGGGGCCTGGTCCGTCGGCGCGTCAGCGCAAATGACAAATTGCGCAGCGGGCAGGTCGAAGTGCTGGCCGAGACGGTCGAAATTCTCAACAAGGCCGAAGGTCTGCCGTTCGCCCTGCACGAGAATCCCAGCGAGGAAACACGGCTCAAGTTCCGCTATCTCGATCTTCGCCGCGCCGACATGCAGCGCAAGATGCGACTGCGCACACGGCTTGTCTCGGCCTTGCGCCATTATCTGGATGGACGCGGATTCCAGGACATCGAAACGCCGATCCTGACCAAGGCCACGCCCGAGGGCGCGCGCGACTACCTCGTGCCGAGTCGTGTACACCCCGGTGAATTTTTCGCGTTGCCGCAGTCGCCGCAGTTGTTCAAGCAGTTGCTGATGGTGGCCGGCTTTGATCGCTACTACCAGATTGCGCGCTGTTTCCGCGACGAAGACCTGCGTGCCGACCGGCAGCCGGAATTCACCCAGCTCGACATGGAGTTCGCCTTCGTCAGGGAGCGCGACGTGCAGGATGCCGTCGAAGCAATGATTCGGCACATCTTCAAGGAGGTCAGCGAAGTTGACCTCGGTGGGCCGTTTCCACGCATGACCTACGCCGAGGCCATGGCACGTTACGGATCGGACAAGCCCGACCTGCGCATTGCGCTGGAACTGGTGGATATCGCCGAACTGGTGCGAAATCTCGAATTCAAGGTCTTCAGTGGCCCGGCGAATGATCCTGGCGGTCGCGTGGCGGCCTTGCGCGTGCCGGGCGGCGCCGTGTTCACACGCAAGCAGATTGACGAGCTGGGAGCGCATGCGGCCAAGTTCGGCGCGAAGGGACTGGCCTGGCTGCGCGTGGACGACCTCGCCGCCGGCCGCGAAGGAATCAATTCGCCGGTGGCCAAGTTCCTCGATGACGCGACCCTGGCCAGCGTGCTCACGCTCACCGCCGCGCAAAGTGGAGATCTGGTACTGTTCGGCGCCGGCGATTACAAGACCGTATCGGATTTTCTCGGCGCCCTGCGCATCAAGGTCGCCCGCGACCTCGGCCTGGTCGAGAACGCCTGGAAGCCATTGTGGGTTGTCGACTTCCCGATGTTCGAATACGACAGCGAAGCGAAGCGCTTCGTTGCCCTGCATCATCCCTTCACCGCGCCGAAGATCGACGATGTGGCCGACTTGCAAGCCAATGCGGTCAATTCGGTTTCGCGGGGCTATGACATGGTGCTCAATGGCGCCGAAATTGGTGGTGGCTCGATCCGTATCCACCGTCCCGACATGCAGAGCGCGGTATTCGAGCTGCTGGGCATCGGTGCCGAGGAAGCCGAGGCGAAATTCGGGTTCCTGCTCGAAGCGCTCCGTTTCGGTGCGCCACCGCATGGTGGCATCGCCTTCGGGATCGATCGTATTGCCGCCCTGATGGCGGGCACCGAGTCGATCCGTGACGTGATTGCCTTTCCAAAGACAGCCAGTGCACAGGACTTGATGACCGAGGCACCTTCGGCAATCGCCGAGTCGCAACTTGCCGACCTGCACATTCGCACGGTCGAGCCGGACGCCAAGTAACCGGCTGACGTTCGACTCGCCCACACCTCATCGACGCTGATCCCCGATGTCCTCCCTACAACGTGATCACGTGATCCTGCTGCATGGAATCTGGATGCGCGGCATCACCATGCTGCCGCTGGCACGGCGGTTGCGAGCGGACGGGTTTTCGGTAGAAGCAATCGACTACCCGAGTGTGGTTGGCGCATGGGCCGACACGGCAACACGTCTGCGCCAGCACTGGTGTGGGCGGGTCGGCGGCACCGTACATGTTGTGGGGCACAGCCTCGGTGGCATGTTGGCGGCGCAGGTCGCCGATGAACACCGGGACCTGCCTGCGGGACGTCTGGTCTGCCTTGGCTCGCCCTTGAACGGCAGTGCCGCGGCCAGTCGTCTGTTGCGTGTGCCTGGTGGACGCTGGCTGATGGGGCAGAGCGCTCCGGTGCTGGACAAGGGACTTGGCCGCTGGTCGGGCGCGCGACCGCTGGGAATCATCGCAGGAAGCAGGCCGTTGGGCCTGGGCGGATTGATCGGCGCCTTGCCGCGGCCACACGACGGGACGGTCAGCGTCGAAGAAACACGCTTGGCGGGAGCCGACGCGCACTGCGTCGTCGAGACTTCGCATACCGGACTGCTGTTTTCGCCCGAGGTTGCCGCACTGACCACGCGTTTTCTTCGCCAGGGCCGCTTCGAGCCGTCTGCCGAAGGAGACTCCTGATGTCACTCCACGTTTGGCCACCTGTTAGAGTCGGGATCCTGCTTTTCCCGTTCCGCCGTGGTGTTTCGTCCAGATCGATGGCAGAAATTCAAGTGTCCCGTCGCGTGACCCTTATAGCCGGATCGGCGGGGATGGCAAGCCGGTGATTCGAATCCTCGGAATTGATCCTGGCAGTCAGCGCACCGGTATCGGTGTGATCGATGTTGGCGAAGACGGTCGTTCGCACCACGTATTCCATACGGCCATCAATGTGCTCGGCAACGAAACATTCCACTTGCGACTGAAACAGATTTTCGACGAGATCGGCACGATCATCGAGACCCACGCCCCCGCGGAAGTCGCGATCGAGCGTGTATTCATGGCGCGCAATCCCGATTCCGCGCTCAAGCTGGGACAAGCGCGCGGGGCGGCGATTTGCGCTGTCGTCAATCGCGGCCTTGCCCTGGCCGAGTACGCGGCCAAGGAGGTCAAGCAGGCCGTGGTCGGTGGTGGTGGCGCTGACAAGGGCCAGGTCCAGCACATGGTCGGAGTCCTGCTCGGCATCCCGGGCAAGCTGCAGGCAGATGCAGCCGATGCGCTCGCCGTGGCCCTGACCCATGCACACACGCGCTCCAGCATCGAGCGTCTTGGAATTCCGCGCACTGCCTGGAGGCGACGTCGATGATCGGGCGACTCAAGGGAATCCTCATTGCCAAGCAGCCACCCTGGATCATGGTGGATGTCGGTGGCGTTGGCTACGAGATGGAAGCACCCATGTCGACGTTCTATGACCTTCCGGAAGTAGGCCAACAGGTCACCCTGTGTACGCATTACGCCGTCAAGGAGGATTCGGTCGCCCTGTACGGGTTCTTGCGCGAATCGGAACGCAGCCTGTTCCGTGGCGTTCAGAAAGTCAGTGGCATCGGGGCGAAAATTGCCCTGGCCGTGCTTTCAGGCGTATCGGCAGACGATTTCGCGCGATACATCCAGGGGGGCGACATTGCTGCCCTGGTCCGCATCCCCGGGGTTGGCAAGAAAACCGCAGAGCGCATGATCGTGGAATTGCGCGATCGCGTGGACGGCCTTGTGGATGGAGCTTCGGCATCGATTTCAGGTGGCATGCCCAAGGATCCGGCCAGCGAAGCCAGCGTCGCCCTGCAATCGCTGGGCTACAAGCCCAACGAGGTTGCGCGCCTGATCAAGGATGCCAGTGCGCCTGGCGACACGGCCGAGGAAATCATTCGCAAAGCCCTCAAGGCGGCATTGCGTTGATCGCCAGTCAGCCAGTGAAGCGCATCATTTCGGGATCGCCTGGCCGAATCGCGGCGGTAGATCCTGCAACCGTGGAATTCAGGCATGAGTAGCTCTTCGCACGACAACAGTGCCAGCAACAAGCGCCTTCTGGCCCTGTGCTTTGGTGTCGTCGGTGTCGTCTACGGCGATATTGGTACCAGCCCGCTGTATGCGTTCCGCGAAGCATTCAACGCCCAGCATGGCGTGGCGGTCGCCCGCGAAAACGTGCTCGGCGTGCTCTCGCTGATTTTCTGGTCGCTGATCACGGTGGTCTCGATCAAGTACGCCACCTTCATCCTGCGCGCCGACAACAAGGGGCAGGGCGGCGTGATGGCCCTCATGGCTCTTGCCCAGCGAGGCGTTACGCGACTTCGCGCCAAGTGGGTAATCATGGTCATTGGCGTATTCGGTGCCTCACTGTTTTTTGGTGATGCCGTGGTCACGCCGGCGATCTCGGTGCTCTCTGCAGTGGAGGGTATTGAAGTGTTCGCGCCTTCACTGGAGCGCTATGTCGTTCCGGTCACCGTGTTGATCCTGCTCGGCATATTTTCGATTCAGAAACATGGGACGAGTCGGGTCGGCCCCCTGTTTGCGCCAGTCACCCTGGTCTGGTTCATCACGCTGGGCACGCTTGGCATCTTCGGGATCCTTCACGAGCCAACGGTGCTCGAGGCACTGATTCCGCACCACGCCTTCATGTTCTTCGTGCACAACGGCAAGATGGGCATCTTCGCCATGGGTGCGGTGGTTCTGTCCATCACGGGTGCCGAGGCGCTGTATTCGGACATGGGGCATTTCGGCAAGAAGCCGATTCGTCTGGTGTGGTTTTTCCTCGTCCTGCCCTGCCTGATGCTGAACTACCTCGGCCAGGGTGCGCTGGTGCTGTCGGATGCGAGCACCGCCGAAAATCCGTTCTACCGGCTGGTGCCCGAGGGCTTGCTGTTGCCGATGATCGTGCTCGCGACGATGGCTACCATCGTCGCATCGCAGGCAGTCATTTCAGGGACCTTCTCGATGGCTCGCCAGGCCGTGCAACTTGGCTATCTGCCGCGCATGAAGATCCTGCATACCTCCAACCAGGAGGAAGGCCAGATCTACCTGCCGACGGTCAATCGCATCCTGCTTGTTCTGACAGTGGCCGTGGTCATCGGCTTCCGGTCTTCCGAGAATCTGGTCACGGCGTATGGTCTGGCCGTGGTCGGAACGATGCTGATGAACACCCTGCTCGTGGTCATCGTTGCGCGGCGTGTCTGGCGCTGGAGCTATATCCGCGTCGCGCTGGCCGGCACGGTGTTCCTTGGAGTGGATGCCTTGTTGCTGACATCGGTCGCCGACAAGTTCATTTACGGTGGCTGGTTCTCGCTGACCCTGGGCCTGCTGCTGTTCACGGTGATGTTCACCTGGCGTCGTGGTCGCGAACTGGTGATGCGCGAGATCAAGCGCGCCGGGCTCTCCCTGACACCGTTCATCGCATCCATCAGCGCACATCCGCCGGTGCGCGTGTCGGGGACCGCCGTGTTCCTCACCGCGAACAAGGATGGCGTACCGAACGCTCTGCTGCATAACCTCAAGCACAACAAGGTGCTGCACGAGCGCAATATCATCCTCACGGTCGAGGTCCTGGACGAGCCATTCGCCGAACCCGATGACAGGATCAACGTGGTCGCCCTGACCGACGGCTTCTACTCGGTGACCATCCGCTATGGATTCGCCGAGGACACCAACCTGCCGGCCGCTCTCGCCACGATCAACGATTGCGGATTCCCGTTCGACATGATGGACACGACATTCTTCATCAGTCGCGAAAGCATCATCGCCGGTGATCGTCCCGGCATGGTGATCTGGCGCGATCGCCTGTTCGAATTCCTGGCACGCAATGCCACCTCGGCCACCGCATTCTTCGAAATCCCCGGCAACCGGCTTATCGAGCTGGGTACGCAGGTGGAGATTTGATTTGGGGCCGGGATTCGGGATCGGTGGTTCGGGATTCGGAAGTGCGGGCGGCATGTGTTTTACTGGTCTTTGCAGACTTCAGTGCGATGCGGTTGCTATCGCAAAAGCGCCTGGCAGACGATAATCCGCTTTGACGAATCCCGAATCACCGATCCCGAATCCCGGCACCCCAATGACCGACCGCCTGATCGACGCCAGCGCCGACTCCGAGGACGAGCAAATCGAAGCGAGCATCCGTCCGCAACGGCTTGCCGACTATCTCGGGCAGGAGAAGGTGCGCGAGCAGATGGGGATTTATATCGAGGCGGCGCGTCGGCGCTCCGGAGCCCTTGATCATGTATTGATCTTTGGCCCTCCCGGGCTCGGCAAGACCACGATGGCGCACGTCATTGCCAACGAGCTTGGAGTCAACCTGCGCAGCACTTCCGGCCCGGTGCTCGAGCGGGCCGGCGATCTTGCCGCCCTGCTGACCAACCTGCAGCCACGAGATGTCCTGTTTGTGGACGAAATCCACCGGCTTTCACCAGTGGTCGAGGAAGTGCTGTATCCGGCGCTCGAGGATTTCCAGATCGACATCATGATCGGTGAAGGCCCGGCCGCGCGATCGATCAAGCTCGACTTGCCACCATTCACCCTGATCGGTGCCACTACGCGTGCCGGCTTGCTGACGGCACCATTGCGTGACCGTTTCGGCATCGTCCAGCGCCTCGAGTTCTACTCGGCTGCGGAACTGACCCGGATCGTCACCCGTGCGGCCGGCATCATCGGCGTGGACTGCGATGCCGAAGGCGCCAGTGAAATTGCGCGAAGGTCGCGAGGCACGCCACGCATCGCCAATCGCCTGTTGCGCCGGGTGCGCGATTTCGCCGAAATCCGCGCCGACGGCAAGGTCACCAGCGTGGTCGCGGGTGATGCCTTGAAAATGCTCGATGTCGACGCTGAGGGCTTCGATGCGCTCGATCGGCGCATGCTGACGACCATCATCGAGTTTTTCGATGGTGGCCCTGTCGGCGTCGAATCGCTGGCAGCGGCGCTTAGTGAAGAGCGTGGCACCCTGGAAGATGTCATCGAACCCTACCTGATCCAGCAAGGTTTCCTGATTCGCACGGCAAGGGGGCGAATGGTGACGAACAAAACCTGGCGCCATCTGGGATTGACCCCGCCTCGAGGCAGCAATGCGGCGGCCAGCGGAGAGCTGTTCGATGGAGCATCCGGGTGATTCGGCCCTGTCCAGCCCTGTGCGGAGCGGGAAATCCTTGAACCGGACAGTTCCGTTCATCTGGCCTTTGCGTGTGTACTGGGAAGATACCGACGCTGGCGGTGTCGTTTACCACGCAGGTTACTTGCGATTCTTTGAACGTGCGCGTACCGAGTGGCTGCGCGCTGCGGGCATTGGCCAGCAAGCACTGCGTGAGGAACACGGTGTGGTTTTCGTAGTCCATGGAATGGACATCCGATTCAATCGTCCGGCCCGGCTGGATGACCTGCTGGAGGCCAGCGTGGTGGTAACCGAAATGCGAAGTGCCAGTTTCAAGGTAGAACAAGCCTTGAGGCGCAGTACCGAAGAACCTGTCCTGGTCGATGCTCGCGTGCGAATAGCCTGCGTCGATCATGATCGCTGGCGCCCGTGCGCCATCCCCGAATTCCTGCTCCAAGAGATCGCCAAACAATGAATCATGAACTCAACGTCTTCGCCCTGATCTGGGGCGCAAGCCTTCCGGTCAAATTTGTCCTGCTGATACTCGTGTTGTTTTCGGTGATCTCGTGGATCATCATTTTCCGCAAACAGGCCATGATCAACTCCGCCGATTCCAGCGCCAATGAATTCGAGGAGCGCTTCTGGTCAGGATCCGACCTCGCGGCCCTGTTCAAGGACGTCAATGCCAGCGGTGAACGGATAGGCGGCATCGAGGCCATCTTCGAATCCGGCTTCCGCGAGTTTGCCCGCCAGCGCCAGCGCCGCAGCGTGGACTCCAGATCCCTGCTCGAAAGTGCTCAACGCGCGATGCGCGTGTCGCAGTCGCGCGAGGTCGAGCGCCTTGAGCAGAATCTGGAATTCCTGGCCAACGTCGGCTCGATCAGCCCCTACGTCGGTCTGTTCGGCACGGTGTGGGGCATCATGATTGCCTTTCAGGGGCTGGCGAACGTCAAGGAAGCGACCATCGCCATGGTTGCTCCCGGCATTTCCGAGGCCCTGATCGCCACGGCGATGGGTCTTTTTGCGGCGATTCCGGCAGTCTGGGCCTACAACCGGTTCGCTACCCGTGTGGAACGCGTGGCCCTGCGCTACGAAACATTCCTCGAGGAGTTCTCCTCCATTCTGCAACGCCAGGCGCATGTCGATGACTAGGGCAACGCTGATCAATCCGTGGGATCGGACCCCGGGTGGCAGTCTGGCACGTTGTATCCGATTGACGATTTCATCGCCGCGCGAATCGCAGAGACTGGAGTGGCCTGATGCAGCATAGCTATCGCAACCGCAAGCGGCGCAAGCTCAAGGCGGAAATCAATGTCGTGCCGTATATCGACGTGATGCTGGTGCTGTTGATCATCTTCATGGTCACCGCGCCATTGATGAATCTTGGCGTCGATATCGAGCTGCCGAAATCCAATGCATCCTCGATCCAGAATGACAAGGAGCCGGTCATCGTCAGCGTCGATCAGGAAGGAGCCATGTTCCTGACCATCGGCGCGAGTGCGCGTGAGCCGGTCGACGAAGAGACGCTGGTCAACAAGGTTTCAGCTTTCGTTCGTCAGAATCCAGAGGTGCCGGTGATGATCGGCGGCGACGAAAGGGTGGACTATGGTCGGATCTATGCAGCGATGGTGCTGCTGCAGCAAGCCGGTGCGCCGAAAGTGGGGCTCATGAGCCAGCCGAATCCACCTGAAGGGAAAGCCCAGGCCCGCTGATGGAAAGCTTTTCCGACAAGGCGCGCGCGGTCCTTTTCTCCCTGCTCCTGCATGGTCTGCTGATCCTGCTGATCGGCCTGGGTCTGCTGTGGACCAAGGAGTCGCGAGTCGTGATCATGCCTGGACCGGTCATCGAGGCCAGTCTGGTTGGTCCGACCAGCGCACCCAAGCCCTCGTCGAGAAAGTCCAGCAGCAAGCCCGCGCCTCCAAAACCGACACCCCCTCCGCCGAAGGCTGCAGAGCCAACCCCGAAGCCGGAAGCCGTGCCGCCTCCAGAGCCGCCCAAGCAGGATCTGATCGAGCAGCAGCGCATTGCAGCGCTTGCCGAGCAGAAATCCGAGCAGGAAAAAAAGGTGCAGGAGGAAAAGCGCCGCCGCGAACAGGTGCTGCTCGAGCAGGAAAAGCAGGAGGCTGAACGCCAGAAGCAGCTCGACGAAGTACGCAAGCAACTGGCTGCTGCCGAAAAGAAGAAGAATCTGGAGAAGGAGCGCCTCAAGCAAATCCAGGACAAGAATCTGGCCAAGCTCCAGAGCGACGAAAAAGAGCGTCTGAACGAGCTGATGGAGCAGGAGTCCAAGCAGGTTCAGACCGGTGCGGGAGGGCAGGACAATGACCTCACCGCGCGCTACGCGGCTGCCATACAGGCGGCCGTGACACAAAACTGGAACCGGCCGGAGTCGATTCCTCCGGGCCTGCGTTGTACCTTGCGTATCGTGCAGATCCCCGGCGGCGACGTGATTTCCGCCAATGTCACCTCGCCATGCAACGCCGATGGCGCTGCGAGGCTATCGATCGAGCAGGCTGTACTGCGGGCGGCACCATTGCCATATCGCGGGTTCGAGAAAGTTTTCAGCCGAGACATCACTTTCAATTTCAGATTCGACGGGCAAGGATAAATGCTGATGAAAAACTGTTTCCTGGGGCGTCTTGGACTCGCCTTGCTGCTGCTACTGGGTAGCCAGGGTGTTTTCGCCCAAGGCCTGAGCATCGATATCACCGATGGCAGCCGAACGGCCGATCCCATTGCCGTGGTTCCGTTTGCGTTCGAAGGCGCAGGTTTGCCGCCCGAGACCGATGTCTCGGAGATCGTGCGCGCCGACCTGGCCCGTTCCGGCAAGTTCTTTACCCTGGCCAAGCGCGATATCGTCGAGTTTCCGACGCGTGAGGGTGAGGTCAAGTTTGGAACCTGGCGTCTGCTCAAGCAGAACTACCTGGTCGTTGGCAGGGTTGCCGATGCCGGTGACGGGGCCTTGCGCGTCGAGTTCGAACTTTTCGACGTAGCGCGTCAGACCAGAATGATCGGGCTGGCAATCAGCGGTCAGCGCACGGCCATGCGCGATGTGGCGCATCAGATCGCGGATCTGGTCTACGAGAAGATTCTGGGCGAGCGCGGCGCATTCTGGACGCGCATTGCCTACGTTACCTCGGTCGGGCTTGGGCAAAACACCCAGTACGCGCTGATGGTTGCCGATTCTGACGGGTTCAACCCGCAGGTGGTGGTGCGATCGCGGGAACCGTTGATGTCGCCGGCATGGTCGCCCGATGGCCGGCGTCTCGCCTATGTTTCCTTCGAGCGCGGAAATTCTTCGATCTACATCCAGGATCTGTCCACGGGATCGAGAGAACTGGTTTCCGCCAAAAAGGGCATAAATGGCGGCCCTGCGTTCTCTCCGGACGGTTCGCGCCTGGCGATGAACCTGTCCTACGCTGGCAATCCGGACATCTACATCATGGATCTGGCTTCGAGGCGAGAGACGCGCCTGACCAACCATTTCGCCATCGATGTCGAAGCCGCCTGGATGCCGGATGGCAGGAGCATCATCTTCACCTCGGACCGCTCAGGTAAACCGCAGTTATACGAGGTGCCGGTTTCTGGGGGCAATGCCTCACGTTTGACCTTCGAAGGCCAGTACAATGCGCGTGCCACTATCTGCTGCGATGGCAAGAAAATCGCCATGGCACAGGGAAATGGAAACGTGTATCGTATTACGGTTTTCGACCGCAATACGGGCACTTACAGCCAGATTTCGCCCGGCAACATGGATGAATCGCCTAGCTTCGCGCCGAATGGCAGCATGGTTCTCTATGCCGCCACCGAAGGACCGCGAGGCGTGCTTTATGCGGTATCTGCCGATGGTCGGGTCAGACAGCGTCTGGTGCTGGCAGATGGAGATGTGAGGGAACCAGCGTGGGGTCCATTCCGCCAGCGTTAACGAAGTAGAGAATAGAAAACCAAGACCGGTACACCGGCACAGAAGATTTTCCCAGCTGTCCCGTTCAAAGAACCGTCACCAACCTAATGAGATCAAGGGGAACACCCATGAAGTTTGCCGTACGTATCCTGTTTGCCACCATTCTTCTTGCCGGCATGGCTGCCTGCGCGAAGAAGGCTGTTAAGACCGACGCTCCTGTTGAGCCGACTCCGGTCGCTGAAACAACCCCGACCGACACCAGCGGCCGCTACAAGGTTGGCGATCTCGACAGTGATGCCTGCCTGCGTCAGCGCGTCGTCTATTTCGATCTTGACCAGACCGCCATCAAGTCGGAGTTCCAGGCACAGATTTCTTGCCATGCTGCTTATCTGCGCCAGTTCCCGAATGCCCGCGTCACTCTCGAAGGCAATGCCGACGAGCGCGGTACACGTGAGTACAACCTCGGCCTTGGCGAGCGTCGTGGCAATGCAGTGCAGAGCGCACTGAGCTCGGCCGGTGCGGCCTATGGCCAGCTCACCGTCGTCAGCTACGGCGAAGAGCGTCCGGTCGATCGTGGCCATGATGAAGCAGCGTGGGCGAAGAATCGTCGCGTTGAAATCGTCTACACCACTGCCAACTGATGCTTTTTCCAGCAACACGTTTGAGCAAGTGCGTTGCAGCAGCGGTCTTCATGACCGCTGCTGTTCTTGTGCTGCCAGCGCACGCCCAGCAGCGACTGAGCCTGTCCGAGCGCGTCGAGCGACTCGAGCAGCAGGTTTCGGGCAATGGCAATTCAGGCAGTATCGATCTGGTCAACCAGATCCAGGCGCTGCAGTCACAAGTGCAAGCCTTGCAAGGCCAGGTGGAAGAGTTGCGTCATGAGCTCGGCCAGGCCCAGCAGCGCTCCAAGGACCAGTACATCGATCTTGATTCGCGCATTGGCCGAATCGAGGGAGGAACGGCCGGGGGTGTGGCACCTGCGGCACTGGGGGCCATGGATCAGGAGCTTCAGGATATCGAACTGGGTTCGACCCCACAGTCGGATTCAGGAACACTGACCACAACCGATACGCAGTTGATGCCGACGGATCAGGTCGGGACGAGTGCGCCACTCGCGCTCGGTGAGCCGGTGACGCAGGAACTGCCGGCCCTGAACGATCCGGAAGCGGAGAAACGCGCATACGACGAAGCCTTTTCCGCACTCAAGGACGGGCGCTATGCGGAATCAGCGCGGCGTTTCCAGTCGTTCATCGACCAGTATCCAAACACCGACCTGACCGGCAACGCCTACTACTGGCTCGGCGAGTCGTACTACGTGACCCAGAATTATCAGGTAGCCCTGGAGACATTCGGCATCTTGCTGGCGCGCTTTCCGCAAAACCAGAAAGCCCCGGATGCCTTGCTCAAGACCGGCTACTGCCAGTATGAGCTCAAGCAGTGGGATGCTGCCGAAGCCACCCTCAACAAGGTGCTCGCTACTTATCCTGATACCACCGTTTCCAGGCTGGCCCAGGGACGCATGCGCGCCCTGCAGCTTGAGAACCGACGCTGAGCCCAGGCACGGGCTCCCTGGCCCGGACTATTCATGAATTTCACACGCCCTCGCTTGTCCATTGAACCCACACGACATTTCGCTCATCCGGTGATGGATCCTGCCATTGCCTCGATCGTGAAAAGCCGCGTGAATCCAGTGTGCATCGCGATCATCGTGCGTATTCATGAATAGTCCGGGCTAGCCGATGGGTGCGCCACACCCCGTAGCGGATTCCTCCGCGTCGGACAATTCACCCTCACGGCTACGCCTGACCGAGATTTTCCTCTCTCTGCAAGGCGAGTCGGACAGCATTGGCTGGCCGACCGTATTCGTTCGCCTTACCGGCTGCCCGCTGCGCTGTGTCTGGTGCGATACGGAATATTCGTTCCATGGTGGCGAGTGGCATGAGATCGAGCAGATTCTTGCCACCGTCGCTGATTTCGGTGTCCGCCATGTTTGCGTAACCGGCGGCGAGCCGTTGGCTCAGAAGCGATGCCTGTCCTTGCTGGCGGCCCTGTGCGATCAGGGGTACGAGGTTTCCCTGGAGACCTCCGGAGCGCTCGATATCGCGAGCGTTGATAAACGAGTACGCAAGGTTGTCGATCTGAAGGCGCCGGGCTCGGGCGAAGTGGCGCGAAATCTCTGGGGCAATCTTGAGCATCTGGGTGAGCGGGATCAGATCAAGATCGTGCTGGCCGGTCGCGAAGACTTTGAATGGGCAGTGGCCAAAGTTCGCGAATACAATCTGCAGGAACGCTGTCCTGTCCTGTTTTCACCTGTACACGGAAAACTGGCCCCGCGCGACCTGGCCGACTGGATCATCGCCGATCGATTGCCGGTGCGCTTCCAGATGCAGCTGCACAAGCTGCTCTGGGGCGACAAGCCGGGGCATTGAGGAGCGGGAGTAGGGAGTGGGAATTAGGGAGTGGGAACTGGGGAGTAGGTGCCAGTCCGGATCGCGGTGTGAAGCGCTTCTGGTTGGGAAGAGTCTCAGCCCCCAAAAATACAAACTTG
>NZ_JBAWHJ010000111.1:0-3491 GCF_049593775.1 Dokdonella sp. | reverse complement strand
TCATGGGGCATCAAGGTCGTTTCGCTGGATACCGGCAAGACGCTATACGCGTACAACCCGGACAAACTGCTGGTGCCAGCTTCCACGGCGAAGCTCTACACCGCAGCGTTGGCGCTGGATACATTCGGCCCCGATCACCGCATCGCCACTACCTTGTTCGCGACTGAAAAGACGCGGCGCAGTGGTGAAATCTGGGGTGATCTTGTCCTGGTCGGATACGGGGATCCGACCCTGGGCATGGACAAGCAGGCCTCCTGGGCCGACACCCTGGCTACTGCCTTGCGCAAGACCGGGACCACCGAAGTCCGCGGGGCGCTGATTGCAGACGCCACCTGGTTCGCCGCGCCGCTGTATGGCAGCGGATGGGAAGCGGCCGATTTGCAGAGCTGGTTCGGCGCACCTGTTTCGGCCCTGAGTGTCGACGAGAATATCGTGCGGGTCGAGGTCAAGCCCGCGCCGCAGCCTGGTGCGAACGCACGAATCGCGTTTGATCCCCCGGGGTCTGCGCCCACCCTGGTCAACAATTTGCGCACGCTGCGCGCGCCCGCTCCCACCGATATCAGCTTGTACCGCGCACCCGGCAGCGAAGTACTGCATGCATTCGGCACGATTGCGAGCAACGCGGCGCCGCAGTTTTATCGGCAGTCCCTGCATGATCCTGCCATGGTCGCCGCCGAGCAATTGCGCGCGGCACTTGCGCGCCAGGGTGTCAGCGTCAAGGGCAAATCGCGCAGCGTGTACTGGCCGGAACGTGATGATGCGCTGGCTTCCGACAAGCTCCACAGGATCGCAGATGTCTGGTCGCCCCCGATCTCCGAAATCGTGACGCGCGGGCTCAAGGTCTCGCAAAACCTGTACCTGCAGAACCTGCTCCTGATGGTCGGCGCCAGGGCAGCAGAAGAGGATGAGCTCGCAGGCAAGGAATCCCCCGTGTTCAAGTCCACTGAAACGCGAGGCGTCGAGGCGATGCGTCGCTTCCTCAGGAAAATCGACGTACCGATGGACGGTGTCCTGATCGAGGATGGACCGGGCCTGTCCAGACGTGATCTGACTTCGGCATCGGCCCTGACCAGTTTGCTCATCCACATGGGCGACAGTCCCAATGGTCTGGCGTTTCGCCAGGGCTTGCCTGAAGCCGGTGTCGACGGCTCGCTGACCTGGCGCATGCGCAACAGTGCAGCCAAAGGGCGTATCCATGCCAAGACCGGCACCATGGCCTATACCTATGGCCTCGCAGGCTATGCGCAAACGGCAGCAAACGAACGCCTTGCGTTCACGATTCTTCTCAACAATTATCGACGCCCTCGCGGCTCCGGGCGGGCTTCCGCCGAGCTCGATGCCATCGCAATCCTGCTCGCTGAACTGGATCAGCGCAGCCGCCTCTAAAAGTCCGGCTGACCAACACCTTGCTGCGTTGCATGCCGACCTGTCCAGGAGTAGCGTCGGCTTAACACACTCTGGGGAGAGTCGAATATGCGTATTTTGATCGCGGCCATTCTTGGGGGCATCGTGTTGTTTGCATGGGGGTTTGTCGCACATACGATGCTGCCGATCGGTGAGATGGGTATGCAGCAACCGGTGAGCGAGGATGGAGTTCTGGAATCCGTGAAGTCCGGACTGCCCAGCCCGGGTATATACATGTTGCCCAGCCTTGAACCCGATAAATGGGGTGACGAGGCCGCCATGGCCAGCTGGGCAGAAAAGGCCAAGGTGAATCCCTACGCCTATGTCGTAGTCGCACCGCCCATGGCGGATCCGGCGGCAATGGGGCCGCAGCTCATCACGCAGTTCATCTGTGATTTTCTCGGTTCCGCGATCGTGGCGTGGTTGCTGGCCGC
The DNA here is from genome assembly GCF_049593775.1 of Dokdonella sp. Classification (GTDB taxonomy): domain Bacteria; phylum Pseudomonadota; class Gammaproteobacteria; order Xanthomonadales; family Rhodanobacteraceae; genus Dokdonella. The sequence goes on along the minus strand of NZ_JBAWHJ010000111.1, from coordinate 1,653 downwards.
CACCGCCTGGGGTTTCGCCGCACGCGTGATTGGTGCCGCTGCGATGGGGGTGTTTGCCTGGATCGCAGCAGTCGTTCCGATGTGGAACTGGTATCGGTTTCCAACGGACTTCATGGTTGCCGGGCTGATTGAACAGGGCGTGGGCTGGCTGCTGAGTGGTCTGATCATCACATGGTGGCTGGGGCGGAAGTAGCCCGCAGGTCGAAACCGCTGGTTTGCGGGAAACAGGGCGGCGCGGCGATAATCCGCGCCCCCTTCGTGTTTCTTGGATTTTCTCCATGCTTGATCCAGCCCTTCTGCGCGGACAGCTTGATGTCGTCGCCCAGCGCCTCGCGACGCGCGGTTACGTGCTCGATACCGCCGCCATCGAATCCCTGGAGTCGCAGCGCAAGGCTGTCCAGGTCGAAACGCAGGAGCTGCAGAACACACGCAATACGCGCTCCAAGGCCATCGGCATGGCCAAGGGCAAGGGCGAGGACACCACTGCACTGATGGCCGAAGTAGCCGGTATCGCCGACCAGCTCAAGGCCAATGAAGTGCGCCTGTCTGATATCCAGCAGCAAATTGCCTCAATTACGCTTGGAATTCCGAATCTCCCCGATGAGTCGGTGCCGCAAGGTGCGGATGAAGCGGCGAATGTCGAGCAGCATCGCTGGGGAACCCCCCGCAGCTTCGATTTTCAGGTCAAGGATCACGTAGAGCTGGGCGCACGCAAGGGCTGGCTCGATGGCGAAGTCGCCGCCAAGCTCTCCGGCTCACGTTTCACCGTATTGCGCGGCGAACTTGCGCGCCTGCACCGCGCACTTGCCCAGTTCATGCTCGACCTTCACACCGAAGAGCATGGCTACCTCGAAACCAACGTTCCGCTGATCGTCAATACCGATTCAATGCAGGGCACAGGGCAGTTGCCAAAGTTCGAGGAGGATCTGTTCTCGATCGAAGTCAACGAGTCGAAGCGTTACCTGATCCCGACCTCGGAAGTGCCGCTGACCAATATCGTGCGCGACACGATCACCGATGCCGAACAGCTGCCGTTGCGCATGACCGCCCATTCCATGTGCTTCCGTGCCGAGGCCGGCTCCGGTGGCAGGGATGTTCGCGGCATGATCCGCCAGCATCAGTTCGAGAAGGTCGAGCTGGTCAGCGTCAGCAAGCCGACGGAAAGCGATGACGAGCACGAGCGCATGACGCGCAGTGCGGAAGTTGTGCTTGAAAGGTTGGGTCTGCCGTATCGACGCATGCTGCTGTGCACTGGCGACATGGGCTTTGCCGCAACCAAGACCTTTGATCTCGAAGTCTGGCTGCCCAGCCAGGATACCTATCGTGAAATCTCCTCGTGCTCGAATTGCGGCGATTTCCAGGCCCGGCGAATGCTCGCCCGCTGGCGCAGCCCGGAATCGAACAAGCCCGAACTCTTACATACCCTGAATGGTTCAGGCACCGCCGTCGGTCGCGCCCTCATCGCCGTGGTGGAGAACTATCAGAACGCCGACGGCTCTATCGATGTGCCCGAAGTGCTGCTGCCCTACATGGGTGGCATAACGCGTCTGAGCTGAACATGCATTCCTTCTCCCGAGGGAAGAAGGACGAATCTTGGGCAATTCCTCCGACTAGGCTAAACTTCGCCGCCCACTGTCCTGGCGAGTCAATCCG
>NZ_JBAWHJ010000110.1:0-6367 GCF_049593775.1 Dokdonella sp. | reverse complement strand
ACCAAAGGGTTCGTGGCAGGTGCTTACCTGGGGTGGTCTGCGGGGCGGCATTTCGGTTGCACTGGCACTGTCATTGCCGCCCGGACACGAGCGCAACGTAGTGCTGGCGATGACCTATGCCGTCGTCGTCTTCTCGATACTGGGGCAGGGGCTTACGATCGGAAAGGTCGTGCGTTACGCAATTCGAGCTCCGGATTGATGCGCTGGTTGCTGCAACACATCCAGCGCAATCCTGATGTGTGGGTCGGCGCCTTTTCATCATCAGGTATGCGCGGTCTTCAGGTGCCAGAATCTGAAAGGGTCTTGACCGGCTGGCGCTGAATCGAGGCAAGCGATTCCCGCCTGCGCGGGAAAGACGAGCGTAGGGTCAGTGCCGAGCAGTTCAGACATCCAGCGAAGCGAGATCGCCTTTTTCCTCAAGCCAGCTCTTGCGATCGGATGCGCGTTTTTTTGAGAGCAGCATGTCCATGATTCGGCGCGTGCTGTCATCCGTGCTGTCCGCATCTTCGATCGTCAACTGGACCAGTCGGCGCGTATCGGGATTGATCGTCGATTCACGCAACTGGCTCGGGTTCATTTCACCCAGACCCTTGAAGCGAGTCACGTTTATCGCGCCGCGGATCTTTTCGCGTTCGATTCGCTCGAGGATCGCGTCACGTTCGGACTCATCGAGGCAATAGAACATCTGCTTGCCGACATCGACACGGAATAGCGGTGGCATGGCCACGAAGATGTGGCCTTCACGGACCAGCGCCGGGAAATGCTTGAGGAACAGTGCCGAGAGCAGCGTGGCGATATGCAAGCCGTCCGAATCGGCATCAGCCAGTATGCAAACCTTGCCGTAGCGCAATCCGCTGATGTCGTTCTTGCCCGGGTCACAACCGATCGCGACGGCGAGATCGTGCACTTCCTGTGACGCCAGCACGCTGCCCGATTCGACTTCCCATGTATTGAGGATCTTGCCACGCAAGGGCAGGATCGCCTGGAAATCCTTGTCGCGCGCCTGACGTGCCGAGCCGCCGGCAGAATCACCTTCGACCAGGAACAACTCGGTGCGCGAAAGGTCGCTGGACGCACAGTCGGCAAGCTTGCCTGGCAGTGCCGGGCCCTGGGTGATCTTCTTGCGAACGATCTGCTTTTCGGCCTTGAGTCGCAGCGCCGCACGCTCGATAGCCAGTTGCGCGATCTTCTCGCCGATTTCCACGTGCTGGTTCAGAAAAAGCGAGAACCCGTCATGTGCAGCGCCCTGTACCAGGCCGGCTGCATCGCGGGATGACAGGCGTTCCTTTGTCTGTCCCGAAAACTGCGGCTCTTGCATGCGCACGGACAGAACGAAGCACAAGCGGTCCCATACATCTTCCGGGGCAAGCTTGACCCCACGGGGAAGCAGGTTGCGGAAGTCGCAGAACTCGCGCAAGGCCTCGGTCAAGCCGGTACGCAGACCGTTGACATGAGTGCCGCCCTGCGCGGTTGGAATCAGATTGACATAGCTCTCCTGGGTGAGCTCGCCTACGGGCATCCATGCAACAACGAAATCGACCGCGCTCTTCTCGCGCTGCTGCGAACCGATGAACAGCTCTGCCGGCAGACGCTCGGCCTCGCCGATCATCGTGCGCAGATAGTCGCGCAAGCCGTCTTCGTAATGCCAGGTGATCTCTTCCGCTGTGGCCTCGTCAGTCAGGCGAACCGTCAGGCCTGCACACAGTACGGCTTTGGCGCGCAGCACGTGACGCAGCTTGCTGAGCAGGATCTTTGGCGTATCGAAGTACTTCGGATCCGGCCAGAAGCGCAGCGTCGTGCCGGTCTGTTTCTTCGCGACGCTACCAACGACTTCGAGCGGCGTTGCGCGGAAGCCATCCCTGAATTCCATGCGATGGATCTGGCCCTCGCGACGGATGTTCACTTCGACGCGGGTAGACAGTGCATTCACCACGGACACGCCGACACCATGCAGTCCGCCCGAAAACTGATAGTTCTTGTTCGAGAACTTGCCGCCCGCATGTAGCCGGGTCAGGATCAGCTCAATTCCCGGAATGCCTTCCTCGGGATGGATGTCCACGGGCATGCCACGGCCATCATCACTGACCGATACCGAGCCATCTGCGTGGACTACGACATCAATCGACTTGGCGTGGCCCGCCAGAGCTTCATCGACCGAGTTGTCGACGACTTCCTGGACAAGATGATTGGGCCGCGACGTGTCGGTGTACATGCCGGTGCGGCGCTTGACCGGGTCCAGCCCGGAAAGTACTTCGATGTCTGCGGCGTTGTAGCGACTGCTCATTGATTATCGAGGTAGAAAAGGTGACCGCGCATGGTGGCGGGAACCGCCAGAAGTGGCAAGGGCCGTATCCGGACCTGCAGCGAGAGACATCCGCAAGGCGACGGATTGTCGCAATCGGCTCGGGACTGCTGCCGAATCTGCCTTGAAAGAGCGGTTTTGGCACACCAGGGCTCTCTTCGCTATCGCAGCCATCGCCGTAAGCCGGTAGAATACGGTTTTCCTGCGGATGACTTTCCATGACCCCCCTGATTTTCGTGACCGGCGGCGTGGTGTCCTCGCTTGGCAAGGGCATTGCTGCTGCGTCACTGGCGGCCATCCTTGAAGCGCGCGGCCTGCGCGTGACCATGATGAAGCTGGATCCGTACATCAACGTTGATCCAGGCACGATGAGCCCGTTCCAGCACGGCGAGGTCTACGTAACCGACGACGGTGCCGAAACCGACCTTGATCTTGGCCATTACGAGCGCTTCATGCGCACCCGGCTGACAGGCAAGAATTCGATTACGACCGGCAAGATCTACGAAAGCGTGATCGCCAAGGAGCGCCGCGGAGACTACCTCGGGGCCACCGTGCAGGTGATTCCGCACATCACTGACGAGATCAAGCACCGAATCTACGAGGCAACCAGCGGTTATGACGTCGCTCTTGTCGAGATCGGCGGAACTGTTGGTGACATCGAGTCACTGCCATTCCTCGAGGCAATCCGTCAAATCCGCATCGAGCATGGGCCCGAAATGTCGATGTTCATGCATTTGACCCTGGTGCCTTACATCAAGGCTGCAGGCGAGATTAAGACCAAGCCCACCCAGCATTCGGTCAAGGAATTGCGCTCCATCGGCATTCAGGCAGACGTATTGCTGTGCCGCTGCGAACAGCCGCTGCCGCAATCGGACCGACGCAAGATCGCGCTGTTCACCAACGTGCCTGAAAAGGCGGTCATCAGCGCGGTGGATGTCGACATCATCTATCGGTTGCCCCTGTGGCTGCATCAGCAGGGCCTCGACGACATCGTCCTTGACCGTCTCAATTTCAAGGCAAAGCCGGCTGATCTCGGCGAGTGGAAGGCTGCGGTCGAGGCGATCGAACATCCCAAGGACGAAGTCACGATCGCCATCGTGGGCAAATACGTCGAGCACAAGGACGCCTACAAGTCACTCGGCGAAGCCTTGCGCCATGGCGGACTCAAGCAGCACACGCAGGTCAATCTGCGTTGGGTCGAGTCCGAGGAGGTCGAGCGCCGTGGAGGCGATGCACTGAACGACGTCGATGGCATTCTTGTCCCGGGCGGGTTCGGCAAGCGCGGGTTCGAGGGCAAGATCGCTGCGGCGCGATATGCTCGCGAGAACCGGGTGCCGTATTTCGGCATCTGCTATGGCATGCACGCGGCAGTCGTCGAATTTGCGCGCAATGTGGCCGGACTCGAAGGTGCGAACTCCAGCGAAAATGATCGCGCATGCAAGGATCCGGTGATCGCCCTGATTACCGAATGGACGACCAGTTCTGGCGACGTCGAGAAACGTGACGAGACTTCCGAACTCGGCGGCACCATGCGCCTCGGCGCGCAAGAGTGCCGACTCAAGGCGGGCACCCTGGCGCGCGAGCTCTATGGTCAGGATGTCGTGCGCGAACGCCATCGCCATCGCTACGAGTTCAACAACCGCTACCGACAGAAGCTGGAAGATCTGGGCCTGGTAATTTCCGGAAAATCGATGGATGACCTTCTGGTCGAAATGGTCGAATTGGCCAACCATCCGTGGTTCATCGCCTGCCAGGCGCATCCGGAGTTCACGTCAACACCACGTGACGGCCATCCCCTGTTTGTCGGGTTCATCCGGGCAGCGCGCGAGTTCAAGGCCGTGCGCGAAGCGCCCGCCCTGGATGCTGTCGTGCCGTCCAAGATCGGAGCCACCGCGTGAAACTCTGCGACTTCGAGGTAGGGCTCGATAAACCCCTGTTCCTGATTGCCGGTCCCTGTGTCATCGAATCAGAACAGCTGGCTCTCGACACGGCAGGAACGCTCAAGGAAATCACCGCGCGTCTCGGCATCCCGTTCATTTACAAGTCCAGTTTCGACAAGGCGAATCGCACTTCGATCAGCGGGCATCGTGGCCCGGGATTCGAGGAAGGCCTGCGCATCCTTGCAGAGGTCAAACGGCAGATCGGCGTGCCGGTACTGACCGACGTGCATGAATACACGCCGATGGAAGAGGTCGCGGAAGTTGTCGACGTATTGCAGACCCCCGCGTTCCTGTGCCGGCAGACCGACTTCATCATCAAGGCCTGCAGCGTCGGCCGCCCTGTCAACATCAAGAAGGGCCAGTTCCTCTCACCCTGGGAAATGAAGCACGTTTCCGAGAAGGCAAAGACCACAGGCAACACTCAGCTGATGGTCTGCGAGCGTGGCGCCAGCTTCGGCTACAACAATCTGGTTTCCGACATGCGCTCACTGGCAGTGATGCGCGATACCGGTTGTCCGGTCGTGTTCGACGCGACGCACTCGGTGCAATTGCCGGGTGGGGCAGGCGGGAAATCCGGTGGCCAGCGCGAATTCGTACCCGTACTTGCGCGAGCCGCAGTGGCAGTCGGCATCGCCGGCATCTTCATGGAAACCCATCCTGATCCCGACAAGGCACTCAGCGATGGCCCCAACGCGTGGCCGCTGGGGAAGATGGAGGCACTGCTCGAGTCCATCATGGGCCTGGACCAGTTGACCAAGAAGAGCGGCTTGATCGAAAACGCCTGAAGTTTGTCCGGCATTGAACTACGGAGAAAACAGAGACTCCATGAGCATGATCAGCAAGATCCACGCACGCGAAATCCTCGACTCACGCGGCAATCCCACGCTGGAAGCCGAAGTCACCCTGGCAGACGGCTCGTTTGGCCGGGCCATGGTGCCCTCCGGTGCTTCGACCGGTTCCCGGGAAGCGGTCGAATTGCGCGATGGCGACAATTCACGCTATCTCGGCAAGGGCGTCAGGAATGCCGTTGCCAACGTCAATACGACAATCGCCGATGCCCTGAGCGGATTCGATGCGAACGATCAGCGCGGGCTGGATGAAAAACTGATTGCCCTGGATGGCTCGCCGAACAAGGGCAAGCTCGGCGCAAATGCGCTGCTCGGCGTTTCGATGGCCAATGCACATGCGGTTGCAGCGTCGCGGAAACTGCCATTGTGGAAGCATCTGGCGGGTGATCGCGCGCCGGAGTTGCCAGTGCCGATGATGAATATCGTCAATGGCGGCGCACATGCCGACAACAACGTCGACATGCAGGAATTCATGGTGCTGCCGGTCGGCCTGCCGAATTTTGCCGAGGCCCTTCGTGCAGGAACGGAAATCTTCCATGCACTCAAATCGGTGCTCAAGGGCCGTGGATTGTCTACCGCGGTCGGTGACGAGGGAGGATTCGCCCCCAACTTGAAGTCCAATGAAGAAGCGATCGAGACGATCCTCGAAGCGGTGAACAAGGCCGGATATGCCATCGGCAAGGACATCTGGCTCGGCCTCGATGTGGCCAGTTCGGAGTTTTACAAGGATGGCGCCTACCACCTTGAAGGCGAAGGCAAGGTGCTCACGCCAGACCAGTTGATCGAGTTCTATGCGGACTGGTGTGCGAAGTATCCGATCATCACGATTGAAGACGGCATGGCCGAGGGCGACTGGGATGGCTGGAAGAAACTGACCGAGCGTCTCGGCAAGCGCGTGCAACTGGTCGGGGATGACCTTTTCGTCACCAACACCTCGATTTTCAGGCAGGGAATCGACAAGCACATCGCCAATTCCATCCTGATCAAGGTGAATCAGATTGGCACGCTGACTGAAACCCTCGATGCGATCGCCATGGCCGAGGCGGCCAACTACTCTGCGGTGATCTCGCATCGTTCGGGCGAAACCGAGGATACGACGATCGCCGACCTGTCCGTGGCTACTTCTGCCACGCAGATCAAGACCGGTTCCTTGTGCCGCTCCGATCGTGTTGCGAAATACAACCAGCTGTTGCGTATCGAAGAATCGCTGGCAACGCAGGCGCGCTATGCCGGTTGCCGGGCATTTCCGAACCTGCCCGATTTCAAATGCTGATTGC
>NZ_JBAWHJ010000109.1:0-2946 GCF_049593775.1 Dokdonella sp. | reverse complement strand
CCGAAGGCCAGGGAATTCGGCCCTTTAATCGGGCGCCAAGCCAACTTTCGGTCGTTGTCGTGACCAGATCGTTCTGGCAGGTGCTGCCAGGGCGAATTGTGGGTGTCCCAGTTGTGGTTTGAGGGATTGTGGGTGTCCCGGTTGTTCGTGTTTGAGGGATTGTGGGTGTCCCGGTTGTTTATCTGTGGCTACGAAGATCGCCACGAAATGCAAGCTCCTCCAGGTCCAGAGAACGAAGAAGGAGTGCCGGAAAAGGGAGCTACGCAATACTCTCTGGGGCGCAGGAGTGTTGATTTCCACGCAAAACTGACCCGGGGTTTTCATCGAAAACTGACCCACCCTCGGTTTGCGTAGTGTAGCTACTCGGTTGTGGATAAGTCGTTCTGGTTTGTCTTCTTGTCTCCTGTTTTGGATGGACTGCTTCGCCTTCGCGGTGTGGTAGCTGCGGAACTGTTTTTGAATCGCCAGGAATCGTTTCCGGTTTCCACGATGTGGCAGTGATGGGTCAGACGGTCGAGCAAGGCTGTGGTCATCTTGGCATCGCCGAACACGCTGGCCCATTCGGTGAAGCTCAGGTTGGTGGTGATGATGACGCTGGTGCGTTCGTACAGGGTTGAGAGCAAGTGGAATAGCAAGGCACCGCCTGCCTGACTAAATGGCAGGTAGCCGAGTTCATCGAGGATGACCAGATCGGCATAGCTCAAACGCTGGGCGATCTTGCCCTGGCGACCCGCGGCCTTCTCTTGTTCCAGTGTGTTGACCAGCTCAATGGTCGACAGGAAGCGCACGCGACGATGATGGTGCTGGATGGCTTCGATACCGATAGCGGTGGCCAGATGAGTCTTGCCTGATCCCGGGCCACCGATCAGCACGACGTTCTGCGCGCTGCCCAAGAACGCACATTCATGCAGGCGACGCACCAGCGCTTCGTCGACGTGGGCCTCGGTGAAGTCGAAGCCGACCAGATCCCGGTGTGCCGGGAAGCGCGCTGCCTTCATCTGATTGGCTTGGCTCTTCACTTCCCGTTCGGCACCCTCGGCGGCAAGCAACTCCGCGAGCCAGTGCTCCGGATCCAGTTCGCGCTGGCGGGCTATGGCCACCAGTTCCGGCCAGGCCGAGGCCATGCCATGCAACTTCATCTGACGCAGGCGCGCGATCAGTTCAATGGCCATGACGCACCTCCCGGACTTGCGCAGATCGCAGGGCGTCATAGCGATTGACGTTGGCCTGAGGCTCTTGGGTCAAGGTGAGTGTTGTAGCGATACTCTCCCGCGGCAGGACCGGTTCGCTCAGTCGTGCCAGCACGTTGAGGACGTGTTCGCCATTCGGTGCGCCGGATGCCAACACCAGTTCCACCGCCACCAACACGGCCTCCAGTCCGTGTACCGGCACGGCGGCAAGCACTTGGGCCATGACTCGGTCACCGCCAGGTCGGCGCAACAGATGGTGTTGCAGGGAGCGTAATGGTGCCGGCATCTCGGCAAACGGTGCGCCATCGCGCAGTGCGCCCGGCTTGCGCTGCACGAGCGGAATGTAGTGTTGCCAGTCGTAGTGAGTCTGATAGCGCTCGAAGCAGCGGGCATGTCGTGCCAGTACCTTGCCCTCGGCCACCAGCACCAGTTCGGTGGGATAAACATGCAGGCTGATGACCCGATGCGCCGCCTCTGTGGGCACGCTGTAGCGATTGCGCTGGAAATGGATCAAGGCTGTAGCCGAGACCCGGACCGGCTGCTCGATGTAGCCATCAAATGGCGCCGGGTTGGGCATGAACTGGGGTTGCTCGTTCTGCCAGACCTCGGCGATCGTGAGATCCGGGCAGTCCGGATGGGCCATGACGTCCCAGGCGGCGCGGCACTCGCTCGTCAGCCAGGCGTTCAGATCGGCCAACATCGGCCAGTGCCGCTGGCCGGCTTCCGTCCATAACTGACGGCGGCGATCCTGCACGTTCTTCTCGACGACACCCTTCTCCCAACCTGCGGCACGATTGCAGAACTCCGGTTCGAACAAGTAGTGCCCGCACATGGCCAGGAAGCGCGCATTGACCGTGCGTTCCTTGCCGCGGCCGACCCGATCGACGGCCGTCTTCATGTTGTCGTAGATGCCCCGACGCGGCACGCCACCAAACGCGGCAAAGGCGCGCCTATGCGCATCGAAGAGCATCTCGTGGCTTTGCATCGGATAGACGACCAGCAGGAAGGCCCGGCTCGCGGCCAACTTCACGTGAGCGACCTCCAGGCGCCTGCGCACGCCGCCGATGACGGCGTACTCGCAGCTCCAGTCGAACTGGAATGCATCGCCCGGTTCAAAGCGCAACGGCACGAACGCCGAACGATGCCGCGTGGCGCCGCCCTCGGCGTGCCAACGGCGGACCGCGGTCGCGACCCGGCCATACCCACCCGGATAGCCTTGTGCCTGCAAGTGTTGAAACATCACCCGTGCGGTGCGTCGATCCCGCTTGGGCCGGTGCCGGTCGGCGCTCAGCCACGCCTCAAGCTGCTCGCGGTAAGGATCAAGGATGCTCGGTGTCACCCGTGCCGGATACACCGGTTCGGTCACGTCTTCCTGGCGCAACCAGCGTCTCAGGGTATTGCGGGAGATACCGTTGCGCCTGGCAATCTCGCGCAACGACAGCTTGTCGCGGAAGTACATCCGCCGAATCTTGGCCAACATGCCCACTGTGATCACTCCTGAAGTCCCCTGAGCACAAAATGATCAGGGTAGTGAAATCAGGTGGGTCAATTTTGGATGGAAATTACCCCGCCAAGTGGGTCAGTTCTGGGTGGACATCAACAGCGCAGGAGCTTTGTATCGGTCACGCATACGCGAGTAAACCCCTTGGATTTCAGTTGGTCAATAGCCCCTAGAGTGGAGCCAAAGAAAAGTAGAGACTCTCCCCAACGGAGGGTTTTATGCGCAAGTCGAAATTCAGTGAGGTTCAGATCGCGG
>NZ_JBAWHJ010000108.1:0-13944 GCF_049593775.1 Dokdonella sp. | reverse complement strand
CGGTATCCGGTGTTGTGCCATCGCGTTCGTCGGCACGACGTTTCATCTCGACAAAATCGTCCAGTCGAAGCTTGTATAAGTCGGCGACCGAAATGACGAAGCCGAGATCGCAAAGATCCTCGATCAGGCGTGAGCCGAGACCCTCGATATCCATCGCACGACGCGCGGCGAAATGAATGATGGCTTCCTTGCGCTGGGCCGGACAAATAAGTTCCCCCGAGCAACGCCATACAACCTGGCCCTCTTCGCGCACCAGCTCGGACTGGCAGATCGGGCAATGGCCTGGCATCTGCCATGGCACGGTATCGGCCGGCCGTTGCTCTTCGATCACGCGCACAACCTCGGGAATCACATCACCCGCACGGCGCACGATGACCATGTCGCCGACGCGCACGTCGAGGCGCTCTATCTGATCGGCATTGTGCAAAGTGGCATTGGTGACGACAACACCAGCTACCTGCACCGGTTCAAGTCGTGCAATGGGGGTCGCTGCACCAGTTCGGCCGATATTGATGTCGATCGCGAGGACTCGGGTGCTTTGCTCCTGGGCCGGAAACTTGTGCGCGATTGCCCAGCGCGGCGTGCGTCCGACGAAACCGAGTTCACGTTGCGCGTCAAGATCATCAACCTTGTATACGACGCCATCGATATCGAACGGCAACGCATCACGTTGTTCACCGATGCGACGATAGTAGTCGAGGCAACCCTTGGCTCCACGCGCAGTCTCGACCAACGAGCTCACCGGGATTCCCCATTCGCGAAATTTATTCATCAGCGCGGAATGGGTTCTTGGCAGTGCGGATTCTTCGACCGCGCCGGGGGCATAGGCGTAAAATGCCAACGGCCGTGATGCGGTAATCGAGGAATCGAGCTGACGCAAGGAACCGGCCGCACCATTGCGTGGATTGGCAAGCACCTTGCCGCCGTGTTCACGGGCGCGGGCGTTGTAGCGCTCGAATTCCGCACGCGGCATGTAGACTTCACCACGCACCTCAAGCACGGCTGGCCAGCCTTCACCGCGCAAACGCAGAGGAATTGCCTTGATGGTGCGCAGATTGACCGTGACGTCCTCACCGGTTTCACCATCGCCGCGGGTGGCTCCCTGCACGAAGATGCCATTCTCGTAGCGCAGACTGATCGCGAGCCCATCGAACTTGGGCTCCACGGAAAACAGTGGATCCTCCGTCTCCAGGCGCTGCTCCACCCGGCGCACGAAATCCTCGATTTCTTCGCCGCTGAAAGCGTTGGCCAGGGAGAGCATGCGCAACTCATGGCGGACCTCGGCGAATTCGCGCGACGGCGCAGCACCAACGCGCCGGCTCGGTGAATCGGCCAAGGCGAGTTCGGGATGCTCGGCTTCGATAGTCTCGAGCTCGCGCATCAACTTGTCATAGTCCGCATCCGGAATCTGTGCATCATCAAGCACGTGATAGCGGTAATTGGCGTCCTCGAGCAGCTGGCGCAGTTCGACGGCGCGGATTGCCGGGTTGGAGTGCGATGTCGTCTTGTTCATCGAAAATTCGGGTGTTGTTGTCGACCGATGGTCAGGAACGAGAAGCATGGCCGTGCTGCACACCGCTCGTGCGAGAAGTTTACCGGCTTGCCGCCAGCCGTGGTGCAGGTGCAGGATGTGGAAATACGACCGGGAGTGATCGAACATGGCAAAGAAGAACTGGGCTGCTTTCCCGCACAAGAACAAGGCCCATGATTTCGCGGGCGACAAGCTGGAAAAGAATTGGGCGAAACTTCACGCCGGTGACCTGGAACCCTACCCCGATGAAAAACACGTGGCCGGACTGCTCAAGGCGAACCCGAAACTGGGCAAGGACCCGGCAGGGATAGCAGCCCAACTGCAGGATGCCTGGCGGGACTTTCATCGCGGTGATTTCCAGCAGGCTTACGAGGCCGGCACCGCACTCAAGGCCATCGGCGCCTCGGTGGCGATAAAGGCTGCGGGCATCCATGCGACCTACCTGGTCGAAGACGATGACGCGCGAACGACGCGCTATGAGGATCTCGTGCGCATGTCCGACGAAGCGCTGGTCGCCCTGCCCGACCTGGCCAACAGCCACTATAGAAGAGCCTATGCCATGGGACGACTGAGCCAGTCGATCTCGATTGCCAAGGCCCTGGCCCAGGGACTTGCGGGCAAGGTGCGTGAGTCCCTTGATGCCACGTTAAAGATGGCGCCCAAACACGCCGAAGCCATGACGGCATTGGGGCTCTACCATGCCGAGATCGTCGACAAGGTCGGAGGCATGCTGGCGAAACTGACCTATGGCGCAAACGCCGCAGATGCGGAAAAGCACTTGAAAGGAGCCCTCAAGCTGACCCCTGCCTCGCCGATCGCCTGGATCGAGTATGGCAACGGACTCTTGCTCCTGCATGGAGACAAGCGCGAAGACGATGTTGCCGAAGCATTCGACAAGGCCGCCAAGCTGAAGCCACTTGATGCAATGGAAGCGCTGGATGCCAATTGGGCACGCGAGCAGATCGAGTAGGTCGAGCGCCCAACTTCGGGACTGGCCATGCCGGATATCGGATGGATGAGGCGGGAATTCATGCCACGCCTCAGCGGAGGCCATAAACCCCGAAACACGTGTCGGTACGTTGAACAACGCAACTATGCTGATGACGACCCCCATGGATTGCCTTAACCTCGCAGCCATGGGGACTGAACGAACGGACGAAGAATTGATGCTCGCTTATGCCGGGGGTGACCTGCAGGCCTTCGAAAGGCTCTATGAGCGGCACCGCGGCACGCTGTACCGGTTCCTGCTGCGCTCCCTGCGCCAACGAGCCGATGCCGACGAACTGTTCCAGGAAACCTGGAGCCGGGCGGTGGCTGCGCGTGAGCGCTACCGGGTCGAGGCGAAATTCACTACCTGGCTATTGCAGATCGCGCACAATCTGCTCATCGACCGCTTTCGGCGAACACGTCCGCAAGCATCGGCGGAAGAGACCGAAGTCGTGTTCAATCGCCTGGATGCGCCCGACGAGGAGCAGCCCGATCGCGTCCTGAGTGAATTCGAGCAGCGTCGACGACTGCAGCTTGCACTTGAGGAGCTACCTGAAGAACAGCGTGTAACCTTCTTGTTGCGTATGGAAAATGGTCTTGGGCTGGAGGAAATATCAGCGGTAACCGGGGTTGGCAGGGAAACGGTAAAATCACGGCTTCGCTATGCTCTGGCGCGTGTCCGGGCGAGGTTTGAAACATGACCAGGCGATTGCCCCCTGAGCAGGACCTCGAACGTCTGTTCGACGAAGATGCCGGAGAATTCGGCGCAATCTATGGTCGCCTTTCACGCCCGGAACCTCCCCGTCGACTGGATCGCGCCATTCTGGCGACTGCGGCGAGGGCGGTTCGTGGTGAACATGCGCCGCGAGCGCAGCGTTGGGCGCTGGCCATGGGGTCGGTCACCGGAGTCGTGCTGGCGGCTGGTATTGCCTGGCAGGTTGGCAAGCAGATGCAATCTCGCGAAAGCGTGCCGGATGGTTCGCAGAGGACACAGGACACCCGTATCGTGCCCGTAGAGGCCATAACAGAGCCTCGACCTCGCAGCAAGATAAAGAGCGACCTGATCATGCGCGACTCCGAAGCCCCGTCGGAGTCCAGGCAGTTGCTTGAATCACAACTTGGACAGTCCAGCCAAGCGGACGCATCATCGGCAACCCCCGAAGTTGCCGCTCCAACGGCGCCCTCCATTCCAGCCGCTCCCGGGATGCGCAGCTCTCTGCGCAAGTCAGTTGTGCCGCAGGATTCCGCAGCCGTACCACAGAGAACGGAAGCCGAGACTTTTCCGGCGCAATCAGGCAATGCAGTGGATGAATCAGAGCTTCTGCAAGAGACCTCTTCGGAAAATGCAGAGGACCTTGGACCACGAGCCGCAGGAAACGCGGTAATAGCGGAGTCGCGAAAATCTGCGTTGAAGCGCCAGCCTGCCGCTCCTGCTGCAGCTCCATCTCACCCCGAAAGCTCATTGAGTCGCAACATGCAATTGCCGCCACAGGCCTGGCTCGAAGAAATAGGGCAATTGATGGATGGCGGTCGACGCGACGACGCCGTGGAGAATCTGCGCGCGTTTCGTACCCTGTATCCCGATTGGCCACTATCGGAATCCTTGCTTCAACTGGATCCGTGACAACCTTGCATGCCCTTGTTGCGGAAGCTCGATTGGAGCAGGAGATCAGGAAAAGCCGTTTCCTCGCGTTGGCGATACCGGTTGATGATCCGGCAAAAGCGTTGGCTGCCATCGCTGAATCGAGTGACCCTTTGGCGACGCATAATTGTTGGGCTTATCGCATCGGGCAAGCCTATCGCTTTTCCGATGACGGGGAGCCGGGCGGCACGGCAGGTCGTCCCATCCTGCAGGCAATCGAAGGTCAGGGCTTCGACCAGGTCGCTGTCGTGGTCACGCGCTGGTATGGAGGCATCAAGCTGGGAGCCGGTGGGCTCGCAAGGGCCTACGGAGGCTGTGCAGCGGAATGTCTGCGCCAGGCGCCGCGCAGCGAGATCGTCGACACCGTTGTAGGAAGACTCAAGCTGGAGTTCAGCCTCCTACCCATCCTGAACGCAAGGCTGCAAGATTTTGGCGCGGATAAGACCGATGAAGCGTTTGATGTCGATGGAGTTCTGCTCGAGCTGCGAATGCCGACAGCACAAGCGTCGAAATTCGGCAATTTCGTGCAGGATCTGAGCAGGGGCAAGGCTGTCCTGACCGTCGATGAAAGCTGAGTTGGTGTCGATGCAACAGGTGCCCAACAGCTAGTCGACGGCTTTCGCATCGCGATGAATCGCTGGTCGAACCTTGAAATTGAGGCCAGGCAGTCCCATTCGATTGCGAACCCCAGTGAATCATCCCCATGCCCAATGCTGAAGATCCGGCTCCGAGAAAGCTTGGTGCCTACCGTCGACTGATCCCCTATATTCGTGAACAGAGACTGCTGATTTTCGGCTGGTTGTTCTTTCTGGCGATCTCCTCTGCTGCCACACTGACCTTGCCGGCAGCAGCGCGCTTCATGATTGATCGCGGCTTCGGGCAGACCGACCCTGCCCTTCTCAACGCGGGATTCATCGGCCTGTTCGGTGTTGCGGTGATCATGGCGATTGCCGGTGCTTCCAGATATTTTTGCGTGACCCTGCTCGGAGAAAGGGTCGCAGCAAGCTTGCGAACGCGCCTGTACTCGCACCTGCTGACCCTGGACCAGGCCTTCTTCGAACGTACGCGTTCCGGCGAGCTGGTATCCCGACTTGCCGCGGATACCGAGCTGGTTCAAACCGTGGTCGGGTCGACCCTGTCACTGTCGTTGCGCAGTGTAGTCATGTTGATCGGGTCGACAACCATGCTGATCGTGACCAGCCCAGGCCTTGCCGGGCTTACCGCGCTGGTCATCCCGGCGGTGATCCTCCCCATCGTATTCCTTGGGCGCCGGGTCGAGAAACTCTCGCGCGAGAGCCAGGATCGCATCGCCGACTCGTCCGCGATCGCGTCAGAGTCGCTCAATGCCATACACACCGTGCAGGCCTATGCGCGAGAGCCGCGCGAGCGCGATCGCTATACCAAAGCGGTTCTGCTGGCCCTGGCCACGGCGCGCAAACGCATCGGAACAACAGCCGTGCTGACTGCGCTGGTTATTCTGCTCAGTTTTGGTGCAATCACGCTCGTTCTATGGGCAGGTGCGCACCAGGTCATTGATGGCGAAATGAACGCTGGTGTACTTGCCCAGTTCGTCCTGTATGCGGTCGTTGCCGCGGGATCGGTCGGTGGGCTGACCGAAGTATGGGGCGAGCTGCTGAGATGCGCAGGAGCGCTTGGGAGGATCAGCGAACTGCTGGATACCGAAGCAGGCATCCGTTCGCCGGAACGCGTCGAACTGCTTGGTCAACCTGTCCGTGGCGCACTGCGTTTCGAACATGTCGAATTCCGCTATCCGTCGCGGCCGGACAAGCCAGCTATCTCAGATCTTTCCTTGAGCATAGAGCCAGGCCAGACAGTAGCTCTGGTGGGACCGTCTGGCGCAGGCAAGACCACGCTGTTCCAGCTTCTACAAAGATTCCATGACCCCCAGGGTGGGCGCATCACGATTGATGGGCAAGATCTGAAATCCCTTGATCTGGCCGAATTGCGCAGTTGTTTCGCCCTTGTGCCGCAGGATCCGGTTCTGTTCGGCGCGAGCGCGGCCGACAACATCCGTTTCGGCCGAATTGACGCCGATGACGACGCCATCGAAGCCGCGGCCAGGGCTGCGGAATCCCACGAATTCCTGAGTGCGCTGCCCGAAGGCTATCAAACCTATCTTGGCGAACGCGGCGTGCGTTTGTCGGGAGGCCAACAGCAACGGGTTGCCATAGCCCGGGCACTTCTGCTGGATGCGCCCATCCTGCTACTGGATGAAGCCACTTCCAGCCTGGACGCGCAGTCCGAGCAACTCGTCCAGCATGCCCTCGAGCGACTGATGAACAAGCGCACTACCCTGGTCATCGCACACCGCCTCGCCACGGTACAGAAGGCGGATCGCATTATCGTGCTCGATGGAGGTCGCATGATTGCCCAGGGGACCCATGCGGAACTCCTGAGCGAAGGTGGCCTGTACGCGGATCTGGCCCGACTGCAGTTTGCTGCCTGAACAGCTTTGGCTAAGCAAGCAAGGCTTCGAGAATGGCCGGTATCTGCGCGGTCGCCTGCTCGAGATTGGCGAAGATTTCCTCGAGGCTGATTTCCGATTCATCACCGCATCCCGCCGCCCAATTCGCGACCAGTGAAAGACACGCGTAGTCGAGATCCAGTTCACGGGCCAGAGCTGCCTCAGGCATGCCTGTCATACCGACCAGATCGCACCCGTCCCGCTTCATCCGGGTGATCTCGGCGCGAGTCTCAAGGCGTGGGCCTTGGGTAGCTCCGTAGCAACCTCCGTCAACCACATCGACCTTTGCGCTACGGCAGGCGTCGAGCAGATCGTTTCGCATCGAAGCCGAATATGGCTCGCTGAAATCGATGTGGCGGACAGCAACGTCGCCTCCGTCACAGAAGCTTGTGATGCGACCGTGCGTGTAGTCGATGATCTGGTCAGGCACGACCAGTACTCGTGGGCCCATGTCATCGCGGATTCCGCCAACGGCATTGATACCGATGACCCGGTTTGCACCCAGTTCCTTCAATGCATGCAGGTTGGCGCGGTAATTGATCTGATGTGGAGCGATGGAATGCTTGTTGCCATGGCGCGCAAGGAAGGCAAGCCGACGCCCATGAAGCTGGCCCGTGACGACCAAATCGGACGGCTTTCCCCATGGGGTATCCATGCGCTGTTCGGAAATATCGTCAAGACCAGCGAGTTGATACAGGCCGGTACCGCCGATCAGCGCAAGAACTGGAGGATCGCCGGCATTCAAAGCGCGTAGATCCCGGGCAGGTTGCGCCCCTGTTCGTAGTAGTCCATGCCGTAGCCGAAGACATAGCGGTCAGGGACTTCCACTCCGACGAAATCCCCAGCCAATCCGGGCACGGTGCGGCCATGGCGTTTTTCGCAGAGCACAGCCAGCAGAACTTTTGCCGCGCCTTCCGCATAACACCATTCACGAATGGCGTTCAATGTGTGGCCTTCGTCGAGTATGTCATCGACGAGTAGCACCGTCCGTCCAGCGAGGGATAAGTCGGGGCGACGTTTCCACTTCAGTTCTCCACCGGTCGTGGTGCCACGAAATCGCGTTGCATGGACGTAATCGAACTCCAGCAAGGCATCGATTTCCGTGGCGAGTTGTCCGGCGAAAATGAGCCCACCCTGCATGATGCTCAGGTAGATCGCCGAACTGCCGGTCAGCGTCTTGCCAATTTCCTGGCCCATCCTGGCGATTGCCGAACGCAAGGCATCATGATCATGAATGAGATCAGCCTTTTCCAGGGCTTCGGCGAGTTCTGGGCGGCTCATTTCTTCCCCGGATCCGGCATGAATTCAGTCAGTCGATCAATTATCTGGTCCCGTTTTGGATTGTCGACGAGGGCTTCCCAGGTTGGCGCCACGGCACCGCGCAGGCTCTCGACACGTGCAGAGGGACAAACCGGAAGATGCGCGCTCGATGTCACCGCTTCCTCGACGATGGCCGGACTGCACGCGAGGACAAGATCACAGCCTGCGTTGAGATGGGCTTCGATGCGTGCCGGAATACCACCAATGGATTCCGCTGCCGCCATGCCGATGTCATCGCCAATGACGATGCCACCAAACTTGATTTCCTTGCGCAGGATATCTCCGATCCAGGTTCTCGAATAACCCGCTGCGAACACATCGATTTCAGGATAAGTCACATGCGCCAGCATGATCGCCTCGGCTCCGGCTGCGATGCCATCGACAAAGGGCACCAGATCGGCGGCGCGCAGGTCGTCCAGCGAACGCGAATCATCAGCCACGTCGAAATGGGTGTCTGCGATGACCGAGCCATGACCTGGGAAATGTTTCAGGGTAACGGCCATGCCAGCCAGATGCATGCCGCGAGCATACGCTTGCACAAGGTCGGAAGTTATGGCCGGATCGGCATGGAACGCGCGTTCACCAATGGCGATGTTTCCGCGCCCAAGGTCGGCCACCGGGGCGAAGCTGAGGTCCACGTCGATGGCGCGCATTTCACTGGCCATCAACCAGGCGTGCTCTTCGGCGAGTGCGAGCGCCCGCTTGGAATCCGTCTCGTATAGCTCACCGAGTTTTGCGAGTGCCGGCAACCGTGTGAATCCATCGCGAAAACGCTGGACTGGCCCGCCCTCCTGGTCCACGCAGATCAGGAACGGATCGTCTGGTCGTTCCATGCGAATATCGTCGATCAGCGAGGTGATCTGGTCACGACTGGAGAAATTCCGACTGAACAGGATGACTCCACTGACGTGTTTCGCCGAAAGCCAGACTCGATCTTCGTCACTCAGTGTCTTGTGGGGAATGCCGATGATCAACATCTGTCATCTGCCTCGCGTATAGGGGTCAACATGGATGGGAGTGGATCCTGGATCTGCCTGCGCCATGGACTGGCTTCTGGCATCACATCCTACCGGTCGATCAGCGCTCGAACAATGCGATTGATTCAACATGTGCGGTATGCGGGAACATGTCCATGACACCGGCTCGAACGAGCTGAAAGCCGTGCCTGTTGACCAGGGTGCCCGCGTCGCGGGCCAGCGAGGCGGGATGGCACGAAACATACACAATCCGGTCGGTTCCCTTTCGCGGAAGGTACTCGAGTACTTCTGCCGCTCCCGAGCGAGGCGGGTCGAGCAATAGCTTGTCATACCGTGCCATGGCCCAGGGAACATTGGTCTGGTTCTGTGACAGATCCGCAGCGTGGAACGTCGCATTTTCGATTCCGTTGTGCCGGGCATTTTCCGCCGCCCGCGAAACCAGGGCCTGATCCCCTTCCACCCCGGTGATGCCTGCAACGTGCCGGGCCACCGGCAA
Source organism: Dokdonella sp. (assembly GCF_049593775.1). Classification (GTDB taxonomy): domain Bacteria; phylum Pseudomonadota; class Gammaproteobacteria; order Xanthomonadales; family Rhodanobacteraceae; genus Dokdonella. Next base: position 4,506 of record NZ_JBAWHJ010000108.1, on the reverse strand, counting down.
GGTGAAGTTCCCGAGCCCGCAATACAGATCCAGCACCTTGTCAGTCGAATTCAGCTCGAGCAGGTCGATCGCGCGGGCAATCATGCGCTGGTTCATGCCAGCGTTGACCTGGATGAAGTCGAGTGGCTGGAAGACCAGGTTGACGTCGGAAGCGTGCACGCTGAAGCTCAGCATCGTCTTTTCTGGCCACAGCGCATGAACACTGTCAGGCCCTTTCGGTTGCAGGAAGATTGCAAGATCGTGCTGGCGGCCAAATGCAATGAGTTTGTCCAGATCATCCTGCACAAGCGGCACGAGATTGCGGAATACCAGTGCGACAACATCATCGCCGGCCGCAATCTCGATCTGGGGAATCTCCCGTCGAGCATGCATGGAACCGATCATGTCTGACAGGTCCGCAATGCGCTGACCGACTTCCGGCATGAGCGTATGGCAGACCGAAAGATCGGCCACGAACCTGGGATTGTCTTCGCGAAATCCAACCAGCGCCTTGCCTTTCTTCTCGACCCATTTGACCGACAGTCTGCCCTTGCGCCTGTATCCCCAGGCTTGATCGGTCAGCGCAGCCAGCCAGTGATCGGGGCGAACCTTCCCGATACGTGAAAAGTTGTCGGCGAGGACCTTTTCTTTCGCCTGTATCTGCTTCTCGGCAGACAGGTGTTGCATCGCGCAGCCTCCACAGCCGCCGAAATGCGGACAGCGGGCATCTATGCGATCTGCCGAACGGGTCAGCAATTCCTCGACCTTGGCTTCGTCGTAGCTGCGGTGCCGTGCGGTATATCGAACCAAGGCGCGTTCGCCCGGCAAGCCCCCAGCCACGAAAACCGCTTTACCGTCGACGCGTGCCACACCTCGACCATCGTGGTTGAGCGTTTCTATTTCGACTTCGATGAATTGCATGGGGGATTGGGGTTTCCTGATTGCCTTGAGGTATTTCGCGACCGCGCATGTTAGCAGCGATCCAAGCCGCCCCGGACCCGGAATGGCCGCGGAAACGCAGAGCCATGTTGACCCGAGGACGGATTCGATTGATCCTTCGACCGTTGTGACAGGGAGTTCTTCACATGGCCCGGGTTCTGGTTGCAGATGACAATGAGCTGAGTCTCGAATTTTTCGTCGAATCGATCGCGCCGCTTGGACATGTTGTGGACAAGGCGGTGGACGGCCTGCAAGCATGCCAACTGGCATTGATGCATGGCTACGATTTGATGCTCATCGATTCACTCATGCCGCAGAGGAATGGGGTGGATACGCTGCATGCCATTCGTGGGGGAATTGGACCCTCGTGTGTTTCGACGGCCATAGCAACCTCGGCCGATGCAGGCATTGATCGGGAGTCGCTGAAAGAAGCAGGTTTCTCCGCGGTCATCATCAAGCCTTGCCGGATAGAAGACCTGCGCAAGGTGCTCGAATCCCACCTGCCGGGAGAGGCCAGTAGCAAGCAGCAACTTGACGACGGTTCCGCCCTGGAAAAGATCGGTGGCGATCACGCCATCCTGGCCAAGTTGCGCAACCTGCTTGCGCTTGAACTTGATGCCCTGCCTGCGGAAATCAGTGCCTGCGCGGTGAACAGGAATTGGCCAGCCTTGCTTGACCGACTGCACATGCTTGATGCGTCCGCGGGTTTTTGCGGAGCAAGTCAGCTAGCCAGTGCGGCACAGCGTCTGCGTCGAGACATTCAGGCTAATAGCGCTTGGCCCGCCCGCTCAATCGGCGAGTTCCTGCGCGCATGTGCCGAAACGCGTGTACTGCTTGGATGATTGCATGCCGTCAATGCGGCTACATGAAGTTCAGCCAGCACTGCGCATTCGCATGTCCCATGCATTGAGACTGCCGCCATTGAGCTGGTGTTGAAGCAAGGCGCGCATCAGTATCCGCAGTTCACGCTCGTGGGCCGGCTCGGGGCGTTCGTCCTGATGCAGTGCCAGCAATGCCGCGCCGCTGACGCGCAATACCCCGGGACTCGACCTTGATCGCTGCGGACCGGAATCGATCAGATAGCTGTATTGCCTGTTGCCTTCCAGTGCAGAGCCGTCGTCAATGTCCCGGTCGAGGACCAGGCCGTAGCCAAGCGCAATCATCAGGTCCCGCTCGAAGCGACGCAAGGTCCAGCCTTCGGGCTCTCCGTGGGCGAGTCGATGCAGGCAGGTGCAGTAGTGTTCGAACAGTTCGGGTTGCGGATCGCTTCGGGCGCACAACCGCAGAACGAGTTCATTCAAGTACATGCCGGAGTACAGTCGTTCGCCGACAATGGGAATCGGTGGCGCGGTCGCTTCGGCATGGGTCATGGTGAAGAGCTCACCATTGCCCAGCCAGCTGAGGCACAGCGCTTGCAGAGGTTGCAGCAATCCGCGCGGAATCCGTGATTTCTCCCTGCGGACACCACGGGCAACCAGGCCGACCCTGCCAAATTCAGGAGTCAGGCACTCAAGCAGCAACGAGGTCTCGCGATAGGCCCGAGCGTGCAAAACAAATCCTGGCTGGGCATCAACGCGCACGTCGATCGCAACTCTGGATACTGGCGCATACCGAAAAACGTCGCGCTTGCATGGGGCGGTTGAAACTCAGCTCCGGCACGATTGGACTTGGCAACAGGTTTCAGCTGGTATAGCCGAACTGCTTGAGAGATGCATCGTCGTCCGACCAGTTTTCACGTACCTTGACCCATAGTTCGAGGAAAACCTTGTTGCCGAACAGTTTCTCCATGCGCCGGCGGGCCTGACTGCCGATGGCCTTGAGCTGGGCGCCTCCAGCACCAATGACGATTGCCTTCTGCCCTTCCCGTTCGACCCAGATTGCCGCAGCGATTCGGGACAGCTTTCCGACCTGCTCGAAGTGTTCGATTTCGACGGTAGTCGCATAAGGGAGCTCCTCCGAAAGGCGCAGCATGAGCTGCTCACGGATCATCTCGGCAGCGAGGAAACGCTCGCTGCGGTCGGTCAAGTCGTCCTCTGCATACTGTGCCGGTGCTTCCGGGAGAAGTTTTACCAAATCCGAGAGCAGTGCCTTGAGCCCCTTTCCATGCGTGGCGCGCAGGTAGTGAACCCCGGCATATTTTCGAGTTTCGGTGATTCTTGCGACGAACGGCAGGAGATCTGCCTTGTCGCTGACGCGATCGATCTTGTTGACAGCCAACAGGCACGGAGCTTCTTGCCTCGAGACCAGATTCCACACTTGTTCGTCCTCATCCGTCCAGCGGGGCGCTGCGATGACATGGACTATGGCGTCTGCTTCTTCCGGAACCTGCCGGGCGACACGGTTGAGCTGGCGATTCATTGCCCGCTTGCCACCGAGATGCAGTCCGGGTGTATCGAGGAATGCAATCTGGGACTGTTCGTGCGTGGCAATGCCAAGAATCCGGTGCCGCGTGGTCTGGGGCTTTGGTGAAACGATGCTGAGCTCTGCACCTATCAATGCGTTCAGCAACGTTGACTTGCCGACGTTGGGGCGTCCGACGAGGGCGACCTGGCCAAAGCGGAATGGTGGTGTTGGATCAGTCGTCATGCCTTGCTCTTCTTCTTGCCTGCCGCGATGACCGCTGTGGCCTCGACGAGGATGGAGTCTGCTGCGGATTGCTCTGCCGCACGGCGGCTCGAACCACTACCCGCTGCGCTGAGATTCAGCGAATTGATGGTGCATTCCACTTCAAATTCCTTGTCGTGATCATCGCCACGGGTGTTGATCAACTCGTAAGCAGGCAAGGCTAGCGCGTTGGCCTGCAACAATTCCTGCAAAGTGGTCTTTGCATCCTTGGAAATCTTCACGTCGGCAGTTTCAAGCCGACTGGAAAACAGGCTCCGCACATGATCACGACATGCGACCCAGCCGCCATCGAGATAGATGGCTGCGATCAATGCTTCGAACGAATCGGCAAGGATCGAATCACGACGGAATCCACCGGTCTTGAGCTCGCCAGGACCCAACTTGAGGAGATCGCCGATCTCCCCCTCGCGGGCGAGCTCTGCAAGCGCGTTGCCATTGACCAGAGCAGCCCGAAGGCGCGTCATTTCTCCCTCGCTTGCTTTTGGAAACCGTTCATAGATGGTCTCCGCAATGATCAGGTTGAGCAATGCGTCGCCAAGGAATTCCAGACGTTCGTTGTTGCGTCGTCCCGCGCTGCGGTGGGTCAGAGCTTGTTCGAGCAGCAGCGAATCCGCGAAGTTGTAACCTAGTGCGGAAGAATCGCTAGCCATTGCCGGACAAGCTGACGGTCTTGTCGAAGGTGGCCAGCAACTCGATGTTATGGATGAATGGAACACGGCGCTCGTACCTGATGCGCAAGGTCGAAGCATTGCCTTCGCGCTTTACCTGGATAGCTTCCGGTGTAATTGCGTCGTACTCCACATACTGGGTATTGAATTTTAGCGACAAGTTCCTTCGAACTTCTTCGGGAGAGAGATTTCGAGCGTTGGGCTCATCCTTCAACTGCTCCATGGCCCGGACCACACCCATGTACTCCACATACATGGGGATCAGCCGCATGGCGAGGTAACCGAAGAATCCCAC
>NZ_JBAWHJ010000107.1:0-9014 GCF_049593775.1 Dokdonella sp. | reverse complement strand
TTTCGTAGGAAACGGCTTCAGCCGTGATGCGCTCTGACCAGCCATTCGGCTGCCGAAAGCCGCAACGTGCCGAACGGCATCGGGCCTGAAGGCCTCTCCTACCGGGTTTTCAACAGCCGATTTGCTGGTCAATCGCGTTGCTGGCCCAGGCTTCGATGGTGGACTTTGCGTCTCCGCTACGTTGTTGAATTCAGTTGTTGAATTCAATTTCCGCCTACTCGTGCTCCGGAGCGAACCGCAATGCATGTCGCGCGGGTCCAGGCAGGAACGGTGTCGGCTTGCCCTCGACCCAATCAGCGTGTCCTGCACCGTAGAAGGGGGACAGTGGGTGACCGCTTTGGCCGCCAGCCAATTCGAAATAGCCATGTTCCTCGTCTCCGGGTGCTACGGCGAAGCGTTCCGACGCACCAAACTTTGGCCCCTGCACACGCGGCATGTTGCTGTCGCCAGGTAATTCGTCGGCAGGCATGTCGAGCCATTGCGCGACAAAGCCGGGCAGGGCGCGGGACAGGGGATGAGTGATTCGAGCGGTATTGCGCTCTCCCCAGGTTCTCGCCGCAATTCCTCCGGGTTGTGATTCAAGCCGATCGGCAACACGATCGAGGCTGGCGGACTGCAACGCTTCCCAACTCGGATAGCCTGGCGGCAAAAGGTTTGGCGGTTGCTTGTCGAGCAACATCCAGATGGCGTGCTCGCTCTGGCCCAGCTTGGGCATCTCGAAGTCCGGATGGCGCACCCGCACGGCACCAGCGAACGCTTCGAGTACGACATCCTTGATCTCGTTGCGCCACGCTCGCACGATCCGATAGCTGACCGACTCGATAGACGCACGTCCATCCCAATCTTCGAGCGCCTTGCGAATCTGCGCGCGCTGCGGGGTCGAGGCGCTGTGTTCAAGCAGGTTCACCAGCTTCTTGTGCCAAGGTTCAAGGAAAAGTGCGCGATCATCGAGCTGGATCTCGAGCATGTCCGCGGGCGTGAACTGTTCCTTGCCACGCAGATCGTCGCGAATCTGGCGTTGGCGAGCGCCCAGGTCGTAGCCGCCATCTCCAAGGGCATCAAGATGAGGCCCTTCGTCGGCAGTACGTGCGTTGGCGGTCCACAGCCGTTGCCATGGCGGATTGGAAATCAGCGGGTAGTCCGCCGCCGCGAGCCATCCGCTCCATCCCGTTCCAGGGGTGCTCCAGTCCGCAGGGAGTCTCGGATCGAAACCGCCCATACGCACGGGAATTCGTCCCGCAATGGTCCAGGCAATGCTGCCGAAGCGATCGGCGACGAGAAAGTTCTGGGCGGGCATGCCAGCAGCCTGGGCGATGGCGATGCCTTCATCGGAGGTCTCCGCCAGTTCGAGGCGCAGCAGTTCCAGATTGACGGCGCCTTCACGGTGCGCGGTCCATGCCAGTGCGAGCGGCGTTCCATCGACATCTTCAGCGAGAATCGGCCCCCACTGTGTTTCCCGGATTTCGAGTACTTCGGCCGGCGCATCCTTGACCAGAATCGATTCCCGTACGGCGCTGACCGGCGCACTGCCCTCGGCAGTCAGGTAGCGTGAGGAATCCTCGGGATCCGCTACAACGCGAACCCAGTCGGTAAAGTCTCCGTAGCTGTTGGTAAAGCCCCAGGCAATGGAGCGATTGCTTCCCGCCACGATAGCCGGCGTGCCTGGCAAGCTGGCACCTGCCACGTCGATGGTTTCGCCTGGGCGACGGGGATTCGGGTAGATCAGGCGGACACGGAACCAGATGCCCGGGACGCCAAGGCCCAGGTGCATGTCGTTGGCCAGCAAGCCGGCACCGCCGGCAAGGGCTCCGCTGACGGCAAAGCTGTTGCTGCCCGGAACATCATCGGATCCGGCGTCATCGTTGCCAAGCAGCGATGAGTCGAGCGCGCGCAGGTCGATATCTTCGATCGGTGGCGGATCCGGCCAGCGCATTGGCGGCCCGCTCAGCGGTGCATCCCAACGACCACCGGTTGCCGAAAGAAACTGCCACGCCGATTCCGGCAGAGCATCGTGCATGCGTGAAAAAGCGAGCTCGCGCCGATTGTCGGCGTCGTTCAGGGTGAAATACATGGCGTCGACTACGAGCACCGTATCCTCGCTCGCCCATGGTCGTGGGCTGGTCTGCATCAGCAGGTACGCGAATGGCCGCGTATCCAGTGCGGCAAGCCCTGCGTTTACCCCATCACGATAGCGTTCAATCTGCGTGCGTTCGACTTCCGGTAGAAGTGCCAGCGTGGCTTCGGCGCGCGCACGCATTCGGTGCACACGCGCACGCCGGTCGATTGGGAGCGCTGCAACGCCAAACAGCTCGGCCAGTTCGCCAGCCGCACTTCGCCGCATCAAATCCATCTCGAAGAATCGTTCCTGCGCATGGACGTAGCCAAGTGCCCAGGTGACATCGCTTCGGTTCGAGCCGGCAATGGTGGCAGTCCCACGCTCGTCGCGTTCGACCGAAGTTGCGGCCACGACTTCCGAAGTGACCACATGGCCGTCAAGTAGCGGCAGGCTGCCGCGCAACGCCAGCCAGCCCAGGACGGCAAGAGCGACGGCCAGCACACCGAGCACGACGACTCCCCGAATGATCCAGCATGTGCGTTTTCTCATCTGGAATCTCCGGTTTTCATGCGCTGGTCTCGATCCGCTCGACGCGCTGGAAGCCGCGAGGCAACAGGCTGCCACGGGTTGCCCGATTGCCGCCGTACTCGACCAGGTCGGCCCACTTCAGGATCAGCTTGCGCTGCCCGGCGAACAAGGTGGCTTCACCCTTGCCTTCGGCCACTACCGCCACGCCAACCACGCGTTCGCCTGAAGCCAGTTTGGGTTTCGGTATTTCGATCAGTTTGTTGCCCTTGCCGCCCTTGTCCAGTTCGGGCAGTTCGGCGACCGAAAACATGAGCAGATGTCCCGAGCTGGTTGCCACCACGATACGGTCACGAGCCGAGTCCTCGACCATGGCCGGATTGAGCACATGCGCCTTGTCGTCCAGGTTCATCAGCTGCTTGCCGGCCTTCTTGCTGCCAAGCAGGTTCTCGAAACGGGTGACGAAGCCGTAGCCAAACGTCGACGCCAGCACGAGACGCGTATCGGGGTCGGCGATGGCCAACGTATCGAACTGTGCACCTGCCGGCAGGCTGAAGCGCCCGCTGAGTGGTTCTCCATTGCCGCGAGCGGATGGCAGGGAGTGAGCTGCTGCCGAATAGCTGCGGCCGCTGGAATCGAAGAACGCGACCTGTTGCGTAGTGCGCCCGCGAGCGCTGGCAAGGTAGCTGTCGCCTTCGCGGTAGTTCAGCGCGGCAGCATCGATGTCATGCCCCTTGGCAGCACGAATCCAGCCCTTGACCGACACCACGATCGTCGTCGGTTCACTGGTCACGAGCGCAGCTTCATCAAGGGCCTGCGCCGCGGCCCGGGCGACCAGCGGTGAACGACGATCGTCACCGAACTTCATGGCGTCATCGCGCAGTTCGTCCTTGATAAGCGTCTTCAGGCGGGCTTTGGAATTCAACAACACGTTGATCTTCGCGCGCTCCTGTTCGAGCTCGTCGCGTTCGGCATTGATCTTCATCTCCTCAAGGCGAGCAAGCTGGCGCAGTCGCGTTTCAAGGATGTAGTCGGCTTGCTCCTCGCTGAGGGAAAAGCGCTTGATCAGCACCGATTTCGGATCGTCTTCGGTGCGGACAATGCGGATCACTTCATCGAGATTGAGATAGGCAATGCGCAGACCTTCAAGCAGGTGCAAGCGGCGCTCGACCTTCTCGAGTCGATGTTGCAGGCGACGTGTAACGGTATCGGTGCGGAAACGCAGCCATTCGGTGAGAATCTGCTTGAGATTCTTGACCTGAGGCCGTCCATCCAGCCCGATCATGTTGAGATTGACGCGGTAGCTCTTCTCGAGATCCGTCGTGGCGAACAGATGCGGCATCAGTTCGTCGGCATCGATACGGCTGGAACGGGGAATCAGGACCAGCCTGATCGGGTTCTCGTGATCGGATTCGTCGCGCACGTCCTCGATCATCGGCAGCTTCTTCGCCCGCATTTGTGCGGCGAGCTGTTCGATGATTTTCGAGGGCGATACCTGGTGGGGCAGCGCGGTAATCACGATGTTTCCATCTTCGCGCTGATAGATTGCGCGTGCGCGCAGGGAGCCATTGCCGGTCGTGTACAGATTCAGCAGGTCGCTCTTCGGCGTGATGATTTCTGCTTCGGTCGGATAGTCCGGGCCTGGCACGTGTTCGCAGAGATCCGCGATGGTGGCATCCGGATCGTCAAGCAGACGAAGGCAGGCAGTCACCACTTCGCGAAGGTTGTGTGGCGGAATGTCCGTGGCCATGCCCACCGCGATGCCGGTGGTGCCATTGATAAGGACATGCGGAATGCGCGCCGGCATCCAGGCGGGCTCTTTCAGCGTGCCGTCGAAGTTGGGTGTCCAGTCGACGGTCCCCTGGCCGAGTTCCTCGAGCAGGGCTTCCGCTATCGGGGTCAGCTTTGATTCGGTGTAGCGCATTGCCGCGAACGACTTGGGGTCGTCCTGCGAGCCGAAATTGCCCTGGCCGCCGACAAGCGGGTAGCGGTAGGAAAATGGTTGCGCCATCAGCACCATGGCTTCGTAACAGGCGCTGTCGCCATGCGGATGGAATTTGCCGATCACATCACCAATGGTGCGAGCCGATTTCTTCGGTTTGGCCCCGGCGCTGAGGCCAAGTTCGCTCATGGAGTAGATGATGCGGCGTTGTACGGGCTTCAGGCCGTCGCCGATAAACGGCAGCGCCCGGTCGAGCACGACGTACATCGAGTAGTCGAGGTAGGCGCGCTCCGCGTAGTCCTTGAGCGCGATCTGTTCGTAATTGCCTTGCAGGGTCATGGTGTCCGGTTTCAATGCGTCGACGAAAGGGCGATGCGAACCGTGAATTGTGCCGGATCGGGACCGGTCGCGCATCGTGAGTGCTTGCGTCGGATGTGGGGTGCGCCGAGACTCGGGTCACGGTGGGACGCCGATGACCGGATGCCGCCACCCGGAAAACGGAATTCAGGGCCGAGACATGGGCCCACCATGTAAGGAATCCGCAATGATGCCGGTCCATTCGCTCATGAGCAGTCGCCAACACCAATTCGAAGCCCTTGTTCGCGGGCACTCGACAGACCTGTATCGCTATGCGTATTGGCTGTGCGGTCAGGATGCACTGGCCCAGGATCTGGTTCAGGACACGTTTCTCCGCGCATGGCGCGCACTGGACAAGCTGCGCGAGGTCGGTGCAGCGAAAGCCTGGCTGATCACGATCCTGCGCCGTGAACACGCGCGTTTGTTTGAACGCAAGGCGATGCCATCGGACGATATCGATGATCTGGACCTGCCTGATCCGCAGCCAACCCCTGAACGACGCACCGAGGAATCGGCCTTGCGCAAGGCCATTGCCGGACTCGATCCAAAGTATCGCGAACCTCTCGTACTGCAGGTGCTTGGCGGATTTTCCTGTGCCGAGATCGCCGATCAACTCAATCTTGGTGAAGCGGCCGTGATGACCCAGCTGTTTAGGGCGCGGCAGAAACTGAAAGGACAGCTGGGAATCGAAGACCCAGCTGCCCAAGTGGGTGAACTATGAATTGCCTGGAATTCCGTCGACACCTTGGCAGCGAGCCTGCCAGCAGCCTTGAGGCTTTTGTTGCCCATCGGGAGTCGTGCCCGCATTGCGCCGCTGCCAGTGGACGAGCCGACGTGCTCGAACTGCGCCTGCAAAAGGCCATCAATGTGCCCATTCCCTCGAACCTTTCAGATCGCATTCTGCTCGCCCAGACAACCGAGAATCGGCAGGTCTCACGTTCCCGCAGACGCAGGCGTGGATTGGGAGCACTGATTGTCGCCGCCGCGGCCTCCATCGTCATTGCGCTGGTTGCATTGCCGAACAGGCAACACGCCGTGCCCGAGTTGGCCAAGCTGGTGGTTGAGCACATGCATCACCATGAAGTGGGAGCATCAGAAGCGGGCAGCGAGGTTGGCGACCAGTCCGTCATCGACGCGTTTGCCGCGCGTGGTGTCGCGTTGTCCGCGGTGCCGCAGGGGATCAACTACGTACACCTGTGTCCAGCCGGGCCATACCGGACCGTGCACATGGTCATGCCAGAGCGCAGTGGCGCGGTCAGCGTCTTCTACGTAGCGGATTCGCCATCGCATGAACGTATCGATTTCGACAAAGACGGCATGCATGGACGCGAAGTGCCACTGGGTCAAGGTTCGCTGGTCATGTTGGCAAGCGAGGATCGTGATTTTGATGCCATAGAAACGGTCTGGAAGTCCGCCCTGATCGATGGAGTGGCGAGTGCCTCTGAGCAAGCCCCCGGGGCCGCGCCTGGATCCGCGGCAACGATCGCACGCCTGCCCAGGGCGGCACCCTGAGCCAATCCGGGAAACCAGCCCTGGCTGATCCGCAAGATCCGCCGGCTGGGTATTCCCCTGGACGGGGTTGGAGAAGCTGGGTGCGCTTCCGTCCGTCACGATGAGCTCTCGCGCATGAGGTGTCCTTGCGCCAGGCATGGCGGCTCCCTCTATATCAGGACTCGAGTTTGTCTTCGGGATCCTGCTGATTCTTGGCCAGTAAACGCGCATTTTTTCTGCGCTACTGACCGTAGCCACGTTTGTGGCTTCAAGGGCGATGTTCTGTAATCAGGTCGATCCGCTTGATTCTTCGCCGGCCTTGAGCGAGTTTGCCTACCTGGCAGTTTTACTCTGGCTGGGCGTGGCCGACCCCGGATCGGTTTCAATCGATTTCGTGTTGCAGCGCAGCGCAAACCGCCAGGGCAAGTGAGTCGGACACATGTTCCTCTGCAGACGATGAAAGATTGTGCGTGCATGCTGGGTCTATAGCCTTGCGCGTGCGCGCTGCCCCGAAATCGTCATGGTGGAAGGGGCGCTTTCAGGCTCATCGATTCAAACGCGGCCAATGCACGGGTTTTCCGTCACGCCGCAACAATGCAAGAACACTTGGAGAAAGTCACAATGAATAATCTAAGCGCTGGAATTTCCGGATTCAGTCTCGCCCTCGTCGCAGCCAGTCTTGCTGGTGCCTCGGGTCAGGCGCTTGCCGGTGACGCAGCCGCCAAGGCAGAAGTGGGACACTGCATGGGCGTGAATGCCTGCAAGGGCCACAATGACTGCAAGACCGCGGAGAACGCATGCAAGGGCACCGCCTCCTGCAAGGGCACAGGCTTCGTTGCTACAACAGAATCTGCCTGTGCCGATCTGGGTGGCACGATGGACACCTCCGCAGGAATGGCCAAGGCCGAGCAGGGCGACGTCGTAAAGTGCTACGGAGCGAATACCTGCAAGGGACACAACGATTGCAAGACTGCTGACAATGCCTGCAAGGGACAGGGCGGTTGCAAGGGGCAAGGTTTCGTCGCGATTCCGGCCAGCACTTGCGCCGATGTTGGTGGTACCACGAAGTCCTGATGATTGATCGCGCCCACGGCGTGCGTTCGCTGACGCCCGAAGCCACGGCTTCGGGCGTCCGGCCTTTGTACGGCTACGGACTGGGCCTGAGACCCGAGCATTTCGACGCGGTGTTGCAGGACAATCCTGCTGTCGACTGGTTCGAAATCATCTCCGAGAATTTCATGGTCGCTGGTGGAAAGCCGCGGCATTATCTCGACTCCATTCGTTCGCGTTATCCATTGGCCATGCATGGCGTTTCGCTGTCGATTGGCAGTACGGATCCGTTTGACCACGACTATCTTCGCGCGTTGCGCGATCTTGCGAAGCAGGTCGAACCCATCTGGGTGTCCGACCATCTCTGCTGGACGGGAAACGGTGGCATCAACAGCCATGATCTGCTGCCCCTGCCGTACACCGCGGAGGCCATCACGCATGTTGCATCACGAATCGGCGAAGTCCAGGATTTCCTTGGTCGGGAAATCCTGATCGAGAACGTTTCTACTTACATCAGTTTTTCCGACGCTGAAATGGAAGAAGCCGAATTTCTCGCCGAGATCGTTCGTCGCAGCGGTTGCCGGATCCTGCTCGACGTCAACAACATCTATGTCAGTTCGCGAAACCATGGCTTCGACGCGGACGCATACGTAGCCAGGCTGCCCGCCGAGAAAATCTGGCAAATCCACCTGGCCGGCCATAGCGACTACGGCGACTACGTGATCGATACGCATGATCATCCCGTACGCAAGGAAGTGTGGGATCTCTACGCACGAACGCTGCTAAAGATCGGGTCGGTCACCACGATGATCGAACGGGATGATCATATTCCGCCTCTGGCCGAACTGGTTGCCGAGCTCGAACAAGCGCGCCGTATCGGCGCGGTGATCGAGGCCGGCACCACGATGGAAGCGTGCGCATGATCGCCCTTCGCGACCTCGAGCACCATTTCCTCGATCATGTGCGCGGCGGTGCGCAGTTTCCGCGTGGATTGTGTCAGCAGGGCCGCGTCGACAGCGACATCGGCTTGGGCATCTATGCAAATGCCTATCACTCGAGACTCAGCGAAGCGCTGGAATCCGACCATCCCGTTCTTTCACGCTATCTCGGTGATGCGTTGTGGGAGGAGTTTTGCACACGGTTCGTCAATGACTGTCCTTCCAGGGTGCGCTCACTTCGGCACTTCGGAGCGCAGGCGCCGGCATGGCTGGCTGCTACCGAACCGTTCGCGGCACACCCGCTGATATCCGAGTTGGCCGAGTTCGAGCGTTTGCTGCTGGACGCGTTCGATGCTGGCGATGCGCCGCGCTCGCAGTGGTCGGATATCCGGCAGCTGGATGCTGACGCATGGCCTCGGCTGCGCCTGGAGTTCCATCCCAGCGTCAGGCTGCTGAGGACTGCATGCAACACCGTTGAGATCTGGCAGGCGTTGAAAGATGAACGCGACCCACCCGCGACGGCGGGATCCTGCGTTCCCGCACATCTCCTGTGGCGTGACGAAGAGCGCATCACCCGCTTCCGTCCAGTTGATCCCGACGAACTGATTGCGCTGCAAGTCAGTTTTCAGGAAGCGGGTGACTTTGCACTTCTTTG
>NZ_JBAWHJ010000106.1:0-3593 GCF_049593775.1 Dokdonella sp. | reverse complement strand
GCACCTTGCTCGAGCAACGCTGCTTCGAAGATGGCGCACGTGCCCATATCCTGCGCTTGTGGAATTACATGGATGCCATCAACGAAGGCGAAGGCGACGACGAACGCTACCGTCATTTCTGCTGTGGCCGTGCCCGCGGCATCACGCCAGCGGCACGAAACGGTTACTCGGCTGCGACTGCGATTGGCCGGCGCGACGGTGTTCGCGTACTGCAGGTTTATGGTCTGGCGGCGCGCCAGGCTGGAGTTGCCATTGAAAATCCGCGCCAGGTCAGCGCATGGTCCTACCCGCGCCAGTATGGCCCGGTGGCACCGACATTCGCCCGCGCCACGCGCACCCCAGCCGAACAGTTGCTGGTTTCGGGTACGGCTGCGGTGGTCGGCCATGCTTCCGTGCACGCTGGCGATACGGCCGCCCAGCTCGAGGAAACCCTGCGCAATCTGGAAAGCCTGCTGGCAGCAGCCGGAAGTGAGATTTCCAGTCGCGGCCTTGCCGCAACAATGCTGAAGTTCTATTTGCGCGATCCTGCGGATGTCGCGGTAGTCGAGCAGACCATGCGCGAACATTGCCCGCAGGTCATCGACAGCATCACCCTGTTCGCCGATATTTGCCGCAGTGACCTCGGTATCGAGATTGATGGCATGCAGGTCTGAGGATTCGATCTGGTCCGGCCCTGCTTCGGGGTTTTCCGGTTCGGTCTCGCGGCAACCTGATTGTGCGTTGCAACATGCATGACACCGGGCTGCCTGTGGTCTCACCCCCGGTTCTGCTGTGCTAACGTCTTCATAGTGTGATCAGGTTTGCATTCCGGGCGTGTCCGAAGTCGGCTTTTCGATGCGAAGCAATGGGCGAATTCCGGTTGCTATCGGGTGCTAGCATTTGATCCCGCAGCATCATTACTGGCGCGCCGCGCCTGGGAGACAAGCATGAAAACGCGATTGGGACACTACGACATCGTTTCCGAATTGGGTCGTGGAGGCATGGGCGTCGTCTACAAGGGACACGAGTCCTCGCTCAACCGCTACGTCGCAATCAAGGTACTGGCCGATTCCCTGGCCCACGACGAAGGCGTCAAGGAGCGCTTCCTGCGCGAAGCACGCAGCATGGCTGCGCTCAATGATCCGCACATCATCCAGATCTACTACATCGGTGATGACGAGGGTCAGACCTTCTTTGTCATGGAATTCGTCGAGGGCGAATCACTGGGCACCTTGCTCAAGCGTGAGCACAAGGTTGCCGCCGGTCCGGCCGCGAAGATCATCTACCAGACCGCGCTGGGCCTCGCCACGGCGCATGACAAGGGCGTGATCCATCGCGACATCAAGCCGGGCAACCTGATGGTTTCCAGCCGCGGCACGATCAAGATCGCCGATTTCGGCATCGCGCTCTCGAACCAGGATCTGTCCAACAAGCTGACCTCGACCGGCGAGTTCGTCGGTACGCCGGGCTATCTGTCGCCGGAAGTCTGTCTGGGCAAGCAAGTCGACCAGCGCTCGGATATTTTCTCGCTAGGCATCGTGCTGTTCGAAATGCTGGCCGGACGCATGCCGTTCACCGATGAATCGCCACTGGGCCTCATGCTCGAAGTCGTGCGCGCCGAGATTCCGGATGTGCGCGAACTGAACGAGGATGTCGACGAGCAGATCGCCTGGATCCTGTCGAAGATGATCGCCAAGGAGCCTGACGATCGCTACCAGACCTGCGACGAGCTGGCCCAGGATCTGGCCGCCCATCCGCTGGTGGCCAAGGGCGGACCGATTACGATCGTGCCCAAGGTCTCGGCTGCAGCGGCCACCATGGTCGGGCAAAAGACGCCGTTCTCGGGTCAGAACGCCCTGCCAAAAACGCCGGTGTCCAATTCGGGTGCCGCCAACACAAGAATTACCCCGTCCTCGCAGCCGATGCCGCCGGCCTATCCGTCACAGGATGCAGCGGCAACCGCGCCCGGCGCATCGGGCCAGGCCTTCGAGCGCCGATCGGTGCTTGAGAGCCAGGGTGGTGCGGGCGAAAAACGCAGTTCCATCGTGCCAATCGCCATCGCAGCCATTCTGGTGCTGGGTCTGATCGGCGGTGCCTGGGCCTTCCGCGACAAGATTCCGGGCCTGAGCAGCGCGGAGACGGATCGGGTTGCCATGGTTGAAACTTCGACGGATTCCACCTCCTCCACCGCTGGCGATTCGGGTACGACGGCAACTGCCGATACGACCGCAGCGGCAAGCGGCGAGGATTCGGGTTCCGCCGAAACAGGCGACACCCATTCAGTGGCCGTGGCCGATACGGGGGCCGACGGCCCGGGCCCACGTGCTTCGCAGGCCGATGTCGACGCGTTGCGTGATCTGCCAGCCGCCCGTGCCGCAGAGGAATCACAAGGCAATGTTCCCGCACCGCGCGCAGAGGAAGCTGTCGCCGTGGCCATGGTGCCGAAAAAAGCACCGAGCAAACCGGCCAAGCCAAGTGTGCCAACCATCGCTGTGGTTATCGGTGGGGATGATGTCATTGCCGAGCCGGCGCGTGATGCCATCGCCAGCCTGCTGCAGCGACGTGGATTCCGCGTGATCGAGGGCGGCCAGGTTTCTGGCAACTCGCCTGATCTGGGTCGACTGTCCGGACGCGCCGATGCCGTGGTTTTCATCCAGGCCAAGCCGGTCGGCTCACAGGAGTTGTTCTACTACGGTCAGGCGTCGACGCTCTACACCGTGCAACTGGGCGTGAAGGCTTATCGGGTTTCCGACGGCAGCACGCTCTGGAGCAGCAGCAAGTCACAGGTCAATTTCAGCACCTTGAATGCGACCGAGAAGGCTGAAGAAGCGGTCGGGCCGTTGCTGGATGATGTCGACAGGAACCTCGCCGAATTCCGCTCGCGAAGCGGTCGCGGTTGAGCACTTGATGCAGAACAGGAAAAAGCGGACTTCGGTCCGCTTTTTTTGTTGCCGTCTCCGAGCAAGAGCGATTTCCGCCTGCGCGGGAATGACGACGGAAGGTGCTGAAGTGTGAATGCCTGACTGCGCAGGATTGGCAAGATCCGTCGAGCACCACCTCTCCTGGCAACAACCAGCCGGCCAGGCCGTCACGCCCGCGCAGGCGGGAGGCGCCTCACAACAGCCGAACGGCTGGTCATCGCTCCGCTACCGCAACCGCTGGTCAGTCACCACCTGGCCCGTTGCTGCAACCCAGCCCTGCGCCGCGTTTCCCTCATTCTTCGTCACGGCATGGAGCCTCGCAATCAAACGGCTGAAAGATTGGCATACGCCAGCACCAGCCACTTCTGTCCGGCTCCTTCAAAGTTCACCTGCACGCGCGTGTGCGCGCCGGTGCCCTCGTAGTCGACCACGACACCTTCGCCAAAACTGGAATGGCTGACGCGCTGACCAAGCTTCAGGCTGTGATTCTGTTCGGCCAGTGAGGCGTGCGAAGCTGCAGGCATGGAACGGCTCGCCTGCACGCGCGGCCGGATTTCCTTGAGCAAGGCTGCCGGGATCTCGCCAAGAAAACGCGACGGCCGGCCATACATTTCCATGCCGTGCATGCGCCGCGTTTCGGCGTAACACAGCAGCAGATGTTCACGCGCGCGGGTGATGCCGACATAGGCGAGG
>NZ_JBAWHJ010000105.1:0-3640 GCF_049593775.1 Dokdonella sp. | reverse complement strand
ATGCGGTGACCTCGCTACCCGCCAACGAGCAGTACTCGTTCCTGTTCACCGAGCAATTCGGCGAGATCTTCGGCTATACCCAGGTCAGCTCGTTTGATCGCGGGCGCGATGTGCCGATCATGCAAGTACTCGATCACGCCCTGCTCAACGCACCGGCCCGGGCCTGGTTCACAGGATTCGAGTACGGCCGCGCCGACCTCGATGCCGCCGACCAGGACGAGCGCAACAGCACGACCGCGATCGGCGTATCGGATCACGACGGGTTTGTCGTAAGGCTGGCCACCGACAGGATCTTCGCAGACAGCTTCGGCGGCGATTAGCCACAAGCTGCAGCGTCCAACGTTCGGCTGGCGCCCCCAGCCCCTCTCCCGCCCGGAGAGGGGCTGGGTGGCGGCAGGGAGAGAACACCTGGCAGTGTCAGTCCGCCGGTTTCGCGTACAGCAATTTGCGTGGAGCGCCAGTAATCGCCGCCGCCATGCGTGCAGCGCGTGCAGGAGCCATTTCAGCGCTGAGCAATGCAAACACTCTTCTGCCTTCGGCCAGCGTGGCATCGGCTTGCTCACCACTTGCGCCGGCCACGATGACGACGAACTCTCCGCGCTGCTGGTTGGCGTCCGCCTCGACTTGCGCAATGACCCGCCCCAGCGATCCTGACAGCACGGTCTCGAAAACCTTGGTCAACTCCCGCGCAACTGCGACGTTTCGCGCCTCGCCGAATACCGCTCGAGCATCTTTCAACATGTCGAGAATCCGATGGCTGGATTCATAGAAAATCAGGGTTCGGGATTCCGCGACCAGCTCACCGAGGCGTTCTTTCCGCGCTGATGACTTGGCGGCCAGGAATCCCTCGAAGACGAATCGATCGCTTGCCAGCCCGGCTACAGATAGTGCCGCGATGGCTGCGCAAGGCCCGGGCACTGGAGATACCGGCACTCCTGCGTCGCGCGCCGCCCGCACAAGACGGAACCCGGGATCGCTGATCAGCGGCGTCCCGGCATCCGAAATCAGTGCCACATCCGTGCCCTGCTGCAACACCTCGATGATGCGAGCGAACTGCTCACGCTCATTGTGCTCGTGCAAGGCGAGGCGTGGCGCTCGGCTGCCGATTCGAGCCAGCAGTCCGCCGCTGTGCCGGGTATCTTCCGCCGCGATCAGGCCAACCTTGCACAGAATGTCCTGCGCACGCTTGGAAATGTCATCAAGATGACCAATCGGCGTGGCGACCACCCAGAGTCGCCCCTGAGGTTCGTTCATGATTGCTCCTGCACGGGATTCGCCATCGAGAATACCGGGTCGGCAGCACGAAAGCGCATGTTCCATGGCTCAATCGGTCACCGGCATTTGGCAATCGGAGCGACCTGACGAAATGTCCGGGCTGGTGCATCCGGGCTATCATCGGGCTTTCCATGTTTGCCCAAACCTGCCAATGACAGCAATTCGACTTTTCGCCATGCCACCCAGGATCCTGGTTTTCCTGCTTGCGCTGGCTGGCGCAGCCTGTTCCACGACCGGCGTGCAAACCCGCGATGATGGTGCCGAAGCAGTCCAGGCTGAACAGCTGGTCCGCGAAGGCAACCTGCAGGCCGCCGCTCAGGAATACCTGAACCTGGCCGATCGCAGCCGCGGCTCCGCCACTGCCTATTACCAGCTGCGCGCCGGCGAAATCCTGCGCGAGAACGGCGACTATTCCGGCGCTGCGCGTGCCATCAAGGACATCAAGCGCAAGCGATTGAGCGGCGACGAGCCCTTGCGACTGGATCTCCTCGAAGCCGAGATTGCACTGCAGGAAGGTGACCTACAGCGCGCATCGGCGCTGATGGTGGTTGATGAGGCATCGGTTCCGCCCAACTTGCGCGTTCGTGTCCTCGAGTTGCGCGCGCGCATAGCCGAAGCCAGCGGTGACCCGTTTGCATCGGCACGCATCCGCGCAACCCTGGAGAGCGACCTGGTCGGCCCGGATCGCGACACCAATCGCATCCAGATCATCGAGACCCTGGCTGCCCTGGACAGCGCGACCCTGAAAGGACGTGCAGGCTCACTTCGACCGGGTGACCCGCTGTTGCCATGGATCGAGCAGGCGTTGAAGCTGCGTGGTCAGGTACTGCCGAGGGAACTTCCGCGTCCGCAACGCCCGGTTGGAACCCTGATCCCGGACAACGACAACAGTCTGCAACGGGAAGGCTTCAATGCCGTGCGCCAGGTCGCAGTCATCCTTCCGCTTACAGGACAGGTCGCCGGCGTGGCCCAGTCCATTCTCGATGGATTCTTCGCGGCCTACTATTCAGACGATGGCGCCGAGCGTCCGACCGTGCGCACCTATGATGCCGGCAAGACTCCGCAGGACGCACTCGCAGCCTATGAGCAGGCCGTGGCAGATGGCGCCGGATTCGTGGTCGGGCCGCTATTGCGCGAGGCCGTGGGCGAGCTGTTCCGGCAGCCACTCCCCGTTCGCGTGCTCGCCCTCAATCATCCCGATACGGGTGAAATTCCGCCCAAAGGCAGTGCCGAGTTTGGCTTGCTGCCCGATGCCGAAGGTGCACAAGCCGCTGCGCGCATGATCAGTCTCGGCGTTGATCGCGCTGCAGTCATCGTTGCGGAGACCGACTGGGCGGAGCGAGCGGCGCTCGCATTCCGGGCACAGTTCGAATCACTGGGTGGCCAGGTTGTTGGTGAGTCACGCGTTCGCGAATCCGAGTTCAACTACCAGGCACCAATCCGAAACGCCGCAGAATCACTGGGCGACGTCGCCAACCCCGAGGGCGCCGGCCGCATCAGCCAGCCCGGCGCCGGAATCTTCATCAGCATGCGCCCCCAGCAGGCCCGCCTGCTGATGCCGCAACTCAAATTGGCCGGCATCAACGCCCCGGTGTATGCCACCTCGCATGTGAATTCGGGCGAGACCAGTCCCAGCCTCAACCGCGACCTCGATGGCATCGAATTTTGCGATGCGACCTGGCTGTTCTCGCCCGTACCGGGTCGACCGGATCGCAATGAGATGGCTCACTACCTCGGCAGCGCAAACGGCCTGGGTGCCCGCTTGTTTGCATTTGGCATGGACGCGTACGCCTTGTTGCCATACATGAACTGGCTGCTGGCCAACCCGGACACCTACCTCGATGGAGCCAGCGGGCAACTCGCGGTCGACAGCTTCGGGCGGATCCACAGGGTGCTGACCTGGGCGCGGTTCTCGGATGGCATGGCGCGGCCAGCGCAAGGGGCATTGAGCCCACTGCCGTTCCAGTAACCAGGGCAATCGATGCGCAGCACCGGAAAGTATTTCGAGGACCTTGCACTGGCCCATGCCCAACGCAGCGGATTGAACCTGATTACGCGCAACTTCAACTGTCGCTATGGAGAGCTTGACCTGGTGATGCGCGATCGCGAAATCGTGGTTTTCCTCGAAGTGAGATATCGCCGCTCGCAAAGTCACGGCGGAGCACTCGATTCAGTTAGCGCCAGCAAACGGGAACGATTGACCAGGACAGCGAGTCTGTTTCTTCAAGCCAACCCGGATCTGGGCCGGCATGCCTGCCGTTTCGATGTGATTGCGATAAGCGGAACACAGGATTCACCCACCATAAACTGGCAACGCAACGCCTTTGAAACCGCCTGAGGAACATCCCCGGATGAAATCGAGATC
>NZ_JBAWHJ010000104.1:0-3674 GCF_049593775.1 Dokdonella sp. | reverse complement strand
GCTACGGATATCAAGGCGCGGTCTCCGGCAGCGTGACCATTTCGGTCGTTGAAGATCTTGAAGTGATCCACATCCACCATGGCCAGGGCAAAGTCACCCGATAACCTTGCCAGTGCTTCATCCAGCGCACGCCTGTTCGGCAATCCGGCGAGTCCGTCGACGAATGCCATCCGATACGAGGCGTGAAGTATCGCAAGCAGTGCGAGCACTCCACACAGGGTCAGCAGGCTGCTTTTCGCGGTATCAGGCACCTGTGGCAGCAGGGCAACGCCGACGATCAGCAGGATCAACCCCAATGAAAATTCCATTGAAGTACGCAGCCGCAACCAGCGCCAGAGACAGAGGAGTGCCGCGGTCAGCACGATGCCGGCGGCGACAAGACCGCTCTTCCAGGACAGCCAGCCCAGCGGAAGCAGCGCGCGCATCCCTGGCCAGAGATGCGCCGGCGCATCCAGAGTCAACCACGTTGAAACTGCAAGCAGGCCAAGCAGAACGAGATTGCGCCTGGCGAACAATCGGCGCTCCGGCATCGCAGCCGCCCACAGCAGCAACCATGGCGCAAACATGCGAGCAGCTTCGGCCCCACGCTCGTCCAGTCGAGGATCTCCCAGCCCGCTCAAACCCAGCGAGACCAAGGTCAGCAAGGCAAGAACCATGGCCGCACGATTGCGGTGAAATGCAAGTGCCAGCAACAGCGCCATGGCGTTGAACAGCGGCGCTGCCAGACCGGGCCAGAATTGCGTCGTGCTCATCCGGATGATTCCCCGTCAGCGCCCTTTTATCGAATCAACTCGAACGGACCGCCGCGCTTGAGGGCGCGCTTGTAAGCCGGTCGCGCATGAATCCGCTCCAGCCAGCTACTCAGACGGGGCTGCTTTTCGCCCAGACCGCCGCGGGCGGCAAAGGCTTCGATGGGGAAACTCATCTGGATGTCCGCAGCAGTGAATTTTGCGCCCGCAAACCATTCACGATCCTCCAACTCAGATTCGAGATAGTCCCTGTGCTGCTTGAGCTGGGGCTCGATATAGCTGGTCAAGACCTTGCTCGCGATGCCCTTCGCTACCGGTCGCACGATGAAGGGCATCGGCTGCCTGGGTATGCGCGAGAAGATCAGGCTCATCAGCAGAGGAGGCATCGCGGAGCCTTCCGCGTAGTGAAGCCAATACGTGTAGCGAAGCTGTTCAGCGGTCCCCGGAGCGGGCTTCAGCTTTCCGCTGCCATGCCGATCAACCAGATACTCGACAATCGCTCCGGATTCCGCGACCGTCACGCCATTCTCGGTGATCACCGGTGACTTGCCCAGCGGGTGAACCTTGCGCAAAGCCGGCGGAGCAAGCATGGTCTCGGCATCACGCTCGTAGCGGACGATTTCATATTCGAGCCCGAGTTCCTCGAGCAGCCACAGTACGCGCTGGGATCGTGAGTTGTTGAGATGATGTACGGTAATCATGCTGGCTCCCTTGATTGCGTGCGATGTCTGGGTCGTGAAAGGCATGTCCGGCAAGCGGATCACGTGGCAAGCTTGGCATCCGGATCAACCCCGAACCGGATCCGCCATCGGTGAGGATCAAGACAGCTTCGATCCACCGCGCAGCCACCTCACGAACACTCCACTCATCCGTTGATCATGTCATCCAATCAATATTTCCAGCTAGATGTTTTTTCCCAGCACCCTGGCGGTGGAAACCCGCTTGGCGTCGTTGTTGGCGCGGACGGCTGGAGCGAAACGGCCATGCAGTCATTCGCAGCATGGACGAATATCGTCGAAACCACCTACCTGCTTCGCCCAGTCAGCAGCGAGGCGAGTTATCGGCTGCGCATATTCACCCCGACACGCGAACTTGCCTTTGCTGGCCACCCCTCTATTGGCAGCGCCCATGTGGCTCTGCTCTCGGGTTTTGCCAAACCGCGCGATGGTGTATTGATCCAGGAATGCCAGGCCGGCTTGTTGCCAGTACGTGTGGAAGGCGATTCCAGCGACAGGCGACTGTTCATACAGGCGCCAAAGGCCACGATCCTGAAAACGGGTGTTGATGAGAAAAGCCTGCTCGCAAGCACCTTGAGAAAGGTCCGGCTGGGCAAGCTGCCCCCCGCCTTCGTGGAGGGTGGTCGACGCTGGTGGCTGGCTGAACTCGACAGTGAAGCGACGTTGCGCGCCTGGCATCCCGATCATGCCGCGATCAGAAAGATTGCTCTCGATAGCGACAGTCTTGGCCTTTGCGTATTCGCACGCAGCAAGGATCCTGGCCACGAAATCGTCCTCCGCGCATTTCCTGCCGGCGTCGGCATCGTCGAAGATCCCGCATCGGGAGCAGCCAACGGACTGGTCGCAGCCTATATCGCCGCGGCCGAACCGGAAGGGCCGCTCGCCCGTGGATATACCGTCAGCCAGGGCCGCGAAATCGGCCACGATGCACAACTCATCCTGCGCATCGATGACGACGCCACGGTCTGGGTGGGTGGCCAGACACAAACCGTGATCAGTGGCGACGTCCAATGGCCATATCAGCACTGAGACACGCGCACAGGAGGCCTTGATGCCTTTCCAGTCGAAACCAGAATGGCTAGTCCCGCAATTGCCCGAAACGGCAACTGCACTGCCTGCACCCTTCTATACCGATCCGGATGCATTCGCCGCCGAGCGTCAATGCGTGTTCGCCAGCAGTTGGCAACTCGTCGCGCATGCCAGCGAACTATCCGGCACCGGGGATCATGTAGTCACCGAAGTGGCCGGTCTCCCTCTCATCATCGTCCACGGTGAAGACGGAGAGTTGCGCGCCTTCCACAATGTCTGCAGGCATCGCGCCGGCCCGTTGGCAACCTGCAACGGCAAGGGCGCGCGCGCACTGCGCTGCCACTACCACGCCTGGACCTACACCCTCGAGGGGCAGCTCCGCAGCGCGCCGGAAATGGGTGAAGCAAAAGATTTCAATGTCAGTCAAATAGCGCTGCCACAAGCCCAGGTTGGGATCTGGCACGGACTGGTGTTCGTGGCGGTTGGCAGCGCCCCACCCTTTGCGGAACTGCTCGCGGGCATCGATTCCCGCCTTGGAACGACTCACATCGACGATTACCAGTTCCACAACCGCGTCAGCTATGAAATCGAAGCAAACTGGAAGACCTATGTCGACAACTTCCTCGAAGGCTATCACCTGCCCCACATCCACCCTGCCCTGAACCGTCTGCTCGACTATCGAAGCTACACGACGGAAACCTCTGCCTGGCATTCATTGCAATCAAGCCCCATGGAAAATTCCGAGAACTTCTACGGCAGCGGCGAAGCGCTCTACTACTTCATCTACCCGAATACGATGCTCAACATCCTGCCGGATCGCCTGCAGACCAATCGGGTCACTTCGCTGTCTGCAAATCGCTGCCGCGTAGACTTTGACTTCTATTACCCCCCTTCAGCCGATACCGAAGAGCTCAAAAGACGGTCGCAAGATCAGGCATTCAGTGACGAGATACAAATAGAGGACATCCAGATCTGCGAATCAGTACAGAAGGGACTGGCTTCAGGATCCTACGAGGCTGGCCGCCTCAATCCGAAGCGCGAGAGTGGCGTCCATCACTTCCACGAACTGCTGCGGACAGCCTGGCGAGAACGCGAAGGCTGGGAACTGGAACCCAGCGAGCGGATCCGACTGGAAATCCCGTGAAAGCAGGCCGACGGC
>NZ_JBAWHJ010000103.1:0-4172 GCF_049593775.1 Dokdonella sp. | reverse complement strand
ATTACGGTGTTTGCGGTTGATTTGCGTTCTGCTGCTTTCTTGCAGCACATCCTGGGCGTACAACGTCGAGGACGGATTTGTCGCGGACGCGGACAACGCCGTAAGAGCCCTGGCGGTACAGGCCGATGGCAGGATGATCGTTGCCGGTCAGTTCACGAACATCGCCGGGCAAGCTCGCGTTCGCATTGCCCGGCTCCTTGCCGATGGTGAAGTCGATCCCGGATTTGCGGCAACCACCGTGGACAACACGGTGCTTGCCGTGGACGTGCAAACAGACGGTCGCATCCTGATTGGCGGATCGTTTTCGCAAGTCGATGGCCTTCCCAGAAGCCGCATCGCGCGCCTGAATGCCAACGGCAGCGTCGATGCCGGCTTTGCGCCCCCTGTGGCAGGCGGCGCGGCGTTTCGAGTGAACGCCATCGCAGCACAGGCGAACGGCAAGATCGTTATTGGCGGAAGTTTTGGAACTGTCAACGGCGCACCGCGCGGAAATATTGCCCGGCTGAACGCAGACGGGAGTCTGGACGCAACCTTCGATCCCGGTGCGGACGGTGAAATCAGGGCATTTGCACTGCAGCCGAATGGCAAGATCATCGTCGGCGGCAACTTCCAGACGATCGCGGGCACGGCGCGGGATTATCTCGCGCGATTGAACGCAGACGGCACACTCGATGGTTCATACGTCGGCGGCGCCTTCAACCCGATCAACGATCTGGCCCTTCAGTCCGATGGAAAGCTGGTGGCAGCCGGAGTCAGCTTTATCGACGCAGGCATCAACGTGAACGCAATCCGGCGCCTGAATACCGGCGGGACCACAGACGCGACGTTCCAGGCCAGTCCCGATCACGATGTCGAAACGGTCCTCGTTCAATCCGGAGGCGAGATCGTGATCGGTGGTCGCTTCCACACGGTGGGTGGCTTCATGCGCGAGCGAATTGCACGACTGGATACGAATGGCAGCGTGGACCCGGAGTTTGTGCCGATGGCCAACGGCGTGGTCTTCGCTCTGGAAATCCAGGCTGATGGCAAGGTCGTATTCGGCGGCAACTTTACGCAGGTCGATTCACAATCGCGAGGCCGCCTCGCGCGTCTGAATCTGGATGGCAAGCTCGACGCCACGTTCGATCCCGGAGCGGACAGTTCCATCGCCGCCATCGTCCAGCAGGCCGACGGCAAACTTTTCGTGAGCGGCGCATTCAGCTCCGTGGCGGGAGTCTCTCGATTGTGCATAGCGCGGCTGCACGCGGATGGATCGGTGGATCCCGAGTTTGATCCTGGTGCCAACGCTGTCGTGTATTCGCTGGTTGTGCAACCGGACGGAAAGCTCGTCGCAGGCGGTGCGTTCACGGAAATTGGTGGCTTGTCGCGCAACCATCTGGCACGTCTGAACACGGATGGCAGCGTTGACCCAAGCTTTACCCCAAGTGCCGACAACGATGTCTATAGCGTCGTCCCACAGGCCGATGGCAAGCTCCTGGTGACTGGCACTTTCACAATGATAGATGGTGTGCCGCGTTCGGGAATTGCGCGACTCAATGCCGACGGCAGCGTCGATCCATCATTCAGTCCCGTCCCGAACGCACCCGTCAACTCGATATCCGTGCAGCCCGACGGGAAAATCATTCTCGGCGGGATCTTTACCTCGATCTCTGGCATCACGCGCAATCGCGTCGCACGCCTGAATGCCAATGGCAGCGTGGATACCGATTTCAACCCGGACTTCGGAGGCATCGTCGTATCGACCGCTAT
The DNA here is from genome assembly GCF_049593775.1 of Dokdonella sp. Taxonomy (GTDB): domain Bacteria; phylum Pseudomonadota; class Gammaproteobacteria; order Xanthomonadales; family Rhodanobacteraceae; genus Dokdonella. The sequence continues at coordinate 2,423 of NZ_JBAWHJ010000103.1, read as the reverse complement.
ACAGCCTGACGGCAAGATTCTGGCAGCGGGAAGTTTCACAACCGTAGGTGGGCTGGCTCGCACTGGCATCGCTCGGCTTGAAGCGAATGGCGATGTCGACGTGGGATTCACGACTGAAATAAACAATCTAGCCTTGGCTATCGCGATCGGAATTGATGGAAAAATTGCCCTGGGCGGAACCTTTACCGACATCAATGGCCAGACACGCAAATACATCGCGCTACTCAATGCCGACGGCAGTCTGGATCCGGCACTGGCTATCGGAGCGAACGATTTTGTCTTTGCGTTGATGCTTCAAGCGGATGGCAAGTTGACAACAGGTGGAAACTTTAGCGCACTCGAGGGAGCACCTCGAGACGCCCTTGCGCGACTGAGCTCACCGGCGCCCGTGAACGACTCACTGGACGTCGTTGCCTACAGCAGTGGCGAGAGCGTGATTCGCTGGACCCGCGCCGGCAGCGGGCCTGAGCTTTCCCTGCCACCGAAGTTGAGCGTTTCGCTGGATGGCATCGTCTACTCGCCAATTGGTACCATGCAGCGCACGGCATCTGGCTGGAAACTCATCAGCACCGCTCCACCCGCCTCCACTCAGTTTTATTTGCGCGCAGCCGCGCAGAACAGCTTCGGGTACTACGCCGGATCGAGCCTGATCCAGGCCACGCGCCAGGCATTCATCACCAACAACGACGGCATCTTCATCGACGGGTTCGATGAATTGCCGTTGTGACCTGACAAGGATTCGACTTGCGGAAACTGCATGGGGTCAGCCGGGGTTGATGACGACGTTGAAACAAGCGGGATTGATCCAAGCCATCCCGCTTGTTCCGACATCGCGACTGCGGAATCCGCACATCGCGGCTTCCGCCCAGCCATCCGTGCGCCCGATCACCTCGATAGACTTTGGCCTGCTACTGGAAGCCGTCGATGAAGATGCCATCGTTCGAAGCGGTGGAAGCCGGAAGCTCCTTCTGGACAAAACTCCCCGAACCATTGCTAAAGCCAGAACGCGTCGAGCCGCTGGCCCGCAGATAGAAAGCTGAATTCGGTGGCGGTTCGAAGCCGACGTAGCGCCAACCGCCCTCGATGCGCTGCATCGAGCCGATCAAGCCGAAAGTACTTCCGTTCAACGAGAATTTCAGTTGCGGTGGCTCGTTCAGCGCCGGCGCACCGCCGGATCGTAGCCAGCGGATTTCGCTCGGGCCGTTTGAATAGCCGAGGAACTGCAGTGAATCGGTGACTGCTTCGGAGGCATTCAGGCGGCCGAGGTTGCTGCGCGGCTGTCCACCGAGTGTCGTGAACAATCCACCGACGACGAGCTTGCCATCGGTTTGCGCGGCAAGTCCTTGCACGCTTCCGTTGGTGCCCGGATTGAAGGACATGTCGAGATTGCCATCCGCATCAAGCAGGGCAAGGGTTGCACGCGGCTGACCGTTCACCGTCAAGAAGTTGCCGCCCAGGTACATCCCGCCGTCTGCTCGCAACGCCAACGCGTTGACCTGTGCGTCAACGCCTGGGCTGTACGACGCATCGGCGCTGCCATCGGCATTCAAGCGCGCGAGATTGGCGTGCGTCTGGCCACCGATGATCGTGAAGTTGCCGCCAACCATTATTTTTCCATCTTCCTGGATGGCTATCGCGGAGATCGTGCCATTCACATCTGGATTGAAGAACAAGTCGACAGTGCCGTCTGCATGGAGGCGCGCGATGCGATTGCGTGATTGACCATCGATCGTCGTGAAATTGCCTGAAATGACGATAGCACCATCCGCCTGGATCGCCATCGAATAGACAATGCCATTCAACACCGGGGCAAATGCAGCATCGACGGACCCGTTTACATTGAGTCGCACGATGCCCTTGCGCGGCTGGCCATCAAACGTGGTGAAACTTCCCGCGACGAGAACTTGCCCATTCGGCTGTTCTGCCAGGGCCCGGATCAGGCCATCGGCACCGGCGCCAGGGTTGAAGCTCGAGTCGTGAGTTCCGCTCGCGTTGAGCCGAGCTATTCGGTTGCGCGAGGTGCTGCCGATCATCGTGAATGTACCGGCAACAACACGCTTGCCATCCGATTGCTGGAGAATCGCCCCGACCTGGCCATTGGCATTCGGATCGAAATCCGTATCGACTTGACCGTCTCCGTCGAGCATGGCGATGCGGTTGCGTGGCTGACCGTCGATCGTCACGAATCCGCCACCAACCATGAGCTTGCCGTCGGGCTGTTGCACGATCGCAGGGACCGAGGCGTTGCTGCCGGGATTCAATGTCGCATCGACGCTGCCATTGGTGTTGAGGCGGGCGATCTTCTGTCGACTGTGGCCACCAACGTTCGAGAACTGCCCACCGATCAGCAACTTTCCGTCGGCCTGCTCGGCGACTTCACTGACCTCGAAGTTTGCAACGGGATCGAACGCGCTCTCCAGGTT
>NZ_JBAWHJ010000102.1:0-4636 GCF_049593775.1 Dokdonella sp. | reverse complement strand
GATCGAACAACTCGCTGCCGAAGGCGACGACACCACCCTCAAGGGCATCGCCAGCAAGAACATCGGCGAGACCTGGATCGCGCTGGGCGAGCCGGGTCGCGCCGATGGCTACTTGCAGAAGGCTCGCGCAATCTACGCTGACAACGACAATCGGCCCAAGCGGCTTGAGCTGTATCCGGTATTGATCGACAACCTGACTGTGCTCGGCAGGCATGCCGATGCGCTGGAGGCGATGCGCGAGTTCAAGGTGCTCAGTGACGAGATGGTCAATGTCACCTCCAACGAGCGTATTGCCGACCTGGAAAATACGGCCGAGCTCAAGCGCAAGGCGGCCGAACTGGCCATCAGCCAGGCCGACCTCGAGCGCCTGCGCGCACAGGAACTGGCCGAACGCATGCAGAGTCGGGCCATGTTGTTCGGTCTGCTTGGCCTGCTTCTTGTATTTGGCCTGCTGCTGTTGAACCTGCGCAACAAGGCGAAGGCCAACCTTGCGCTCACCCGCAAGAACTCCGAAATCGAGGCCCAGCATTCGCAGCTGCGGGACATCAACGAAGTGGTGCGCCGGCAAAGCGAGGAGGATGCGCTGACCGGCCTGCACAACCGCCGCTACCTGCAAGCGCGCCTGACCCGCGAGTTCCAGCATGCCGTTGGAGCGCAACCTCCGCCGATGCTGGTCGTCGTCATCGACCTGGATAATTTCAAGCGCATCAACGATCAGTTCGGTCACCTGACCGGTGACCGCGTGCTGCAGCACGTCGCCAACGTATTGCGCAAATGCCAGCGCAGCGGCGATGACCTGATCCGCTGGGGCGGTGAGGAGTTTGTCTGGCTGTGCCCGAACGCCAGCGCTGCCGAAGGCCCCGCCTTCTGTCGGCGACTGCAGCAGGCACTGGAATCGACGCCGGTCGCAGTCGACGACACCGAGCTGCGAATTAGCGCATCCATGGGTTTCTCAGGCGTTCCATTGTGGTCCGACCGAACACCCGATCCGGAACTGGCCTTGCGCCTGGCTGATCACGCCGTCTACGAGGCCAAGCATGCGGGTCGCAATACCTGGCGTGGCTACGTTGGGCGGCAGTCACCGCCAGTGGCGGCTGGTCTCGCGCGGCAGCCAGTCGAGGCCATGCTCGAAGCAGGCTGGCTGACGCTTGCAGGCTAAAGCACGGAACCGCTTTCGCAAGGCGCGCACTGCAGATCGGGAAGAGCAGAATCGGACATCAAGTGTGCGAGCAGGATCTTCACTCGCAATTCAATGCTTTTCTGCCGCCTACCGAAATGACCCACGTGAGGCCAGCGGCACGCGCTTGCCAGAGTCACGACTGCCACCCTGCCCACTTCCCGTGACAGCATCTTCCGGGGTGTGGCGGATCGCCCCCCTTGTTTGAGGGGTGGTCGGATCAACCCCGATTGGCCAGCATTCCCCTCAGCGACGCCGCCATGGCGTCATTGCCAATCTCTCAAGGGGAATCCCATGTTCAAGTCGAATCGCGGGCTGATCGGCACGCGCAGAAAACGTTTGTATCAACCCGTCATTGTTGGCAGCTTGCTGTTCTCGCTGGCCCTGGCATCCGCGCCAGCCTTCGCGATTTTCACCAATGGTGGTTTTGAACAGAACAGCTTTGCAGGCTGGACTTTGGCCGGTGGCGTCAATCCTGGTCTGCTCGGCGCAGAGCCGTTCACCAGCGCCAGCATCCAGATTATCCCTGGTGCGCCCGGGCCATCATCGATCGTCGGCGCGATTACCGATCCGCTGGCACCCACCATCCTGTTGCCGCGCGTCGGCCAGTTCACCGCAAAGTTGAACGACGAAGGCGGTGGCGGCCTGGTCACCACACTGGTACAGGTCGATACCCTGACCAATGCCGATATCGATGCTGCCGACGGCTTGCCGCATATCCGCTTTGCCTTTGCGCCAGTGATGGATGATCCGAGCCATTCGCCGAACGAGCAGCCGTATTTCTATGTCGCCGTGAAGAACCTTGCTGACGACAGCATTCTGTTCGAGCAATTCGCATACTCCGGCCAGACAGGTGTCAACTTTCTGAACGGCGCCGGAAGCTGGAAGTATCTTGAGTTCCAGAACATCGACGTCGTGTTGCCGCTCAGTGCCATCGGCCAGCAAATCGAGTTGACCGTGATTGCAGCGGATTGCGCGCTCGGCGGTCATGGTGGCTACGTCTATGTCGACGGCTTCGGCTCTGCCAACGTGCCTCCGGGCGGTGGTGGTACTGCACTGGCAGAAGCACGCGAACTGCCCGTTGATCAGCCGCTGGCTCTGGGCCTGCTCGTCGGCCTGCTTGCCTTGTTCGGCTGGCGAGCCACTCGCGCAATCGCTTGATCCTGTCCTGCAAACGCCAATGAAAAGGCGGCCGTAGAAGAGCCGCCGCGCCCTCAGGGAAGCAACCGAAAGTACACTTCATGGATGAGTCGGCCACTCCGAACCGGATTCGGGGTGGCCGCTTTCGTTTTCAGTCGCCTGCGACCGGCTGACTGCCAGGCGCTCCACCCGCGAACGCAGCAATGCCGAGGCACCTGCTTCCTTCAGGCCGTTGTTTCGTTATTCCTGCGGCTTGACACCCAGATACGCACCGGCCGCAGCGACGGTGGCCCACAATTCCGTATCACGCTTGAAGGACCGATCAAATAGCGCCTCAGCCGTCTCGCGGTCGCCGTTGAGAAGGTAGTAAGCACCGACCTCGGCAAGCCATTTTTCTTCCTTTGGCTCCATCCTGATTGCTTCGTCAAACAGCGGCTTTGCTCGTGTCCACTCCCCCGCCTCCATGTAGACCCGAGCCACCCGGAACCGATCGCTGGCGTCATCGTCGGTGAGCACCTCATCGAAAATCGCCTGGCCTTCGGCCTTCATCCCGCCGAGGTAGTAGACGCGGCCGACCGCAATCCGCTCCCAGCTTCCATCGTCGGCCTGAATCATGGCCTGACGCAGCAAAGCCTTGCCCGCTTCCTCATTGGGCTGTGACTGATACAGATTTGGCTCAATCAGCTTGGCTGCGGATGCCGCGCCCATGCCAAGAACACACAAAGCCAGAGCGATCAACCCCAAACGAATTTTCATCATGATTCCCCTATGTTGCGTTGGTCGAAAACAAGAGGCGACATGCCAGGAAACTCCTGTATGTCGCGGCAGCGCCCACGTGTTGATGGCGCCGAGACGCAAGATCGTACCGCCCACCAGCAATTATCACTCGCAGCAGCCGGGCCAGATTCGAATCCTACCCCGTGGTCGGCGTCCGTAACAGCCACGATATCGATAGATGGGGACTTGCAGGCAACACGCCCGATCAGTGGTGACTTTCCGTATACCACAAAGCGCCATCTGACCTTGGTCATCTTTTTCTATCAGTGCCGCCTTGATGCTCGCTCCCGTCACGATGCTGTCGATGACCGGAAAGCCGCCAAGTGGCTGGGCTGTCATCATCGTGAGGCCGGTGATTGGAGTTGCGCTCGTAAAGCAAGGGAAATCGTTGGCTGAGCTGGCCTGAAAGGCATCCACCGCTCCATCGTCAAGGGTGATGGCAATGGTAGTCGTGTACGGCGTTTCATTGGTGGAGCCACACGCACACAGGTGGGCACCGAACGCGACAACCGGGGATCCGCTGAACTCGAGCACCATATTCCCGCCATACTCCCCACGCACGAGACAGCCGCTGTCGGCATGGCAGACCACAGTCACCGCAGGCCAACGCTTGCTTCACGCGCTTCTGCATCGGAGCAGTTCGGAATGGCCAGGAACTCGCGTGAACCCACCCCTTCACATGTCAGAATCAGGCGTGCTTGCGCTGATTGCGCGAGAATGCCGTTTTCATCGCTGTCCAGGAGTGCATATGCCCGTCGAGAATGGACTTTTGAAGTGGAGCGGGATTGTCCTGGCCGGGCTTGGGGCGCTATTCGTGGTACTGGGAATCTATTTTGTCTGGTACGCAAATTCGGCGATGTGGGTAGAAACACCTGCCACTGTCAGCAGCGTGCAAATTCGCACCTCAGTTCACTCGGCCGGCAATAGCCTGCAGAGAGGCACCATGTACTACCCGCAGATACGTTACGACTACACCGCCAACGGGAAACAGTTCAGTAGCAGGAAATGGAGGCTGCGCACCGAGCATGAAAGCTATGCCGAGCGCGAAGAGGCCGTGACAGCCGCCGCCAAGTACAAGAATGGCGACGCCATTGCCGCCTACTACAATCGCGACCAGCCTTCTGTAGCGGTACTGCAACCTGGCGCTCACTACACAGACTACATCTCACTGCTGGTCGGATTGCTGTTTGGCCTGACAGGGTGGTTGCTGCACAAGTTTCGATTTCAAGCGGAATCGAGTATCGCGAGCACCTGATACTTCGTCCAGACACAGCGAATAACGGTGACCACGACATCAGGAGACCGATTGCGAGTACCGCTTGCCTGGCTCATGATGACAAACGGTTGCGGCGCACCAACAAACGCGATCAGGCCAGTTCCAGGCTGGCTTGCCCGGGTGGCAACCGCACCAACGCGGAAGCCTCTGAACAGGGCAGCGCGTAGTCGAACTCGCACGAGTGTTTGCCATTCGCAATCAGGATGCGCAGCTCGTCTTCAATGCCGGCGAGCTTGTCGGTTCCGGAGACGGGGACGATAGTGACG
>NZ_JBAWHJ010000101.1:0-1696 GCF_049593775.1 Dokdonella sp. | reverse complement strand
ACTCTGCGCAGCGGCGAGTTGGCGTTCGGGGGCATCAATGGTCTCAACCTGGTCAAGCCCGGAACGGTGGTTGCCAGCCGCTTTGTTGCGCCCGTTGTCTTCAGCGAGATCAGGATTGGCGAATCGGAGTCGGTTCCCACCGCGACCGGGCATGTCATCGAGATGGACCAGGCCGACCGGGTTGTGCACTTTGCGTTCGCCGCACTCGACTACACGGCCCCGGAACGCAATCGCTTTCGCTACAAGCTTGAAGGCTTCGACGATGCCTGGGTAGAGGCAGGTACACGTCACGAAGCGACCTATACCAACCTGGATCCGGGGCGCTATCGATTCCTGGTCCAGGCCAGCAATCACGATGGCTACTGGAACCAATCCGGCGCGGAAGTCGAGCTGGTGGTCAGGCCGCAATGGTGGAACAGTCCGGGCATGCAGGCCGGATATGCCTTGCTCGCCGTGCTGGTTCTTGCCGGGCTTGCAATAGCCATGCGGCGCAAGCGTGCCGAACAACGTCGCCACGCGCGCGAGCTGCTTGATCGGGAATCCCGACTTCGTCTGGCCCTGTGGGGGTCGAGCGATGAGTTCTGGGAGCTGAACATGGACAGTGGCGTGCTGACCCGGCTCAGCGCGGCTCCGACACCGGCACGCCAGCGTGAGACGAGTCATTCGGTGTATGACTGGGTGCGCGAGAGCGTGCATCCGGATGACCAGCGCGCCATTGCCCAGCATCTTGATGACCACATCAGCAACAAGGCATCGTTGTTCGAGTCGGAACAGCGTGTGCGCTTCGGCGATGGCAAGTGGATCTGGGTTCTGGCCCGCGGCAAGATCGTCGAGCGGACGCCCGAGGGGCGGCCTCTGCGTATCTGCGGTACCGCACGCAACATCACCGCTACCCGTGATGCCGAGCGCGAACGGCGCATCGTCCAGGAAGTGATCAGCAGCATGCGCGAAGCGGTCACCGTCTGCGATCTCGAGTTCAAGTTCGTCTCGGTCAACCCTGCGTTCACGCGAATCACCGGCTGGCAGGAGCACGAGGTGGTCGGCCAGTCTGCGGCCATTCTCAACTGCGCCCAGCATTCGCCCGAGTACTATCAGAACATGCGCGAATCGATCGCGCGCGAAGGGCTTTGGCGCGGCGAGCTCTGGCAACGGCGCAAGGATGGCGAGGAATTTCTTTCCTGGCTGCAAAGCTCCGAAGTGCGCGATGCACAAGGCAAGCGTACGCACTACATCGGTGTACTGACTGATATCACCGAGCGAAAGCGCAATGAACAGGAACTGCGCTACCTGGCGAACTACGACACCTTGACCGGACTGCCGAACCGCACACTCATGGCCGAGCGCCTCGGTCATGCCGTCATTCGCGCGCGCCGTGGCGGGCGCAAGGTCGCCGTTCTGTTCCTCGATCTTGATCGCTTCAAGCACGTCAACGATTCAATGGGACATGCTGCCGGCGATCGCATGCTCAAGGCGGCAGGAAGTCGATTGCGCGACAATGTTCGTGACGGCGACACCGTGGCCAGAATCGGCGGTGACGAGTTCACCGTCGTGCTCGAAGAGCTGGCCGATGCCGGTGAAGCCGAGCGCGTGGCGCAGAAGCTGATCAGCGCCTTCGAAAAGCCCCTGGAGTTGAACGACGGGCAGGATGTCGTGATATCGCCGTCGATCGGTATCAGCCTGTACCCCGATCACGCAC
>NZ_JBAWHJ010000100.1:0-2477 GCF_049593775.1 Dokdonella sp. | reverse complement strand
GCGGTGGGCCTTTCAGCTGCTGCCCTGCTTTGTGTGGTTGCGGTGTCCCGTGTCCAGTTGGGTGTACCGGAATCGGATCAGGTGGCCACCTGGCAAAGTCACTCCCAGGCGCTCGAGCTGGAGTGGCAGCGCATGTCGCGCTCCACACCGGATCCACGTGCACGCACGGAACTGCGCCTGATCGATCTCGAGTTGCAGACGGCCTACGATCGTGGAGCGACTGCTGACGAACTGGTTCCCCTATGGAAGTTGCGAAGTGACGCACTGCGTGAACTCATCGAGAACGATGGCAGCCGCATGCGTTCGGTTACACGAATTTGATTTTTTTCGGAGAAGAGCATGAATGATGTATCGACTGGATTTGGCTCTCGCGTCGGCGCGTTGCTGATTGGCGGATGTGTAGCGATTTACGCTTCTGCCGCTGTTGCGGACGGCGCGGCCCTCGCAAGCCGGGTAGCGCCACTGGCGGCGCAAACGGATTCCTCGCTGGGAGTTTCGCCTGAGCAGCGCTTGCAGGAAGAGCTGCGCGTCCTGCTGCTCGACATGATCGAGTCGGGCGCGTTTGGTCAGACGCCTTCTGAGCAGATTTCGTTTTCGATTGATTCGCCCAGGCAGCGCGCATCAAGTCTCGGTGTGCTTGTTGACAGTAGTGCGGGCGCTGCAGCCGTCAAGGGTTTGCAAGTGGTTGGCACGACACCTGGTAGCAGTGCCAGTCGATTGGGCTTGCGCAGTGGCGATGTCATTGCATCGGTAAACAGCGTGTCCCTGGCTGGACTTGGTGATGATGCCAATGGAAGCGCCCGTGCCGCCCTGGTGCTCCGGGATCAACTGGAGAGTCTCCCGGATAATGCGACGATCGAGTTTGAGCTCATTCGCGACGGGAAGCCGAAAAGTATCTCCGGTACTTTGGAGTCCGCATGGATTCCAGCCTTGCACCTGACGGTGGGCGATGGCGTGGCTGTGGCTGCTGCAGGACAGAGTGGCGGCTCTGGAAGCACGTCGGCCGGGAAGGGCTGTGGCCGCCTGAGCATCTTCGATGTCGCCCCCAGGCAACAGAATCTGCATGCCGCGGCACTGATTAACATTGACGGGGAGCGTTCCCCGTTTGGTGGTCAGGAAGTATTCCGCCTTTCCGAGGGTCGTCACGTCCTGACCGTCGGCGAAAAGATCAAGGCAAAGTATCTGGCCTTCAACGAGGTGTTTCGCAACAGCAATATCAAGAACCCTTACAAGACTCTCGAGATTGACGTTGCCCCCAATACCACCTACTTCCTGGCCGTCCGATTGATCCAGGACAAGCGCAACGTTTGGCGTGATGGTGCTTACTGGGAACCGGTCATCTGGAGTGAGTCGACGGAAGCCTGCGGCTAGCCATCCACCGTGTACCCCATCATGGAAAGCGGTGCCGCATGCGCACCGCTTGTGGGTTTTTCGCGCCTGACCTTGCCCGCTTTTGGCGGGATCTGTTGAAAGCGAGTGTCTGGTTTGGTTGAGCGCCTTGTGTGGCCAGGTGCATGGGTGCCGCCGTTTGCACTGCCCCCAATTTCAATCTGTTCGGTGTTCGTACGGTGATGTACCTGATCGTTGGGCAGCCGGCATCCGATAGACTGTGGTTTTCCAGTTGCTTCTGCCATGACTTTCCTTAGTGTCAACGTCAACAAGGCTGCGGTCCTGCGCAATTCCCGCGGTGGCCGTGAGCCGGATCCTGTCGCTCTCGCAAGGCTTGCCCTTGCTGCAGGTAGCCACGGGGTAACAATGCATCCTCGTCCTGACCAGCGGCATATACGTCTGGATGATGTCCTCGGAATCCCGCCCATTCTCGGCAAGGCGGAATTCAATTTGGAAGGCAATCCGTTTGCGTCTCCACGGGTGGGATATCCGGGTCTCCTTGAACTGGTTCGCCGGGTGATGCCGGCCCAGGTCACCCTGGTTCCCGACGGCGACGGCCAACTGACCTCCGATCACGGATTCGACTTGTCTGCGGACTTGTCCGAGCTCGAGGGACTCGTGCGGTCATTCAAGCAAGATGCCGTTCGCGTAAGTGTCTTTGTCGATGCGGGATGCTCCGGGCTTGAAAGGTTGAAGGCATGTGGAGTTGATCGAATCGAGATCTACACGGGCCCGTTCGCTGATGCGTTCTCCAGCGGGCATTTCGCTCCCGAACTCGATGCCTGCGTTCGCACAGCCAACGAGGCGCGCAATGCGGGTTTGGGCGTGAACGCAGGTCATGATCTGTGTCAGGCCAATCTGCCCGTACTGCTTCAGGCAATCCCCTTCATCGACGAAGTGTCGATTGGCCACGCTCTCTTTTGTGAGGCCTTGCACGATGGGTTTGGGCCTACGGTGCGTCGCTACCTCGCTATTCTCGAAAGCCGGCGGATCACTCCCTAGCGGCCACCTTGGTTTGCTCGCTGTGTTGTTGCGCAGCCCATCCTTTGGCTGCGCGGTTGCAAACCTGGGCGCTGATGGGGCTATTC
>NZ_JBAWHJ010000099.1:0-4278 GCF_049593775.1 Dokdonella sp. | reverse complement strand
AAGCGACCCGCATTGAGGGATGGCGGAGCCAGCCTGACCAGTCTCTGGCCAACGCTTCCAGTCCACCCGGATATGTCTGCTCAAGCATAAGGGCAGGCTCCACCGGCTGGCAGGGCGTCAATCGCTGTGCCGACAACACGCTGCCCAGGGCCGTACGGCCCTCTGCGCGCTCCATCAAGAGGGCAATCAGCGCCTTGGCACGAAAGTACCGCTGCTCCTGACCTGCACCGTAGAATCCGGCCCCTTCCCTGGCGAGCAGGTCGACCAGTTCGTCCTGTCCGTCGACGCTGATTTCCGGGTCGGGCTTGCGCCGAACGTCATCCAGCGCAATCCGCGCCCCCATCCCCGTCACCTCGATGCGCTCGAAGAACCCGGCCAACCCCTCGTTTATGGCGACAGGCAGTTGCCCTACATGTTCGTGGACCAGCGCATGTGCGATTTCGTGCCGGAGAATCTGAAAACTGGTCTCGATATCGTCGCGATGACGTATGCGGATTGTTCGATCCTTCCCGGAATAGGCCCCGTCAGAATCAGCAAGTGCGGTGCTTCCGATCCGTTCTGCATAGGTCCTGGCGGAGGCAATGTACTCGATGCTGAGTACGAGGCCGGGCTCGCCACTCATGCCCAGGCTGCTTCGAAATATTCGTTCAATCGCTTGCGTATCCATCGTGGCGCGCTGGACAACGTAATCCGGAAGATTGACATCCACGCCCCGGGCATCAACACGAATCGGCGCCAACCCCTCGATCTTGATCTGCCGATGTTGCTGGGCCTCCCCGGAGGGCGGCTTGTCCGAAAAATGGATGATGCCCGCCGCATCCACCCAGCGATGGATGGTTGCGTCTCCCGCGGGTCGCCCTCGGCCCGTACCTGCAAGGCAGGCCTGCGCTGTGTTGGCCTGGTGCACTACAGAAGTCGCCAATGCAGCCAGGGCCTGCAGGTCATCGGGCTCCGTGCCCGATACATTCACCGGTGCCGCCACCCTTTCGACCGTTTCGCTAGCTGTACCTGTGCGGGTCTTTGGATTCGCGAGCTGCGGGGAGCCCGCGGTAAATTCAGACTCCACATGATCGGCTGCGTGCCAGCGCTGCAGCCAGAAAAGGACAACGACTGCGATCAACAAGACGGCGAGCAATGCGGTACGCATCAGAGCCTTGCCGGGCTGAAAGCCACGGAATGGGGCGAAAACTGACGGGATGACTGCTTCATGGCGCAAGCATAGCCCGCCCCGCATGCATTCGCGCTTTCTCGCCGGGAAGCGCATTCATGTCCGACGCTCTCGACTGGATCGGGCAGAGAACGACATGGCCGAAGCCACATCTTGCGAGTACCAACACAAGGCGACAGACCAGGGAAACCAGCGTCTTGTATTGGAAAATGGGTCACGAGGCACCCAGGCCCGATGCAGTGAGCAGCCGCTCGGCTGTTGCAGGACGGCAAGTCGGAACAGCGCCTCAAACTCCATGCGCACCCAGCGCTGACATGGGGTTAATGCACAACTGCGTAAACTGGGAAGTCCCAATACGCGGAACTTCCTCACTGGACACAGGAGAAACACATGATTGAGTGGCTACAGGCCCCGGAACATGCGCAATGGGTGGATTTGGGGATCACCGTCGGAGGCCGACTGCTTGGCGCACTTGTGCTGCTGCTGGTCGGATTGAAACTCGCAAAAGTGCTGGCAGGCTGGGTAGGCAAGAAGTTGCAGAACAGCCAGCTTGAATCAACCGCGGCCCTGTTTCTTGGGCGCGTGATCCTCATCGTGATGCAAGTCGTTCTGCTGCTCGCGGTAGTCCAGGTACTCGGCGTGCCGATGGCATCGATGTTCGCGGTATTGGGTGCAGCCGGCCTCGCCATCGGCCTGGCTCTGAAAGATTCACTCTCGAATATCGCCTCGGGCGTAATGCTGGTTACCCTGCGCCCGTTCAAGGTGGGTGACCTGGTCACGATCAATGGCGTTACCGGAAAAGTCGAGATGGTCAGCATTTTTCAGACGCGCCTGAGAGGAGCCGACAACCAGGTCATCACATTGCCGAATTCACTGATCACGACGGATTCGATCATCAACCTGACCCCTGACACGATGCGACGCATTGAACTGGTTGTCGGGATCGGATATGCAGATGATATCGACCTCGCCAAGTCGTCCGCGCTCGAAATCATGCAGTCCGATTCGAGGGTACTGAAGGATCCGGCACCCACGGCTCTGGTATACGAGCTGGGCGAAAGCAGCGTCAACCTCGGTATCCGCTGCCATGTCGCCAATGCGGACTACTTCAATGCCAAATGCGAACTGACCGAGCAGATCAAGAAGCGCTACGACAGTCTCGGCATCAGCATTCCGTTCCCGCAACGCGACCTGCATATCGTTGACGGTGGCACGGCCGGCTCGGCTCCTGTTCCGGACATGGCCAAGGCCTCCTAGCGGCAAACCGGCATGAAAAAACCCGCCGAGCGGCGGGTTTTTTCTGCTACTGATGGAAAGTCAGTCTGTCGCGGCCTGGCAAGCGAGCAAGTCGCTGTCCGAGATCACCCACTTGTCGGTGTCGGCACAGAGGCCAACACTTTCGATCACGCATTCGTCGCCATCCTCATCGACGACCCTCACATCCCACTCATCGCACGGGATGCCAGTCAGGGTGAACTGCTCACCGGTTCCGATCGTCTCGTCATCGAGTTGATCCTCGCCCCACTCGGCCTCTTCCGTAGGTGAGAAATACAATTCATGGATCGCCCATCGAGACTGGTTGACGACGATGACTTTGGAACCTTTCGCGGCGAATGCAGGCATCGCTGCCGCCATGAGAATGGCCAGCATGAAACCGGGAACGAGAAGCCGTTTGAAATGACGCATGACAGTTCACCTACTTTGTGGTTATCCGGAAGGGAGTCGCATTCGGTAACAGACATCCTGCAGATCGATGATCTGCAGCACTGGACACGTCGGGCCCTGCGTACCGGGCACAACGTAAAACGCCCGCATCCTGCGGGCGCAAATACTATGGGCAAACGGATGAGTCAGCTGGCTTGAGCGAGACGATAGCCCTTGATCCGGCTGGCGAACTCCTGCAAGGCTCGATTGCCACTTTCCTCTGCTTCCCGGCACCACTGCTTGAGTCCTTCGAGCATGGCCTCGCCATTGCGGCTCTCCATTATCTCAAGCAAGCGGCGTCGATATTCCATGACCGTGGCCATGGCCGGCCGCTGGTTTACCCAGTTTCCGAGGCGCTCACGGGCGTCGTTGTCGAGCCAGCGTCCACCACTGGACAGCGCATTGCGCAAGCGACGTGGAAGCGCCTTGATGCTGACTCCGGCACGCGCGGCCTCTTCGTGGAGGGTTGGCGCCGTGACACCGCGGAAGTAGTCGGTCATGACCTGGAACTTGTGCGTCAGCAACGCTTTCACGGTATCGCTATCCGGCGCATTGATGTCATCGCGGATGTCCAATGAAGGAGCAACGCGCATGACCTTGGCCATGCCGATGGCATTGAATACACAGATCATGGCCCAGCCAATATCAAACTCGAAGCGGCGAAGTGAGAACTTGGCCGAACTCGGAAATGCATGATGATTGTTGTGCAGCTCTTCCCCGCCAATGATCAGTCCCCAGGGAGTCAGGTTGGTGGACGTGTCGTCGCTCTCGACGTTGCGATATCCCCACCAGTGGCCAAGGCCATTGACGACTCCCGCAGCCATGAACGGGATCCAGATCATCTGGCCAGCCCAGATCACGACGCCCCAGAGGCCGAACAACGCGAACGCAACGAACAGCATGAGGGTTGGGCCCAGCTCGGGATGGCGTGCGTAGATGTTGCGCTCGATCCAGTCATCCGGGGTTCCCCTGCCGTACTGTTCCGTGATCGACGTATCCCTGCGCGCCTTGCGATACAGGTCCACGCCGTCCAGCAGCACTTTCTTGATACCGAAAAACTGCGGGCTATGCGGATCTTCGGCGGTCTCGCACTTGGCGTGATGCTTGCGATGAATGGCCACCCACTCCTTGGTCACCATGGCGGTGGAGAACCACGCCCAGAAACGGAAGAAGTGAGCCAGTACCGGATGGAAGTCCACGCCGCGGTGTGCCTGACTGCGATGCAGGTACAGGGTCACCGAGAAAATCGTGAACTGAGAGACGACGATGAAGTAGAGCACCAACATCGGCCAGGACGCGTTGACCAGGCCCTGAGTCAGGAAAGTGACTATCGAATCGAACATGGAATTCCACCGGAAAATAGTTGATCAATCATACGCGAGCTCCGGTCGAGCAACCAGATACCC
>NZ_JBAWHJ010000098.1:0-13931 GCF_049593775.1 Dokdonella sp. | reverse complement strand
GTGCTTGGCTGTCAGTAACTCGAATGCCTTGTCTGGTATTTCATAACCGAAACCTAAGTCGGTCCCCGGATTGGAGACGATGCGCGAGCGAATAAAGTCTGCTGCGTACGTTCGACGCCTCAACATATATCGACGTCTGCTCGCCACTAAGTCCTTGGCCGCCTGGGTATATATAGTCATGTAGTGACTGTGCGCATCAGGCATCCATTCTGGATTCGAGCCATTCGATTCATTGATTAATCTCAAATACCCATCGAACAGAACTTGCATGTATGCGCCGTACCTTCGAGAGTGTTCGATTTCACCATCAACATCGTCGAGATATAGGCCCCATATCGGTTCAGCAGCCAGCGAAAAGCGCCAGAGGAAATAGACCCAAGCTGCCCAAGCCCCCCACCCAAGTACTTCCGGGCTAGAAAGGTGGATTGTTCCGAATAGCGTTGAAGTCGATGAGCCAAGACTGCCACCGGCCAGATTGAAAAGGAGCAATCCAAGCGATATCGCGTACAGGTCGCGTCGCCTTCGATCTAAGTCCGGTTCCGTTGTAGCTGCCATCTCACCTCCGAATGG
This sequence comes from Dokdonella sp., assembly GCF_049593775.1. Lineage (GTDB taxonomy): Bacteria > Pseudomonadota > Gammaproteobacteria > Xanthomonadales > Rhodanobacteraceae > Dokdonella. Next base: position 13,361 of record NZ_JBAWHJ010000098.1, on the reverse strand, counting down.
TTCCCCTGAAAGATGCAGCTCTATTTGGTGAATTCCCGCTGATGCGTAGAGCGCTCTACACATTCCCACGACTTGCAATTGTGTGCAACCGACAACTCGGAGCGGGCTGCATCTGATCGGAGGCGGCAGGGAGGCGGGAATCAGGGGGCTTAGGACGAATGGTTCGCCCACGCGCTCAGGCGCATTTTGCAGACAAGGTGCAGACAAACAAAACCCGGCGCTTGGCCGGGTTTGTCGTAAAGCCTTGAATAAATGGTCGGGGAGACAGGATTCGAACCTACGACCTCTACGTCCCGAACGTAGCGCTCTACCAGACTGAGCTACACCCCGATACCGACCCGCTTTCTGGCGGGCCGCGAATGATAGCGGTGGCGCTGTTGCAGTGCAACGTCTGATTCTGGAAAGAACGGTCATTCTGCTAATCTATGCGGCCGTTTCGCCCGCTTTCATCGCGTCTTTTCGAGGATCTACATGCCTTTGACCCCCGCCCGTACCATGCCTGGCGTTCTAGAGCTTCTGCCCCTGGACCAGATCGCCTTCCAGGGCATGCTGGATACCGTTCGCAGCAATTTCGAGCGCTTCGGCTTCCTGCCGATCGAAACGCCCGTGATGGAGTTTGCCGATGTCCTGCTGACAAAGTCCGGCGGCGAGACCGAGCGCCAGGTCTATTTCGTGCAGTCGACGGGTGCGCTGGAACAGGGTGACAAGCCCGATCTGGCCCTGCGCTTTGATCTGACCGTGCCGCTGGCGCGATATGTCGCCGAACACGAGCATGGCCTCAACTTTCCTTTCCGGCGTTACCAGATCCAGCGCGTCTATCGCGGTGAACGCGCCCAGCGCGGGCGATTCCGCGAGTTCTACCAGTGCGACATCGATGTCATCGGCAAGGATTCGCTGTCGGTTCGCTACGATGCCGAAATCCCGGCGACGATCTATGGCGTGTTCCGTGACCTGGCCATCGGTCCGTTCACGATCCAGCTCAACAACCGACGCCTCATGCGCGGCTGGTTCGAGGGGCTCGGCATCGCCGACGGCGAGATACAGATGGCGGTATTGCGCGAAGTCGACAAGCTCGACAAGCGGGGTATCGATCATGTCCGCGATACGCTGACTGGCGCTGCCTTCGGTCTGGATGCGGAGACCGTCGACAGGATCCTCGCATTTGTCCAGGTGCGCTCAACCTCGCTGGCCGATGCGCTCGGCAAGCTCGATTCGCTCGGCTCCGGCAGTGAAACCTTTGAACAGGGCCGCAACGAGTTGCGCGAAGTGCTAGGTCTGATCAAGGCATTCGGTGTTCCGGAATCGCATTTCGCATTGAATCTGTCGATTGCGCGCGGCCTCGATTACTACACCGGAACTGTCTACGAAACCAGCTTGAACGAACACCCCCAGATCGGCTCGATCTGTTCCGGTGGTCGCTACGAGAATCTTGCGGGCAACTACACCAAATCGAGCTTGCCGGGCGTCGGCATCTCGATTGGCGCGACGCGACTGTATTGGCAGTTGCGCGAGGCCGGTCTGATTGGTTCGGCCAGGAGTTCGGTTCAGGTCCTTGTCACGCAGATGGACGAGGCACAGTTGCCGACATACCTGGCCCTTGCCAACGAGCTACGCATGGCAGGCATCAACACCGAAGTGGTTCTGGAGCCCTCCAAGCTTGGCAAGCAATTCAAGTATGCGGACCGCGCCGGGATCCGCTTCGTGCTGGTGCTGGGTGAGAATGAAATCGCCAATGGCACGGTCACTGTCAAGGACCTGCGTCGGGAAGACCAGTTCGAAGTGGCGCGTGCCGAGTTGGTCAAGAGCTTGCGGGTGGAGCTGGAGCAGACTGAAGCAATGGGGGTCAAGGCATGACGATCGAGCTGGATGGTTCTTCGCTGACGCGCAAGCAGGTCATCGAAATTGCGTGCGATGGCGTTGATGTGACGCTGGCGCCGGCAGCGCTGGTCAGGGTCCAGCGCGCGGCGGATTTCCTCGCGGAAAAGGTCAGCTGCGGCGAACCGGTCTATGGCGTGACCACGGGGTTCGGCAGCAATGCCGACAAGCTGCTCGGTGCGCATCGCGCGCGCGACGAGTTGCCCGGCGGCAACCCCGAGCAATTCGAGGGAAGCCTGCTCGAGGAGTTGCAGCACAACCTCCTGATCACCCACGCGGTCTGCGTTGGTGCGCCACTGGCGCCCGAAGTCGTTCGCGCAATTCTGGCCATCCGCATCAATACGCTGTTGCGGGGTCACTCCGGCATTCGGGTGTCGACGCTCGAAAGACTTACCGCCTTGCTCAATCGCAATGTCATCCCGGTGATTCCGGCCAAGGGCTCGGTCGGTGCCAGTGGTGACCTTGCGCCTCTGTCTCATCTTGCCATCGTCCTGCTCGGCGGCGGCGAGGCTTTCCACGAAGGTGAGCGCGTAAGCGGTGCCGAAGCGCTCGAGCGCGCGGGTATCGAACCGATCCGCTTGTCTTTCAAGGAAGGTCTGGCGCTCAACAATGGCACGACGCAGATGCTGGCCACGGCGGTGCTGGCCTTGTCGCGCATCGAGAACCTGATTGCGACAGCTGATCTGGCTGCCGCCATGACGCTGGATGCGTTCGCTGGTCGCAGTGGTGCGCTGCGCCCGGAAGTGCACGCCCTGCGCCCGCATCCGGGGCAGGTCGAGACTGCGCGGCATTTGCGTGAGTTGCTGGAAGGCTCGACCCTGGTCGACATTCCGTATCACCTGGTACCACGGTTCCGTACCTGGACTGCCGACTCCTGGAGTGATCCGGTTGAGCAGCAGCGACGTTTCGATATCTGCTGGGATTACGTGCCACCATCTCAGCGACATGGCCGTGAGGCGTTCTACGAACGCTTCCTGCCATTCAAGGGCGGCAAGAAGCATCAGCCACAGGATGCCTATTGCCTGCGTTGCATGCCGCAAGTGCACGGTGCCGTGCGTGACGCCTGGGAGCAGGCCTGCCGCATCATCGATATCGAGTTGAATTCGGTGACCGACAATCCTCTGGTTTTCCCGGATGCCGAGAACCCGCGGTTCATCGAGGATCAGGTGATTTCCGCCGGCCATTTCCACGGCATGCCGCTGGCCCTCGCCATGAGCTACGTCAAGGCGGCCATTCCGGTGCTGGCGTCGATATCGGAGCGCCGGCTCAACAAGCTGGTTGACCCGGCCAACAATGACGGACTGCCAGCATTTCTGATCGGCAACGAAGATGCTACCGATTCAGGCTTCATGATCGTCCAGTACACGGCGGCTGCCCTGGTCAACGATATGGCCACGCGCGCGCATCCGGCTTCGGTGTACTCGATACCGACCAGTGCCAATGCTGAAGATCATGTTTCGATGGGCACCAACGAGGCGCGCCATGTGCTCGAAATGACCGAGGATCTCGGTCATGTGATCGCGCTGGAGCTGTATACGGCAGCACAGGCGCTGGAGTACCGGCAGGACATGCTCAACGCTGCACGCAGTGTTGCCAGGCGCGGTGACTGGTCGGCGATGGCGGCCAAGATCAGCAATGCCCCGCATGAGGATCATCCGAGTCACGCAGCGTTTGCAGAAGAAATCCGCGGACTGATGAAGGCGCTGAACGATGCGGGTGAGTTCCACGCCGGCTCCGCAGTGCAGAAGGCGCTGGCGCGGATTCGCAAGGTGATCGATTTCATGCAGCGCGACCGCGCCATGGACGGTGACGTCAGGCGTATTTGTGAGCTGGTCGCCAGCAATGATCTGTTGAGGGACTCGGCATGAGTGATTGGGCTCGCATCTGCCATTTGGCCGAGTTGCTGCCGGGTGAATGCCAGACCGGTTGGGACGGCGATACGCCGATCGCAGTGTTCAATGTCGATGGTGAGCTCTATGCGATCGAGGATATCTGCACCCACGATGGCAGCGAATTGACCGGCGGTCCGATCGAGGGCTACGAAGTGGAATGTCCACGCCACGGTGCGCGATTCGACGTGCGTACCGGCGCAGCGCTATGCCCTCCAGCCTATGAGCCGACCGCAAAGTTCCCGGTAAAGATCGAGGATGGTTGGGTCTACTCGCGGGATGATCGCTGATTCGAATCAGTCAACCGGGTCTGAAACACTGAATTTCACCAGTATCAGTTCGCCGCCGCCTTCAAGAACGATGCGCTCGCGATGCCCGGTGCCCGCTTCGACAAGCAGTGTTTCGTTCGCTTCTGCTGCCATTTCATCCTGACCTGAGCGCGCAGTGATCTGCCCTGCATAGGTGTGGATCAACCACGTCGAAGCGGGATCGGAAAACAGGAGCATGGTGCCGTTGATGGGCCGAGCATGAACTTCGGCCGCGACGGAGTCGCGTTGCGCCATTACATTGAAATCACGCGTCGGTCCTGCAAGCAGTCGACAGTTGATTGTGTCTTCACCCTGGAACCGGATGTGCTGGAAGCGCTGCGCCAGGCGATGCGGCGGCTGATCGTTGATATCGAGATCCATGCCGTTTCCGGCGAGCATGAGCAGATCGCGCTGCACGCCGGGGAATACTGAGAACGGTCCATCCGTTTCGATCTCGGCAATGCTGACTCTCCAGAGAAAGCCTTCGCCCCGGCCCTCATCTGCCCGGCTTGCGATTTCGGTAGTCCAGCCGCCATCGTTCTTCCAGCGTGTGCGCTGGTAGTCGCGGGCTCGAAGCAGGTGCATTGAAACGGTCACGGCTAGTTCGGACTGTCAGGCCGATGGTAGGTGTAGACGAGAGTCGCGCTGCCGAGGAAATCGATGGTCGTCGACTGACGTCCACCAAGGCGGCGCGCGACGCGCTCGGACTCGGTGTTCTCGGTACGGATAAGGCTGATGGCACGTTCAGCGCCGAGCCGTGTGAACGCATACGCCAGGGCCGCATGGGCGGCTTCGGTGGCCATCCCCATGTGCCGATGCTCTGGGCGCAGCATCCAGCCCAGTTCCAGATCGGGCCAGCCTTCCGGATTGTGCAGTCCGACGCGACCGATGAATTCGCCGCTTTCCTTCAGCTCGACTGCCCACATGCCATAGCCACGTAATGCCCAATGGCCTATCAACATGGCCATCGAACGCCAGGCATTCATTCGATCCAGCGGTTGGCCATCGCCAACATACTTCGTGCTTGATGCATCAGCCAACATGGCTGAATACAATTCGAAGTGGCGTTCGGACAGCGCGGTCAAGCGCAGTCGCTCGGTAATCAGTACGGGAATTTCAAGCATGGCGTGGCTTCAATCCAGAAGTCGCATCAACGCCTGCGAGGACGCTTTGAGACTTTCCTTCCAGGTGAATCCGACGATCGGCTTTCCGCTTTCCGCATCGTGGAAATCTTCCTCCTGCCCGGGGGCGAGCAGATGGCGATAGTCGACGGTAATTTCCGTGCCGGCCTCTAGCCGGTTCGTCGCGAATATGAATCCAAGGTGCCAGAGTCCGGTTGGCGTGAACGAATGATTGACGAAACATTCGTCCGGCCAGTCCTCCGAGATCGTGTAGCGATCCTCGAACCAGCGCACCGTAGCCGGCAGTAATTCCTGCGCATTCGGCATAGCCATGACTTCGTTGAAAGTCCAGGTTTGCGGAATCGCGTCTGGAGCGATCAGGATGCTGCCTTGCTCGACAGTCTGGTCAAGAAAGACGCCTTGACCGGCATCCGGAATGCGGGATGGGCTGATGTGATAGCGGGGAAGAATCATGTGCGTACCGACCGGGGCGCGAAGTTTAGCCCGGATCATTCACCAATGACACGCACGCTTGCCTCTTGCTGGAACGTACAGCGTTCTCTGCGCTCTCCCGTTTGCTGTCCCGTTCTGCCTGAATCACGAAAAAGTCGCATGAATCCAGTGTCCTGCGTGATCGTCGCGTGTGTTCAGGTTGGTTCCGGGCGGTCAGGTGGCCTTGTCACGCCTTGAGACTACGAGAGGTGGGCAGATGAACGGGGGAAGCCCCCTCGATGCCTGAACAGATTGGGCAGGCGTGGCGAAACGGTTGAACAGGCAGCTTCAAGGCTCGATGCGACCGATTCGGCTCGCATCGAACCCTGATCGGCCTGTCAGTCAGCCGACGAGACCTTGGAAGCCTTGGCGGTGGCCTTGCCGGCCGATGCCTTCGTCTTCGCGCTGCCGACAACGATATTGTCGCGATTGCGCTCGACCAGCTTGTCGCCAATACCCTTCACCTGGGCCAGATCCTCGGCACTCGCAAACGGGCCATGTTCGTCGCGATAGGCAATGATGGCCTCGGCCTTGCTCATGCCGACGCCGGTAAGGCCTTCGGCCAGGGTTGTTGCGTCGGCAGTATTGATGTCGACAGGCTCGGCAGCGAATGCCGGCAATGCAAGGGCCAGAGAGAGGACGAGGCTGGCGAGTACGGACTTCATGTTCATGTTGGTGCTCCTGTTTGGGTTCATGCCGGGGACTCATGTTCCCGGCGAGGAAAGTGTCGACCGAATGGCTGAAGTTCGGGATCGGCAATCGTCGCCAGCTTGCGTAGGTCTTGCTCGCCGCATTGCGTAGTCCTTTTCCTACAGGATGCCTGTCATTCAGGAATGGCCATTCCGAGCAAGCGGACACCGACAGGCTGTTAGAATCGAACTCCTGCTGCCGGTTGGGCAGCGCATGAGGCTGGGAGCAATCATGGATTCAAGCGCAATCAGCGGGTTTGTAGACAAGCTCTGGGATGAGCAGATTGTTCCGCAGCTGGTCGACTACATTCGCATTCCGAACAAGTCGCCGATGTTCGATGCCGACTGGGTCAAGCACGGATACATGGATCAGGCCGTGGCCCTGATGGAAAACTGGGCAGGCAAGCAGCCCATTCCCGGCATGAAGCTCGAGGTAGTTCGGCTGGAAGGGCGAACCCCGTTGATCTTCATCGAGATCCCCGGGCAAGGAGACGACTGTGTCCTGCTCTATGGGCACCTCGACAAGCAGCCGGAAATGACCGGCTGGGACGAACATCTGGGGCCGTGGAAGCCGGTGATCGAAGGCGACAAGCTGTATGGTCGCGGTGGCGCAGATGATGGCTATGCGATCTTTGGCTCGCTCGCCGCAATCATGGCCTTGCAGGCGCAGAACATCCCGCACTCGCGCTGCGTCGTCATGATTGAAGCCTGCGAAGAATCCGGAAGTTACGATCTTCCCTATTACGTCGATCATCTCGCTGACCGGATCGGCAAGCCATCACTGATCGTCTGCCTGGATTCCGGCTGCGGCAACTACGACCAGATGTGGCTGACCACGTCCCTGCGCGGCATGACCGGAGGAAACCTGACGGTCAAGGTGCTCGACGAAGGCGTGCATTCCGGCGACGCATCCGGCGTGGTGCCATCCAGTTTTCGTATCCTGCGCCAGGTTCTTTCAAGGCTGGAGGATGAAAATACCGGAGTGATCAAGCCGAAGGAGCTGCATGCGGAGATTCCCGCGCAGCGCGTCGAGCAGGCCAAGCTCAGTGCGGGAGTGCTGGGCGATGACATCTACTCCAAGTTTCCCTTGCTGGATGGCATGCAGCCGGTCAGCACGGATCTGACCGAACTCGTGCTCAACCGTACCTGGCGGCCCGCCTTGTCCATCACTGGAATCGGTGGATTGCCAGCGCTGGATTCCGCTGGCAACGTGCTGCGGCCTTTCACGGCAGTAAAAGTGAGTTTGCGCTTGCCGCCGACTGCAAACGCGGTGAAGAGTGGCGAATTCCTCAAGCAGCTGCTGGAAGCGGATCCGCCCTATGGCTCGACGGTTACGTTCAACCTCGAGAAGGCCGGCAGTGGATGGGATGCGCCCGCACTGGCTCCATGGCTGGAGCAATCCGTCGATGAGGCTTCACGCACATTCTACGGTCCGCCAGCAGCCTACATGGGCGAAGGTGGGTCGATCCCGTTCATGGGCATGCTCGGCGAGAAATTTCCGGGCGCCCAGTTTCTGATCACCGGCGTGCTTGGGCCTCATTCAAACGCGCATGGTCCGAACGAGTTCCTGCACATTCCGACAGGCAAGCGCGTCACTGCTTGCGTCGCCAAGGTGGTTTCCGATCATTTTGTCGCCAGCGGCAAGGGCTTGACCATGGGTGTTGCGGCAACGGATGCGCACAGTCATCGCGGCGGTGACGGCTGCTGCGAGTAGTCGCAACTTTCCCGGGTTGCCTCAGCGAGCCAGCGGAATGCGCAGTGGCACATTCCGCGGGCAATGCATGCCGACACCCGTTCCGCAGCGACGCGGCTGAAGATCCATGTCGACACAGATGCGAACCTCCGAGAATTTCCCGGACTTGCAGCTGACTCCGAGCATGTCCGTCTGCAGGGCAGGGTTGGCGTCGACGAACGCCTGACGGATATCTTCCGCGTCCATGGGGCCGGGACGTGCAGTCGGCTGCAGCGCAGGCGGAATGCGTATCGAGGCGAAGGCGCGATCAGAAAGTTCGAAATAGGCTTCGGGGTCGAGGCCGGAGCAGGTCCCGTGTGCGCGCCACTCATGGTCGATGAGACGCTTGCTGGGCATGAACGAAAGCGTCCGCTCGACAGTGGCGCGACGCGGAGTCAGGTTGCTGCTGCAGTCGCGTGGGCCGCGCCCATGCTCAAGCTGTGGCCAGAGACCGTGCAGAATGAATCCGTAGCCACGTGTCCCGCATTGCTCCCGATCATCCGGGTTGCTCTCGCAAAACGTTGGCGACCATGAGAGCGCAATGAGGTAGTAGTCGAATCCCGAGGTTGCCGTGGATGCCGACTGGACTTGCTCCACGCTGGCGCTATCCGATCCGTTTTCGCGACTGGACCAGATCAGCACGGCAATGACGATGAGTGCGGCAGTTGCACGCAAGGCAAGGGTGGATGTTCGCATCTGGGAATTCCTGCAGCGTGTTCTCAATGGTGAAACTAGCAGGATTTCACGGCGTTGACAGTCTGCCGAGAATCCCGCTGGAGCGGCGGAATCGCTATGATGCCCATTCCGTCCTCTATCCGTTAACTTTCGATGCCAAAAACATTCAAGCAGCGGCGCTCGCCCATCCACGGCAACGGCGTTTTCGCCACCGCCAACATTCCAGCGCAGAAAGAACTTGTCGAGTACAAGGGACAATTGCTGACCCACGCCCAGGCCGATCGGCTCTATGACGGCACCACGGACACGGGTCATACGTTCCTGTTCACGCTGAATGATCGGTATGTCATCGATGCAAACGTCGAAGGCAACGTCGCGCGATGGTTCAACCACAGTTGTTCGCCGAACTGCCAGGCGGTCCACGAGGAAGATCCGAAAGGCAAGCGTCGCAACGATCGCGTGCTCATCGAAACCCTGCGTGATATCAAGGCTGGCGAAGAGTTGACCTACGACTATGGCATCAGCCTGGGCGAGCGTCTGACCCCACGCCTGAAAAAAATATGGGAATGCCGCTGCGGTGAGCCCGATTGTATTGGCACCATGCTCAAGCCGAAACGAAAGGCGAAGGGAACGTCGAAAAAGAAGGGTTCCTGAACGTCATTCGGGCCGCTCGATTGCGCGATTGCAATGAATGGCGCAAAGCTGCAGGCTAGGAGGCAGGACCGCGCCAGCGCAAGGATGGTGCTGGTTGGCAGCAACAAGGGGTGATATCAGCGTGCCGAACGAGAAGGTCATTTCCACGATTGGCGTCAATGATGAAGATGCCGCTCACTTGCGACTGCTCATGCGCAGGGCAGCCAGTGACCTGACGCATGCATGGCGCTGGGGGACCGACACCGGCGCTGATCTTCTTGCGGTGGACATATCCAACTTCGCCGGCCAGATGGCCCGCGCACGGGCAAAAGTTACCGGGATGCGCGTTGCAGTTGTCTGTGATGCGGATACCCCCACAGACGGTGATCCTGCATTCGTTCGGCCGTTCAAACTGGACAATGTCATCGAAGTATTGAATCAGGCCACTGAGGCGACCTCGGCAAACCTGATGCGGGCGGCTTCAACAGTGGAAGAGTTCTATCACGATGACGTTTCGGGCGAGCCTGATCAGGCCGGGGAGTCCGGCTTCCCGTTTCAGTCCGACGAAGTCCCACGCGGTTCAGCGTCCGCCGATGTCGCCCAGGGCCTGGATGAGATGATCCGTGGCAATCCGCTTGCCGATCCCTATGCCAATCTGAAGCCGGCCAGGCTGGGCAGCTCGACCACTGTCGAGGAGACCGGCTTGTCCACCAAACGTAGCGAGCTGCGTTCGGATCGCGAACGCGAAGCGCAGGCCACGCCGCTGGGTCACTCGGCTCCGACGCGATCGCCGCGCAAGCCGAGCGCTGCCGACGAGCGCAGTGCCCATCACTTGCGCGAATACCTCGAAGGCGATCTGATTGCCGGCCCCGTGCAGATTGCGTGGTCCGGCTCTGCGGTATTGACCCTGGACCCGAAGCATCAGGTTTATCACTGCACGCGCAGCATGCGCGATATCGAGGCGTATTTTCGCAAGTCGCCCCGGCGTGATGAATGGCGACGACTGACCAGTGCCGAAATTGCACAAATTCGCGAGACGCAGCCGGCACAGCCCTATCACAAGCTGGTATGGCTCGATGTGGTGCTTCATTCAGAGGGCAAACTTGCCTCTGGCCTTGATCCGGGCGGGACGTTTGAACTGACGCGCTGGATGGAAATTGCGCGCGACTATCCACAATTGGCGCGCATCTCCGCCGCGTTGATGCAGCCGGTGAGATTGCATGAAATCGCCTCCAGTTGCGGAGTGGAAATGAGCCAGGTATTCGACGTGGTCAATGCCTACGATGCTATTGGTTGCCTGAAAAAGACGCCCCGCGTATCGCGGCATGCCGAGAGCGATCAGGACAGGCAGAAATCATCCTTCCTGCAACGCTTGCGCAACCCGTTCGGGAAGTCCTGATTCCTGCTGTTCGAGACGTTCTCCACGCCGTTGCAAGATCACGTGCCCATGGAACGGCACGCCCCGGATCAGGGATTTGTCAGGCCAGCAAGTTCGTGAGCAGGTCACTCAGTCAATAGCGACCGGAATTCGCTCGCTCGAATTTACCCCCTCGGATTTACCCCCAGGTGGCGCGAAACAAGCGTGCGAAATTGCCGCCCAGGATTTTTCCGATTTGCCGGTCTGAATGCCCGCGTGCCGCGAGCAAGCTGGCAATCTGCTCGAAGCGGCCAGCGGAATTGATGTCCGGGAGGAACGTATAGACATCGGGATCTTCGCCAGGAGCGGATATGCCGCGTGCGCGACGATCGTTGACAGTCTCGGCGAACTTGCGTTTGTACTCTTCATTGAAATCGATAGGCGAGGTCATGCCGTCGGTGCCTATGCCGACATGGTCTTCGCCACACACCTTCAGGGCGTGCTCGATATGGGCGATGAGGTCCTCAGCCGTCGGCTGTCCCTTCGTGCGCAGGAACGGCATCAGGTATATGCCGATAACGCCACCCTTGTCGGCCAGCTTGCGCATTTCGTTGTCGGTCTTGTTGCGCGGAAGCTGTGCAAGTGCGGCGCATCCGCTGTGGGTAATGGCAACCGGATCCTTCGAGCGCGCGATGGCTTCCAGCGTCGTACGCTCACCGGCGTGTGACAGATCGATTTGCAGGTGGCGTTCGTTGAGATTCTCGATCATGTCGATGCCGAACGCACTGAGCCCTGCATTGCCGGCTTCCATGCAGCCATCGCCGACGAGATTGCGACGGTTGTAGGTAAGCTGGACGATGCGCACGCCCAGCTGGTCATAACGTTCCAGCAGTCCGAGGTCTTCACCAATGGGCGTGGTGTCCTGGAACCCGAATATCAGGCCCACGCGTCGGCTGCTCTTGGCCGTGTCCAGGTCGGCAGCTTCCCGCACCTGCATCAGCCGGTCAGGGTGTGCGGCAATCTGTGCGTTCCAGTAGGCGATGTTCCTGATCGTGGCGTCGGGATCGTTGGCATAGCTGCCGACACCGCTGACGGTTACGTTGACCGCAGTCAGTCCGCTGGCACGCAAGTCATCCAGTGCCTGTGTGCTCAATGGCGAATAGGGTTCCGCGTTGTATTCGCCCGGCCCGCCCAATCCGTCAATGACCATGGCCCGTGAATAGCCTGGCCAGCCACCAGCGGTGGCCGTGCTTGCCAGCGCTCGCTGCGCCGACAACCACAGGGGTGCACTGGCCAGCGATGCGAGGCCCAACAGGAATTGGCGACGTTGCAGGGACATGCGGGATCCTCTTGATTCACGATGGCAGCAATCTTGCCAGTCAATCCTCTTCGGTGCGAGGCTTGTAGGCGTCGATCAGTTGCCGCTGTACGTTGGCCGGTACCGGGTCATAGTGGCTGAACTCGATCGTGTAGCGGCCGCGACCGCCGGTCATCGCCTTGAGCTCGGTCTGGTAGTCGGAGACTTCGGCGAGCGGCACCTGGGCCTTGATCACGAGTTCGCCGCCGCGAATCGAATCGGTTCCATGGATGCGAGCACGTTTGCTGGCAAGCCCGCCGGTGACATCGCCCATGTTCAATTCCGGGACGTTCACGTCCATGTTGACGATGGGTTCCAGCAGTAGTGGTTTGGCTTTGCCGACTGCGTCAAGGAAGGCCTTCTTGCCTGCCGCGATGAAGGCGACTTCCTTCGAGTCCACCGTGTGGAACTTGCCATCGGTGACGACGACGCGGACATCCTGCATCTGGTAGCCGGCAACCGCACCCTGCTCAAGCACCTGGCGCACGCCCTTTTCGATTGCCGGGATGAACTGGTGCGGTATGGCGCCGCCCTTGATTTCGTCGGTGAACTCGAAGCCGCTGCCACGTGGAAGCGGTTCCACGCGCAGGTAAACTTCGCCAAACTGACCGGCACCACCGGTTTGCTTCTTGTGCCGATGATGGCCTTCGGCTTTGCCGGAGATGGTTTCGCGATAGGCGATGCTGGGGCGATGCGAGGTGACTTCGACGCCATATCGATCTTTCATCCGCTCGAGCGTCAGCTTCAGGTGCAGATCGGATAGTCCGTGGATGATGGTCTCGTTGAGTTCCTTGTTGTGTTCAACGCGGAAGCACGGATCCTCTTCGCCAAGGCGAGCAAGGGCCGTGGCCAGCTTTTGTTCCTGGCCCTTGTGCGCCGGTTCGATGGCAAGGCCGAACATCGGTTGCGGAAAATCCAGCGGCTTGAGATGGATGTGATCTTCATCGTGTGAATCGTGAAGTACCGCATCGAAATGGATCTCATCGATCTTCGCCACGGCGGCGATGTCGCCGGCAGTGGCGGAATCGATTTCAACGTGGTCCTTGCCATGGATGCGGAACAGGTGGCCAACCTTGAACGGCTTCTTCCCGTCATCGATGAGCAATTGCGTGTCCTTGCGCACGGTTCCCTGATAGATCCTGAAAATGCTGAGTTTGCCGACGAATGGATCATTGGCGATCTTGAACACGTCGGCGATCACGTGCTTGCCGGGATCCGCCTCGGCGACAATCG
>NZ_JBAWHJ010000097.1:0-1508 GCF_049593775.1 Dokdonella sp. | reverse complement strand
GGTGACCAGTGTCGATTCCAGTGCGGCCTCTGCAATTTCTGCCGGTGCCGGGCGACCCAGATGGTAGCCCTGCAATTCGTCACAACCGATCTTGCCTAGAAACTCGGCCTGTTCCTCGGTTTCGACGCCCTCGGCGGAAACGCGCATGCGCAACTGGTGGCCCATGACCACGATCGTTCTTGCGATGGCTGCATCCTCGTCCGAATAAGGAAGGCCGCGCACGAAGCGCTGGTCAATCTTGAGCGTATCGATGGGGAACTGTTTCAGATACGCAAGACTCGAGTAGCCGGTACCAAAATCGTCCAGTGAAAGCCGGACCCCCATTCTTTTCAGTTCCCCAAGTGTCGCGCGCACGCGATCGATGTTCTCCATCAGGGAGCTTTCCGTGATCTCGATAACCAGCAGACTGGCTGGAATGGAATGCAGGCTCAAGGTTCTGGAAACAACATCCGTCAGGTTGGGGCGCTGCAGCTCTTGTGCCGACACGTTGACGGCAATGACGAAATCGCGGCATCCACAATCGTGCCAGATCCGCGCCTGCCTGCATGCATGCTCGAGAACCCATTCTCCAATGTCGGGCATCATGCCCATCGTCTCGGCAATCGGGATGAAAAGATCCGGCGCTATCAATCCGAACTCCGGGCTGTTCCAGCGCAGGAGTGCCTCGAATCCCGAGAGTTTGCGGTCGCTTGCACGGCGTACGGGCTGGTAGTGCAACGACATCTCGCCGCGCTCTAGCGCTCCGCGCAGGTTTCTGCCCAGGGCGAGGCGCTCTTCGGAGCCTTTCATCTGTTCATCGGTGAACAGACAAACACCGTCCCTGCCGCGACGCTTGGCGCGAACCATCGCGGCCTCGGCACAGCTCAACAACTCTTGTGAGGTACGGCCATGTTCCGGTGACCTGCTGATACCGACACTGGCCGTGAGGACGAGTCGATATTCGTCGCTTTCGATCGGTGCAGCCACGACGTCCCTGAGTTGCTCGGCCAGGTTCAAGGTGGACCGCATGTCGAGGTCTGCAAGCGCGATGACAAACTGGTCGCCTGCAAATCGGGCAATTCTTGCTGATTCGTCGAGCGTTCCGCGCAGCCGATCCGCAATGCGGCGCAGGACATCGTCGCCGATCGCATGTCCCATGAATTCGTTGACCGCCTGGAAGCGATCGATGCCGACCAGCAGTACCCACACGGGGTGCGACTCGTCGCCACGCATGCTGGTGAGCTGCCGCTCGAAGTAGAGTCTATGTGGCAGATTGGTGACCGCATCATGGCTTGCTGCGTGGAGCAAATCTCCTTCGACCTGCTTGCGTTCGGTAATGTCCTGTGCGACAGCGAACGCGATGCCTTCGCGAGCAACCACGGAATTCCATGACAGCCAGCGGTAGCTTTTGTCCTTGCATCGAATTCGGCAGATGACATTGCTTGCTCGATCACCGGGGTTCTTCAGCTTTGCGAGTGCGGCGCCTGCCCCGGCCAGATCATCAGGATGGACCATATCCACCAGTGACA
>NZ_JBAWHJ010000096.1:0-13927 GCF_049593775.1 Dokdonella sp. | reverse complement strand
AGGTATGGCAGGAATAGCAAAGCATCTTGTCTTCGCCGTGCGCGCGTTCGTCGGCAGGCACGTCTGATCCCCAACGGAGTTCGTCGGTGCCGGTGCCCATCGTATGTGCGCGTGTGGCCTTTTCGTTATAGGAGCCCGATATGGGATCTGCAGTCTGCTTGACCAAACTCATGGTCCACTCGAGATCGGGTGTAACCGCCGATCGCTGGATCAGATCATCGCCGACCCATTCGAAGCGCTTCTTGCCGTCAGTATTGCGAATCAGGAGCAGGTTGGTGCCGTACTTGGATGCTGCCGGCCCGGATGTCTTCAGGGTCGGAAGCGCATCGGCCGTGCCGTGACAATCCTGGCACTGGATCTCGACGGCGCCCATGACTTCGGCCTTGAGGTAGCCGTTGCCGTGGTTGTCCTGCGCGAAATGGCAGTCGACGCACTGCATGCCGACATCGACATGGATCGACGACATGTGGACGCCTTTCTCCCACTTCTCCGGATCGTCGTCGGCAATCTTGCCGCCGTCCGCGTCAAGCAGGTTGCCCTTGCGATCGCGCTTGTAGACTCCGCGGAAATTCCATCCATGGCCGTGGTAGTCGGCGAATTGGGTATCTTTCAACTGCGGATTGAGCAGGGAGACATCCTTGAGGAAGTCCACATCGCCCCATTTGCCGCGCACTGCCGCTTCTTCCGGATTGCGGTCGAGGATCTTGCGCATTTTTTCCGCGTCGGGATACTGCTGTTCTTCCGGCCACATGAATGGGGCATCAGACTCGTAGTCCCACATGGTGTAGCCGAGCATCGAGTTGATGAACATGTTCGGCTGATGCATGTGGCAGATCATGCATTGGCTGGTTGGAATCTGGCGTGTGAACTCGTGCTTGAGCGGATGTCCCTGCACATCGCGCGGAATGGTCGGATCGACCTGCTGGCTGGCGCCCATGTTGCCGAACTTTGCATAGCCCGCCGAGTGACGTGGGTCGCGATCATTGGCATAGATCACATGGCAGGAGCTGCATCCGGATGAGCGGAAATCACCGGGGTTGTCGTTCGTGCCCATCATCCAGAGGAACGGGTCATTGAGACGGGTCTTGTGGATGTTGAGTACGGGAATGGAAACCCTCAGGCCGGTACCTGGGCCGCGGAAGGATTGCTTGAGATCGGGACGTCCGGGTTCCTCAAGGCGCTGGATCTGGCCGAACTCGTTGGGCAGGCCGATCTCGGCAAAAATGTTGTTGATGTTGCGGCCGCCACGTTCGAACACGCGGAATACGTCGCCAGGGGGAACCGTTTCCCATGCCGGCATCGGATTGATCTTCGGCAGCACACCGAGCCGGTCCATGTTTTCGTCATTGGGAATGCCGTTGTCCATGGAGATCGCTTCACCGTCGCGACCATAGGCTTCACCGAGGATCGAATGCTTGAACGGAAGAATGCCGTTGTTGTACGCAGCCGCGCCCCAGAACATTGCCGCATTGGCCATAAGGCTCTTTTCGTTCGCCTGGATGATCGGTAGATGACAGGAGCCGCAGGCTTCGCGCGCGATGCGAAGGTCACCTGGATTGACGAAGCGCACGAATTCGGGGGCTTCCTTGAGCAACCAGGTGTAGCCGCGCTCCGGGTTGGCACTGGTTGGCCACTTTTCCGGGAATCGCGGCAGAACATGTGCCGACTCCATGGCTGAAAGGTATTCGACGCTTTCCTTGCCGCCGCCTGGTGCATTCACGCTTGGGTTGCCGCCATGGCAATCAGTACAGCCGAGCACGACGGCCGGGCTTGCATGCATGGTCTTGCGGTCAGTTGCGGTATGGCAGGTGATGCAGCCCGATGACTTCTCGTCGGCCTGTGGCCAGGTCTGGAATGCCGGCGCGTTTGGCGCAGTCACGTATTCGCGTTCGACTTCCTTGGCACCCCCGCCTGACGCGAGGACAGAACCTGCCCATGGCAGGACGATGGCAATACAGATGGCAGCGATGGATCGCTTCATTGTCTTGCGCGCCCCCTTAGTACGTGAGAATCAAGTTGCCGAGCACCGTGTAATAGGTGGTGTCGGTTCCATACAGGTCTTTCAACGCCTGGCCCGGTAGCAGCAGGGCGCCGGAAAGGCGAAAGATGATGTTTTGGGTGAATTTCGGCCGATATATCCATGAAAGCGATACATCGGTACCGATGTTCCTGCCGACACTCGACGTGGCCCTTGCCGTCTTCAGGATTTCGGTATCGTCGAACCAGAGTTCGTTGATATTGGTCGAGATGCGCGACTGTGGGGTGATGTCGAAGTCCGCACCGATACCGATCAGGTTCAGTCCCGGGTTGTCGAAATTCGACTGGCCCTGTTCCTTGGACGAGCGCAGCGCCGGCAGGATGGCGTTGCGCCCACCCAGAGTCACTCCGCCGCCACCGATCAGGGGAATATTCTGGCGGATCCAGTAGCTGGAGTCGGCGCCGGCGAAGATCGGATTCTCGAAGATTGCGTCGTAGCCGTTGGAGACATCGTCAAACGGATCATCGTCACCACTGGCCCATGCCAGCGAGCCGCGCAGGCGAATCCAGTCAAAGTCCATCGAAGCCTCGGCAGCAAAGAACCCTGCACGGATATCGGTTTCTTCGGCGACGAAAACGCCATTCTTCTGGTTGCCGATCGCGGCGTAGGCCGAGACAGTGAGATTCAGGCGTCCGATGTGACCATCACCGTTGTAGCCGATGTAGCCGACATCATAGGTGCGTCCTGCTTCGCGTCCCAGCGCTGCCGGGCGCTGGATGAATCCGTTCGAGTCGTAGAAGCTCGAATCTTCACGATTGCGGTTGTAGGCAACGATGCCTTGCGAGACGAAGCCGATGAATGGCCAATCCTGGCGATAGACGCTGGCTAGGAAGATGTCGTCATCACGGAGCGGCTCGGTAATGTCGTTCAGTCCGGAGTTGATGTCCTTCTCGAGACGACGGAACCAGGCCAGGTTGTACTGCCAGCGATTGTTGTCGCGATTACCGAAAAAGCGCACACCGAGCTGGTTGTCCTGGAACAGGAAACCGCGGAAGTCGGCAGAGAAGGGCTGGATGCCTATGCGCACTTCATCAACGTCGTAGCGTGACGATGCAGTGCGGTAATCCTTGGTGAAGAATAGCTCCTGCACGCCGATGAATCCGTCATCGCGATTGGTACCGAAGGTCGGATCAATCTGCAGTGCGCGGACCTCTTCCGTGTGCACATAGTTGTAGTTGAAAGCGAGCGTGGCCCTGAATTCGTAGTCTGGCGGCTTGAAGGCCGTATCGCCCTTGTAGATCAGGAAGCTCGTAATCAGGGTTTCCGCGAAGATGACCTGATTGGTCTTGCCAAGGACGTCGTTGGAGCCCGGAGATGGGCCCGACTGCGGGCCAACCGGTGTCGGGATGCCGCGCGGTTCCAGCAAGGTGTCGGAAATGCCTGTGAAGGCAAAGAACCAGTCTTCGCCGTGAAACGGCTTGTCACCCTTGAGGATGTTCTGGTTGTACGGGTCGTACCACGGCGTATCGGCGCCGAGCGATTCCATGATGCGCCAGCGATCCGGCACCGGTATGAAATTGCCAACCTGATCGATCGGAGCCGGATTCAATGCATCAGGATTCTGTTCGACGAACATGGGCAATGGTTCGGGAGGATGCCCTGGCCGTCGACGCGGAATCTGCGACTGGTAGGGATCATAGGTCGGCGCTGGCAACAGGCCGATCAACTGCAGCCAGTTGGCCGGCACGCTGGATCCCTGCGCCAACGCGGCAGGGGCGTTGAACGAAAGCGCGGCGACCAGTGTCGTGGTCAGGACAGAGCGGCGGAAGTGTGCGTTGTGCATGTCACTTGCCCTCGCATACGTACTGCTCGGTAGAGTTCAGGAACGGCGATTGTGGGCACTGCACATAGAGCAGGCGTGCCCCACGCGGAACCAGCGTATCGGCACGCATGGTGGTTGGTGCATTGCCAATGGCGCCACCCAGCGCGACACCGGCATTGTGCAAGCCGAGGAAGGCGACCAGGTCACTCTGGTCAGTGCCATCGCCCGAAGAGCCGATCGCGCCAACCAGAACACCATCGCGATAGATCGGCACGCTGCCGCCAAACAGGGTGAAGCCATTCGGCAGGCGGTCAATTCCCGTGCAGTTGCGCGGCGAATCGGAGAGCGGGTCGACGACATTTCCATCAATGGTAACGGTGAGGCCAGCCTGCTGCAGGTAGTAAGCCACGAACAACGCAATTTGCGTGTAGTCGAGGTCAAGCTCAAGACCGGTATTGAATACGCTCCATTGGTCAATCGGAAGGCTGAACGGGCCGGGCGGCCGGCCTTCAACGCCATCTGGATAGAACGGGCGGGAAAGATTGCCGATCGCGCGATTCGAGTAGGCGATCGATCCGTCAGTCAGTGCGCCGGGTTGCGGGATGAAATTCTGCAGTGCAGTGACGAAGGTAGACGGATCACTGGTGCCTGACGAATTCAGTGCGACCACACCGTTGGCGAGATCAAGCGTGCTTGAGAAGAAGGTGACAGGCGGTACCGCATCGATGTCTGCTGCGGCATAGCGGCTGGAGAAAAATGCTGCCGTGCGCGCCTTCTGGGTGGTCACGTCGACGGCGTCCACGAGTGCGTCTCTTGATCGCACGATACCGAGCACTACTCCGTTGGTATCGACTACGACGACCGTCTCGCCGGCGGGGGAGCCCAGTGGCTTGCGCACCTGTGCGCGCGTCTTGTTGGCAATGGCCAACGACTCGCTGAGCAGGGTCAGTACTTCGTTGGAGGTCAGGGCATTGGGGCCGTCCGTGCCATCGATCGGCGGAAAGCGGTTGACGTTGTTGTTGTCGACTACGACAAAGGCGTCAAGCCCGGGGAACAGCGTCGGCTCAGGGCGAATGCCGGATTCCGGCTGGCCGAAGGCCATTCCGCGCGCAATCGTTCCGCTGAAGAACTCTGGTATCGGAAACACGGCGCCATCACCCGGCCCCAGCGACGTATACGGCGGCGCTGTTGCCGGATCCCTGGCCAGATCGCTGAATTCGAGATCCGCGTAGCGCAGGGTCAGGCCGCCAGCCGTGATGGTGTCAGCCTGGCGGTCGAGCGGGGCGGCAAAGCCATAGGTGCCGGCGACGGCAATGATTTCGTCGATATTGGTGTCGATATCTCCGGCGAACCTGTCAACGCCGTAGATGGGATCCGCGGATATGCCGACGGCACCCACCGGAACCCCGGCCTTGTACAACGGCAGGCCACCGGGATCAGCGGCAAGGCCGATTGCCGTGCGATGCGGTCCGGCATCCGGGCCGACGCCGTTGAAACGCTGGCTGATATCGGAGCAGGGGAGCTGCGAGAACTGAACGCCGAACAATGGACCGGAAGGGGCGGTTATATCGCCAGGATTGAAGTGCTCCTGGGCGATCTGGCCTGCGGTGCGTGAGCCGAAAGCATTGCCCTCAGATGAAAAGTAGATGGACGTGACCGCTTTGGAAATGGCAGTCAACTCGCTGGGCACGTCCAGGCCTTCAAGGCCTCCCGAGATGCCGCTTTCTGAACTGACTTTCTGGGTCAACGGTGCGCCGGTCATGCGGTAGGCACCAAGAACATTGCCAACCCGGTCGACCACGGTAATGGTCGCAGGCATGCCTAGTGCCTGTGCTTCGCTGACGGCCTGAGCGATGACCTGCTCGATATCCGCGACTGTCAGGAAGGAATTGGCATTGGCACAGGATCCTGCGCAACCCGAATCGCCGTTTCCGACAGGTGGGGCCGGATTGGTGCCGACACTGCTCCCCGAGTTGCCTCCGCCACCACAGGCCAAAAGCAAAGAAACGCCAAAAAGCAGCGTGCCGAATCTGATAATCCCCATTCGTCCTCCCATCGCCTGCACGAAGCCAGCATGCGAAACCCTGACCCGATCATAGCTTAGTCAAGGGATGAGGACTATTTCTGCTTGTCCAAAGTCAGTAGCGGCGAGCGGTGATAAGCGTGGCAAGCGATGCAGGTACTGGCTACTTTTCCCTTCGCATGGGCCCCGGCATGGCATTCGCGGCAGTTGTCAATTCCGGGAATTAGCAAATCATTTGATGCCTGCGAAACCGGTGCGCCTTCATGGCAATCGATGCAGGCCTTGGTCTCATGTTTCGAGTGCTTGAAGTCCGCTTCGACGTACCAGATGCCCGAGACGCGGACCGGCGCGACGCGCCAGCTGCTTTCTCCGGCGGCTGGCGGACTGATTGAATGACAGGTTACACAGGCCTTCCCGGTAAACAGGGTACGTGCCGATTCGCGTGCACGGTCACGCGCCCATGCGAGAGCCTCAACCTGCTCCTGGCGGGACAACGGTGGTGATCCCGGACGCCGCCGGACCTGCACGACGGTTGGCGCGCGCGCATCGGTATAGCCGCCTTCCAGGCCGCGTCTGGCGTAGTACTCGTCCAGTGTGTAGGTCACCGCCTCGACGTTGGCGTGTGGCACTTCGCGTTCGGGTGCCAGGGTATCGAAACCAAGCTTGTGGCACTCGTGGCACATCGTTTCGAACTTGATCGGCTTCATGGCTGCGCCAGCCACGTCAGTCTGGTGGCAGCTTTCGCATGTCAGCGTCTTGCGGCCGTTGGGCGTATTCAAGCCGTCTTCCTTGAGGTGCTTCTCGTGGTTGAACTTCAGGCCGGAGTTTTCCTTGAGTCCGTTGGCCCAGATCATTGATTTTGGCGTGAACTCTCCATTCGCGTTCCAACCCGGCAGGTTGACGTGGAATTCCGGGTGGGCATTGCCGAAATCACTGATATTCGCGATCTGGCTTGCACCCTTGGTGCGCTCCTTGATGTCCGAATGGCAGTCCGCGCAGAGTCGCTGGTCGGTGCTGACCATGCCGCGCTTGCCGTTGTGGTCCTGGTGGCAGGTTCCGCAACGCGCATCACCGAGCTCCGGAATATTGAACAATGCCGGATCTGCATGTGCCTTGGTCTTGACGTGGCAGGACGTACAGGCGCTGTCGCGAACCATCAGGAACGCGTTCTGGTGGCAGCGCGTGCAATCTGTGGCGAAGAACTGGTGGGCAGCGTCAATTTCGCCGGGATTCCAGAACGAAGTGCTTGGCAGGGGTGACCGCAGCAACACGTCGTTCAAGCCCGGAACGACATGTGTTGCGGCCGGAATCAGCAGGCCGAAGATGAGTACGAGCAGGAAACCTATCCATGATGGCCAGCGCTTGCCTATCCAGGTTTGCGAAAGGCTGGTCGGCTTCTTGCGCTTCGAGCTGATCGCGGCCTGCTCGCTCTTGTCGATGGTCGAGACCTCGACGCCGGCATCGTATTCGCCGCGGGCCTCAAGCAAGGTCAGGCGAGTGGATCCAAGTTCGATGACGGCCCCGGAGCCCACCGTGATCGAATAGGTGATCTCGCCATTGACGCGGATGCCGGCAATGATCAGCGATTCGACGCGATATTTGTCCTTGCCGACTGCAGTCACGCTGGCGTGGTTCAGCGCGGCACGCAGGTCGGGCAGGAAAATGGCCTGGTCGGACGCTCGTCCGATGCTGAGGATTTCACCGAAGTGGGTGTCATCTTCGTAAGAGATCGATCCCTTTCCCTTTTTCAGGACGCGACGAATCAGCCAACGCATGGTTCTGGCCTCACGGTGCGGGTGCTGGGACTGCTGCAGATCATCGCTTGGCCTGGGTTCCTACCAATAGAAGAAAACGGAAATGATGTGCCCGATCAGGGCGGCGAGCAGGGTGACCGACATCGGAACGTGGATGTAGAGCCAGATCTCCATGATCGCCTGATACTGGATATCGCGAGCCACACGCGTGGCGAGGCTGCGCTTGCGCGAAAGCATGTCGATCAGCTTGCGCAGGGCCTCAGACTGCTTGTCATCGGCACCGCCAGCCAGAAAATCGACCATGGCAATGATGGTCTGGCCGGCCTGCAGCGGCGCTGGGCCGGCACCGAGCTGGGTATCGCGCTGCACGATGGCCTGGCGGATGCGCGCAATGGCGATGTCCGACCCGTCTCGAGCGCGCAGCTGAGTCCAGACTCCACCACCCAGACGCGTGTTCTCGATCGAGCGCAGCACGACGGCATGGATTTCCGGTGCAATGCCATCGGCCAGCGCCAGTGCGTTCTGGTCGATCTCGTGGATCTCGTCGAGCATTGCGTCACGTGTCGCACTTTCGCGATTGCGCGTCATCAGGGCCGGATAGCGGAGATAGGTGTAGACCCCGAAGAAGCCGCTGAATATCACCACCATCATGAGTACGAGAGTAAAGGTGTGCAGGTTCCAGCCAAACTGGAAGCCACAGTGCAGAAGGGCGAGCAGGATGAGAATCGTGCCGAGATAGATGTGCGCCGACAGCCAGCCGCGTGTGCTGCCCATCGTCGTCGTATAGCTGCGCTTGCGGATACCGAACATCATCAACCAGACGATCAGCAATGCGGCGATCGTTCCCAGCGTGTAGCCCAGCCAGGTGCCACCATTTGGCGCCACGCTCGGTTCATGCCAAACGTAGAGAATGATCGAAACGATGCCCAGCGCCAGTGAAATCCACAGGTAGCGGGATCGTGCATGGGTCAGGATGGAGTCGTGCACGCTGCGCTCCTATTCCTGATCCGGGCTGGTGCGCGCTGCGCAAGCCGTGGGTTCAGCGTCTCGATTGGGCATAGGCCGGAAACTCCTCTGGGCTGATCCGGATCGCCGCGCCGGTCGGGCAGGCGCGCACACAGGCTGCGCCGCCATTCTGGTCCTTGCACATGTCGCACTTGACCGCTTTCTTGGCTTTCGGATCCTTGACCGCCTTTGGGTCGTACGGCGCTTCGCCGGGGCCGGGGCCGCGGCCGAGCAACAGCCATTGCAGCAGGCCAGGTTTCTTGGGTGGCTTGCTTGCCATGTGAATCACACCATAGGGGCAATTGCGTTCGCAGTTGCCACATCCGATGCAATTGTCGGCAATGAATACCTCGCCATTCGGTGCGCGACGCAGGGCATCCGGCGGGCAATCCTTCATGCAATGTGGATGCTCGCAATGTCGGCAGGATGTAGGCACATGGACGTTGGCGAACGTAGGGCCGGCTTCACGATCAAGTCGCGAAGTGCCGCCGTGGGTTTCCGCGCAGGCCTTCTCGCAGTTGTCGCAACGAACGCACAGGGATTCGTCGATGAGCAGGATGTCGGTGGCTTCGCCGGCACCCTGTGCCATCAGGAAAGAGATGATGTCGCCGCCGCCGGGCAGTGACTGCATGGCCAGGTTGGCCGACGTCCGTTCCTTGAATTCCTTTTGTAGCCGAAGTCGGAGTGCCGGGATGCGACTCAACAACTTCTTGAATGCGGCGCCATCCAGGCGGATGGTTTCCGTGGCAATGGCGGCTCGTGCGCTGGCCGAACGTCGGGATTCGCCCATGAGTGCCATCTCGCCGACATAGTTGCCCGCGGCAACATAGGTCAGCACGATGTCCTTGCCACCGATATTGCGCGATATGGTCAGTGAACCGACGCGCACGAGATGCAGGCAGTCACCTTCGTCACCTTCCTTGAAGACATCCTCGCCTGCCTTGAACTTCTGCAGCGTGGCACTGCTGGCCATTTCCATGAGTTGCTCGGTCGTGGCCTCCGACGCGAAGCGTGACTGGATCGCCCTGATGATGAAGACCCGGTCGATTTCGGCCTTGACCGCCTCGACCGAATTGATCAGCCGGTTCATCGAGCGACGCGGCGTTTCAACAAGGATGCAATTCGGCCCGGCCTTGACTGTGGCCGAACGCCGCCGCCCCGATATCAGACTCATCTCGCCAAAGAATTCGCCACGGCGCAGGACGACAGGCGTCGGGCGGCCTTCCACTTCAATGTGGACCTCGCCCTCGACAATCGAATAGAAGCTGTTGGTGTAGTCGTTGCGCTCAAAGATGACCTCGCCCGCCGCAGGCGTCCGTATGTCCGAATCCAGCATGAATTCGCGCATCTGCAATGGCGTGATGTGCGACAGCACCGGCACGTTCTTCTGGATCTGGGCCAGCGCCTGATCGACGCTCCCAATTCCCTTGAGATTGGTGAACTTGGCCTTGAGCAGGGGCGCATCAGCCGGTTCGACGGCGGTGCCGGTGATGTACTCGATGACCTCATAGCCCTGGTTCATGGCCTGCTTGATCAGCGGGTAGCCGCCGAGGGCACCGACGATGTAGAGCCCCTTCACGTTGGATTCGTACTGGGCGCTGATGGCTGGAACCGATGCCGGATCCTTGTTCGGGAACACGACCCCGCAGGCTTCGACAAATCCGCGCGGGGCGGTAGCGCCGAGTCGCGCGATGACGCGGTCGAGCAGGATTTGCGCTCGGCCATTGGCGGTATTGAGAATCATGCGGCCCGGTTTGCGGCCGGCGCTGAGCGCTTCGACCTTCTCGGGCGTCGAGTTGTAGTAGCACTCGATCAGGCCATCGTCGATGGCCTTGAGGATGGCCTGTTCATTGCCCTTCTTTGCGCGACCGAATTCATCCTTGCGATTGACGATGACCACGTTGTTCTGTTTCGCGAGCGCGACTGCGTTCTCGATGGCTGCATCGCCGGCGCCCACGACGACGATCGTCTCGCCTTCATAGGCTTCCGGATCGTCAAGCTGGTACTGCACGAAGGGAAGATCTTCGCCAGCGACGCCGAGCTTTCGCAGGTTGCCCTGCAAGCCGATGCCAAGCACGACTGCCTCAGCTTCGATGCTCTTGCCGTTCTTGCACTTGATATCGAAGATGCCATCGGCACGCCGTTCTATCGCGGATACCTCGTGCTGGTGCCGGACGTTGATCTTCAGGTTCGCTGCGGCTTCATCCCAGCCGCCGAGAATGGTTTCGCGCAGGCCGGCGGAGAAGGGTATCGGAGAGCGCAACGGCAGGATGCCGGGCTCGTCCATCACGTATTTGCCCTTCTGGTAAAGGTAGATCGTGTTGGACAAATGCGGTTCGGCTTCGAGGAGTACGTGAGACTCCTTGCGCTCGGCTGCGCGCGCCGCCGCGGACAGGCCGCCTGGGCCAGATCCGACTATCGCGATTTTGAACCGTTCACCCATTGCGCCCCTCCGGTCGATCCCGATCATACCCAAGCTTGCCGCCATCGTGGGTGTCAATGCGCAAATGCGTACCGCGAAGCAGTAGGATGCGACAACAGGCAGAACGAGTCACGCATGCAGCCAATTGAGCAACTTGAAGACATCGATGCCTGCGTCGAACGCATTCTGCATGCATGTGGAAGTCATGTCGTGCTCGCGACGCCACTGGGCCTCGGCAAGCCGAATCGTCTGATAAACGCCTTGTATCGACGCATCGTAGCCGACCCGTCGCGGCGCTTGACCATACACACGGCGCTTTCGTTGCGAGTGCCTGAACCGGCGAACGATCTGGAGCGTCGATTTGCGGAGCCATTTCTCGCGCGCCAGTTCGGAGCAGACTATCCACACCTGGAATATGCAGTGGCAATGGCAGCGGATCGGCTGCCGGCCAACGTAAAAGTGCATGAGTTCTACTTCCAGTCCGGCGCGATGCTCGATTCCACCCAGGCGCAGCGCAACCACGCGAGCCTCAACTACACGATGGTTGCAAAAAGTCTGGCCAACGCCGGAATCAACGTTATCGCCCAATTGGCGGCGCGGCGCGTGCAGGGCGCTGCAACGCGCTACAGTCTTGGTTGCAATCCGGATATCACGCTGGATTTGATGGATTTGTTGCGTGCAGCCGGTGCCGAGTTGCCACTGTTCATCGGCGTGGTCCATGACGAATTGCCGTTTCTCGGTGGTGATGCGGACGTCGGCAGTGGTGAATCGCTGTTCGACATCGTTCTGGATGCGCCGGGGCAGCCGCAAAGACTCTTCGCGCTGCCACGCGAGGACATTGAAGATGTCGAATACGCGATCGGTCTGCATGCGAGCACTCTGGTGCGCGATGGCGGCACCCTGCAGATCGGCATCGGGGCCCTTTCGGATGCGCTGGTGCAGGCCTTGCTGCTGAGGCAAGCGGAAAATTCCAGCTATTGCGAGGTCATCGATTCGCTTGGTGCGGATGATGGGCAGGCCAGGGCTGTTGCCGACGTTGGCGGCCGTGAACCTTTTATCCGCGGGCTTCACGGTTCCAGTGAGATGGTCATGGATGGTTTCATGCATTTGCGCAGAAATGGGATCCTGGTGCGCAAGGTGTATGAGGATCTGGCGCTGCAGCGCGCACTGGATGAAGGCGCAGTCGGTGAAAGGCTGGGGTCGGGCGACGTGCTTCGGTTGCGAAATTATGATGTGTTGCCAGCGCGCGTCTGCGCTATCGAACTCCTGCGCCTGGTTCGCTTCGGTATCCTGCCCGAAGACTGCCAACTGGATGGCGATCGATTGCATTTTCCCGACGGCAGCAGCTTTCCAGCCAATCTTGATGATGCCGAGGCGCAGGCAGCCTTGGGTGCCATCATCCATGGGCGAGACCTGCGTGGTGGTCGATACCTCAACGGTGGCTTCTGCCTTGGTTCGTCGGAACTGTATGAGTGGCTTTCAGGATTGAAGGGCGAGGAATTCGAAGGGCTTTCGATGAATCGCATTTCCGAGATCAATCAATTGCAGCGTGGACACGAGGCCCTGGCCCGGCGGCAGCTCCGCGAGGCGCGTTTTTTCAACACGTGCATGATCGCCACGGCACTTGGCGCAGCAGCTTCGGATGCGATCGAAGATGGTCGCGTGGTCAGCGGCGTTGGAGGCCAGTACAACTTTGTCGCGTTGGCGCACGAGCTCGATGACGCGCGTTCCGTCCTGTTGTTGCGTTCGACGCGCATGTCCAATGGAAAGCTCACATCGAACATTCGATGGAATTATGGTCACACGACCATACCGCGTCATCTGCGCGATATTTACGTCAGTGAATATGGCATTGCCGACCTGCGCGGCAAGTCGGACGAGGACTGCGTGCTGGCAATGCTTTCGATTGCCGATTCGCGTTTCCATCAATCACTGGTCGAGCAGGCGATCAGGGCACGGAAATTGCCTGTGGATTTTCTGATTCCAACCTCCTGGTCAAGGAATACGCCTGCGAATTTGCGCGAACGGCTGAACGGCGCGCATTCACGCGGGCTTCTGCCGGCCTGGCCATTTGGCAGCGACTTCACGGCGGTCGAGCTGCGTGTGCTGGCGGCGCTGGGCTGGTTGAAGTCTGCCATTGCGCGACCGCGATCCTGGCCGCAGCTTCTTTCGGCCCTGCTTGCGCCCGGGCCTGTGGACGCGGATGGTCTGGCCAGGATGGATCTGCTGCGACCGGAATCCGTGCGAGACCGAATCCTGGCGCGACTTGTGAATGGGGCGCTGCGGCGCACGGAGTGATGGCAACAGGTGAGCGGGACACTGACGGGCCCGATTTTTGCTAAGTTACGCGAGTCCTCGTATTTCCCAGGATCGGGATTGAAACCATGAGTGAGTACCACCGCCGCCTGTTGCGTGACCTGCCGGACCGGCGGGCCCCCAAGGCGGGTGATTTCAACACCGAGGCACGTGCCGTTCGAAGCTGGATCGCGGCCTTGCCGCTGGCCAATTTTTCGGCCACGGCACGCATGCTGGTCGAAGCATTGAAGGCAATGAACCGCCTTCGCACTTCGCCTGTAGAGCGACTGGAAGCGCTCGAAGCGCTGCGGGTCCCGGTTACCCAACTGGCCGGATTGGTCGACAAGCAAATTGTCGGTGCAAGTTTCCCTCTGCCGCCGCAGCGTGCGGAACTGGGCATTCTCGCCCAGGAATTCCAGAGTGAACTCGCGCTCGGCTACCGCATCGTGCTCTATGATTTTTGCGCGCCCAATGGCGGTCTTCCGCTATTGCGAAGAAAACACGTGGCGCTTTCGGCCGTCCGCGCACTCGTGCACGGGGGCGCGCGCCTGCACAAGGCCTACCTGTTGTACCGGACGCCGCCACAAGGCGCGTGGCAGGCCTTGCATGACACGTTTCGTTTCATAGC
>NZ_JBAWHJ010000095.1:0-12605 GCF_049593775.1 Dokdonella sp. | reverse complement strand
ACAATCTTCTACAGTGATACGCGCCATCTTTGACTAGCCTCTTTGGAAATCGATACAGCATCGGTTTGGCGGCTATTGTAGCGGCGCGCAATTGTGCAGTGCAAACAAACACCGGCTATCGGGGGTGCGGTCAGGGCGTGGCCAAGGGCTGATCAGCCTCGTTTGCCAGGCCCTGCGGTCTCCGCGCCCGAGGAAGTCCGGCACCCATATGCACCAGGCCCTGCGCCGGATTATCCCGCGGTGCCGCATTGTTTCCGCTGCCACTTGCACCCCTGGGTGCAGCCGGTACACCCCGGGAGCATCACCAGGGTTGGCTCAGGATGGCTTCAGCAAATCTTCGAGCAAACCGGCCTGACGCTTCAATTGCGCTTCACAGCGCAGTCGCCTCGCACTGAAAATGGCTCGCAGGTCATTGATCGCTATCGCGAAATCGTCGTTTACGACCACGTAGTCGAATTCGGGCGCACGCGCAATCTCAATGCGCGAATCAGCGATTCGACGAGCGATCTGCTCGGCGCTGTCCGAGGCGCGATTGCGCAGCCTGCGCTCCAGTTCCGCTCGCGAAGGCGGCAGAATGAAGATGCTCAGCGCCTCAGGCCATTGCTTGCGCACCTGCTGGGCCCCCTGCCAGTCGATCTCGAGCAGGACATCTCGATTCGCGGCCAACAAAGGTTCGACAGCGCTACGGGCCGTGCCCTTGTAGTCACCATGCACGTTGGCGTATTCAAAAAACGCACCCTCCGCGGCCATGCGCTCGAACACGGCGCGTGACACGAAATGGTAGTGCTGGCCGTCGACCTCGTTGGTGCGGGGCATCCTCGAGGTGTAGGAGACTGACAGGGAAATCTCCGGCTCACGCTCAAGCAAGGCCTTGACCAGGCTTGTCTTGCCCGCGCCGGAAGGTGCCGCAATGATGTACAGGGTGCCGGACACGGCTACTCCAGGTTCTGCACTTGCTCGCGCATCTGCTCTATCAGGACCTTGAGCTCCACTGCGGCCTTGGTCGTGCGTGGATCGGCGGCCTTGGAACCCAGGGTATTCGCCTCACGGTTGAATTCCTGCATCAGGAAATCGAGCCGGCGACCCACCGCATCATCCGTGGCCAGGGTTTGCCGGGCTTCGGCGATGTGCGAAGCCAGCCGGTCCAGCTCCTCGTCGACATCCATGCGCTGCAACTGCAGGACGATCTCCTGCTCGATGCGCCCCGGATCCACCGGTTGCTTGATTTCTGCCAGGCGCAGGTCGAGGCGTGCCCGAGCCGCGTCACGGGCGTCCGGCAAGTGCTCGCGAACCGAAGCAACAATGGCCTCGATGCCTTGCAGACGATCGCGCAGGAACCCGGCCAGCCGCTCGCCTTCACGTTCCCGGGCTGCGATGAACTCTCCAAGTGCCTGGTCGAGCAGCTCCGCCGCCACTGCATGCAGGCCGTCACTGTCGGCCGAGGGCTCGCAAAGGACACCGGGCCAGTTCAGCAGGCTGGTGAAATCGATGCTCATGCCCGGGAAACGATTCCCGAGAAGCTTTGCCTTGTCGGCAAGCCGGTCCAGCAGGGCTTCATCGACATCCAGCGAGGCGGATCGGGTTGCCGCAGACTTCAGGCGAATATTGATATCCACCTTGCCGCGAGACAGGCGTGCGGTCAGGGTTTCGCGCAACCGGGGCTCGAAGCTGCGCAAGTCGTCAGGCAAGCGTGGACTCAGTTCCAGATAGCGGTGGTTCACCGAGCGCAACTCGATGCTGAGATTGCCGTGGGCGGTCTCGCTTTCTGCGCCGGCGAAAGCCGTCATGCTGCGGATCATGGTGCCGGTCCATCGGTAACTAGGCCCGCAATGGTAAACTGCTCGGCCGGATTGCCAAAGCCCGAACTCCCCATGTCCATGCAGCGCCCCAGCGGCCGCGCGCCCGATCAACTGCGCCCGATCTCGATTGAACGAAGCTTTACCCGTCACGCCGAGGGATCTGTATTGATCTCCTTTGGCGATACCCGCGTGCTGTGCACGGCCAGCGTGGAGGAGAAGGTTCCAAACTTCCTGCGTGGCAAGGGCGAAGGCTGGCTGACGGCCGAATACGGCATGTTGCCGCGTTCCACCCACGATCGCATGCAACGGGAAGCCGCACGCGGCGGCCAGGGTGGCCGCACGATGGAAATCCAGCGTTTGATCGGGCGCAGCCTGCGAGCCTGCGTGGATCGCGCAGCACTCGGCGAACGCACGATCACCCTGGACTGCGATGTTCTGCAGGCAGACGGCGGTACCCGCACAGCGGCCATCACGGGTGCCTATGTGGCACTGATGGATGCAGTCAACGGTCTCAAGAAGCGCGGCCTGCTCAAGCGCGATCCTGTCATCGGCGCGGTTGCGGCGATTTCAGTCGGCGTCTGGAATGGCGTGCCCGTTCTCGATCTCGACTATGCCGAAGATTCGTCCTGCGACACCGACATGAATGTGGTCATGAACGATGGCGGCGGCTTCATCGAAATCCAGGGCACGGCAGAAGGCCATGCCTTCCGTCGCGAAGAACTCGATGCCCTGCTCGCCCTGGCCGGCAAGGGCATTGCCGAACTTTGCGACTTCCAGCAGCGCGCGCTGGCGTCATGAAGCTGGTCCTGGCCAGCGGCAACGCTGGCAAGCTTGCGGAGATGCGCGAGATCTTCGATGACCTGGACATCGAGCTCATCGCACAAGGCCATCTCGGCGTCGAAGATGCCGAGGAAACCGGCGCTACTTTTGTCGAGAACGCGATTCTCAAGGCACGCCATGCGGCGCGCGCTACCGGCCTCCCCGCAATCGGCGACGATTCGGGTATCTGCGTTGATGCACTCGGCGGTGCGCCAGGACTTCTCTCGGCACGCTACGCCGGCGAGCATGGCAACAGCGGCGCCAACATCACCAAGCTGCTCGGTGCCATGAAGAATGTTCCCGATTCAGGGCGAGATGCGCATTTCTTCTGCGTGATCGTATGGCTACGGCATGCCGACGACCCGGCACCGTTGATCGCCGAAGGGCGCTGGCATGGCCGAATCCTGAACGCACCTCGCGGCGCTTCCGGGTTTGGCTACGACCCCATCTTCTTCGACCCGCAGCGCAATGCCAGTGCCGCGGAGTTGGATCCGCTTGAAAAGAATCGCATCAGCCATCGTGGCCAGGCCCTGGCGCAGTTGCGCGAATTGCTCCGATCCCGGTCCTGAAGTTCGGCGAGTGAGGCGACCAGAGCCTAGTCCGTCGAAAAGGCAGCCAGACATTCCAGCATCGTGTTGTCGTGGATTTCGATCACCTTGCCGAGGTCGGTCTGGTAGCCACCGGCCAGATTCCAGGCGATGGGAAGTCCCATCTGCTTGCTGATCGTGAAGACGAGCCGATCACGCTGACGAAGTTGCGCGGTAGTGAGCCAGCCTCCAAGGGGGTCGTTGACATGCGGATCCGCGCCGGCCTGATAGAGCAGCACGTCGCAGTTCGAAAACCTCTGCATGATCGCCGGAATCTCGCCGAGGAAGCGTTCGGCCTGTTCGACTTGATCCCACCATGCACCCGCCGAATAGTGCTCGACCCAGCGCAGGCCGAATTCGCGAATGATGCCTGCCGTGCCATTTCCGTAGTGCTGGTCGAAATCGAGGATGCCGACACGGCAATCTGGTCGTTCTCGACGCAACACCATGGCCGCAACCATGAGTCCGTTGAAGGTACAGAAACCGCCACCCTCGGCATGACCGGCATGGTGAAAGCCGGCGACCGGGGCCGCCGAGCAACCCTGGACCAGCGCGGCACGGGCAGCACCGAGCATCGCGCCGTTGGTCCAGGGCAGACTGGCTGCAACCTCGGGCAGATGATTGCCAAACCCGTTGGCCCGCCTCAGCGAAAGCACGCCCTTCACGTAGTCGGGATCATGCGCCAGGGCCAACTCTTCGATTGTCACCGGCACCGCTTCGACCACGTCGAGTATCGGGAATCGCCGCCGCCATGACGCCATCACTTCGCGAGGCTTGCGTGCACTCGGGGAAAACGACTGCGCATCGGCAACGATCCGCTCGGAGTAGATCACTTTCATGGTTGTTAAGGCCTGTCTCACTGACACGTGGTCTCGTGCAGATCCTGCCTGTATCCGTTCGCAGGAATCGAGATCGGCTTTTCGACCGGTTCGAGTCTGGATCGGCCAACAGCCTACAATGGTCGACATGCCCATGATCGCGCCACCGTTGTCGCTCTACATCCATATTCCCTGGTGTGTGAAGAAGTGCCCCTATTGCGATTTCAATTCGCATGCGCAGACTGGCGGGATTCCGCAGGACGCGTATGTCGCGGCGCTGCTGGCCGATCTGGATCGCGACCTGGCCGACTTCGGTGATGCAGTGGCCGACCGGCCTCTGCACAGCATCTTTTTCGGTGGCGGCACTCCGAGCCTTTTCTCGCCGGAATCGATCGGACGCATCCTCGATGGAGTCGCCGAGCGACAGTCTTTCGATCGCAACATCGAAATCACCCTGGAAACCAACCCCGGCACGGTCGAACACGGCCGCTTCGATGGCTATCTGCGTGCCGGCGTCAACCGGATCAGTTTCGGCGTGCAGAGTTTTGATGACGACAAGCTGCGCCGGTTGGGTCGCATCCACTCGGCCAGCGACGCCGCGCGTGTTGTCGCGGAAGCCCGAGACGCCGGATTCGACAATTTCAACATCGACCTCATGTACGCCCTGCCCGGACAGGATCTGGCGGGTGCGGCACGCGATGTCGAGTGCGCCATCGCGCTGGCACCTACGCATGTCTCCCACTACCAGCTGACCATCGAGCCGAACACGGTGTTCGCCTCAAGACCGCCCGTCCTGCCGGACAGTGATGCAGCCTGGGACATGCAGGAGCACTGCCAGCAACTGCTGGCTGATGCCGGCTATGCGCAATACGAGATTTCGGCCTACGCACAAGCCGGCCGGCGCTCGCAACACAACCTCAATTACTGGCAATTCGGCGACTACGTCGGCATCGGTGCCGGCGCCCATGGCAAGCTCAGCGACGCGACGAACGGCAGTATCCGTCGTCGTGCAAAACAACGTACGCCGCGCGCCTATCTGGAACATGCGGGCGCAAGGCGCGGAGTCGCCAGCGACGTGAGTCTTGCCGCGATCGACCTGCCATTCGAGTACATGATGAACGCACTGCGCCTGGTCGATGGCGTGCCCCTTGCGGATTTCGCGAGGCTCACCGGGCTTGGAATCGAGGTGATTGCCCCGATAATCGAGAACGCACGAATTCGAGGCTGGATCACGCCCGATCCGGATATCCTGCGCACGACGACAGAAGGTCAGCGTCTCCTCAATGACGTGATTGCGCTGTTCCTGCCTGTGGCCACCGACGAAACCGGGAAACACCATGCTTGACGCCGTCACCCTGCACTGCCCGTATTGCGGCGAAAGTTTCGAGAGTTCGGTCGACAGCTCGGCGGGCAGCCAGGCCTATGTCGAAGACTGCGCGATCTGCTGCCGTCCTATCGAGGTTCGGATCAGCGTCGACGAATCGGGCGAAGTGACCGATGTACGCACGACCACGGATCGGGAGTAGAGACCGGGGATGACCCGCCGACCGGCAGTTGAATGCGGGATTCGCCAAGGCACTTGCGAGTCCTGAGCAACGACCGGGCTGACTGCGTTGACCAAATGCCTTGTTGTCCATCAGCACTTGAAGGAATTCAGATTGATGAAATTTTCCGGCACCGACCGCTATGTCGCCACCGATGAACTCAAGCTCGCGGTCAACGCGGCCATCACGCTTGAACGCCCGCTGCTGATCAAGGGCGAGCCCGGCACCGGCAAGACCTTGCTCGCCGAAGAAGTGGCGCGTGCGATCAAGGCTCCGCTGTTTACCTGGCACGTGAAATCGACGACCAAGGCCCAGCAAGGCCTCTACGAATACGACGCGGTCAGCCGCCTGCGTGATTCCCAGCTAGGCGATCCACGCGTGCAGGACGTCGGCAACTACATCAAGCGGGGCAAGATGTGGGAAGCATTCGACTCGGAGCAGCGCGCCGTGCTGCTGATCGACGAGATCGACAAGGCCGACATCGAGTTCCCGAACGATCTTCTGCTCGAACTCGATCGCATGGAATTCCATGTCTATGAAACCGGCGAAACCGTACGCGCCCGCCAGCGACCGATCATCGTCATCACGTCCAACAACGAAAAGGAACTGCCGGACGCCTTCCTGCGCCGCTGCTTCTTTCACTACATCGCGTTTCCGGATCGGGCCACGCTGGAAGACATCGTCGCCGTGCACTACCCGAAGATTGCCCAGGACCTGGTGTCACGTGCGCTCGAGATGTTCTTCGAGTTGCGCGAAATCCCTGGCCTGAAAAAGAAGCCATCCACATCAGAACTGATTGACTGGCTCAAGCTGCTGCTGGCCGACCAGATCCCGGTTTCTGCCCTGCGCGAACGCGACGTTGCCAAGGCGATACCACCACTCTATGGCGCACTGATCAAGAACGAGCAGGACGTCCAGTTGCTTGAACGCCTTGCATTCATGCACAGGCGCCAGAACCGCAGCTGATGCTGATAGGATTCTTCGAAGCGCTGCGCTCTGCTCGCGTTCCGGTGACGTTGCGGGAGTGGCTGGACTTCATGGCTGCGCTGGAGGCAGATCTGGCATTCGCCGACCACGATGCCCTGCACGCATTGGCGCGAACGATCCTGGTCAAGGATGAGAAGCACTACGATCGTTTCGATCGCGCCTTCGGCCAATATCTTGGCGGCATCGAGTCGATCAGTCCGGAGCAGCTCGCGGCGATACCCGATGACTGGCTTCGACAAAGCATGCAGCGCCTGCTCAGCGAAGAGGAGAAAGCCAGGATCGAATCGCTGGGCGGTCTCGACAAGCTCATGGAAGAATTCCGCAAGCGTCTGGAGGAACAGAAGGAGCGTCATTCCGGCGGCAACCGCTGGATCGGCACCGGCGGCACCAGTCCGTTCGGCGCCGGGGGATATCACCCTGGCGGCATTCGCGTCGGCTCACAGGGCGGCGGTCGCATGGCGGCCAAGGTCTGGGATCAGCGCATCTACCGCAATCTCGACAGCGACGCCGAACTCGGACCACGCAATCTCAAGATCGCGCTGCGCAGGCTGCGCCGATTTGCGCGCGAGGGCGCGGCAGAGGAACTCGATCTCGACGGCACGATCTCGGCAACGGCACGTGAAGGCGGCATGCTCGATATCCGCATGCGCCCCGAGCGCCACAATGCGGTCAAGGTGCTGCTGTTCCTTGATGTTGGCGGCTCAATGGACGAACACGTCTATGCCTGTGAATCGTTGTTCGGCGCGGCGAAATCCGAGTTCAAGCGCCTTGAGCATTTCTACTTCCACAATTTCCTCTACGATCATGTCTGGCGTGACAACCTGCGCCGTAGCAACGAGGCAACACCCACCACCGAGTTGTTGCGGCGCTACAACCCCGACCACAAGGTGGTTTTCGTTGGTGATGCGGCGATGGGGCCATACGAAATCACCCATGCCGGCGGCAGCGTCGAATACTGGAATGAAGAACCGGGATCGGTCTGGTTCAATCGCCTCAAGGAACGCTTTCGCAAGGTGGTCTGGATCAACCCGACACCAATCGAGCGATGGCGCTACACGCCATCGACCGATTTCATTCGTGAGCTGGTCGAAGACAGGATGTATCCGCTGACGCCGCACGGGCTCGCCGATGCGATGCGGTATCTGGCTCGGTGAAGAGCGGGAGTGGGGAGTGGGGACATTTCCTGCGCTGATCTTTGAGAAAATAGCGTAGGTTGGTGGTAAGCGTCAGCGAACTCCAACATCGTTGAGCTCTATTGCCGATCATGAGCAGAGGCCGCCTGGATGTGGGGCATCGTGTCCGCTCAGTCCAACCTGCCAAGAGCGTAGCGCGATGCGCATTCTCTACTCCCTACTCTCCATTCCCGGCACTCGATCGGGTACACTGCGCGCCACCACAGGTGCCTGATCTTCTGATCGGGTGAAACGGGAAGCCGGTCCGCGATTCGTCGCAATTCCGGCGCTGCCCCCGCAACGGTAGGCAAGACAAACCTGATCGATTCACCACTGTGCATTGCACGGGAAGGTGGTCAGGCCGATGCACATCGCATCGCTTGCAAGCCCGGAGACCGGCCTGTGGCTGACGTCTGTCGACGTCTTCAGTTCCAGGCGTTGCGGCGGGCAACGGACGGGCATGTGTGGCTCCGTCCACCCGCGCTTGTTTCTCCGTGGCATCCCTGGTTTTTCGCGGGTGTGCGTCCGGAGAATCCACAATGAACAGTAATCCCCTGTTGTCCCTCAGTCTTTTCGCCGCGTTTGGCGGAACCGCCCTTGCAGACGATGCAATCCTGCAACCTGACGTCATCGTCACTGCAACGCGCTTCGAACAAACGATCGACGACACCCTGGCTGACGTCAGCATCATCACGCGCGAAGATATCCAAGCCAGTGGCACGCGCGACATCAGCGACCTGTTGAGACTGCAAGCAGGCGTCGATGTGGCTCGCACCGGCGGTGCGGGCGGCCAGACATCAGTATTCCTGCGCGGCACCAACAACAACAACGTGCTTGTACTCATAGACGGCGTACGCGCAGCCTCGCTGAGTACCGGTGCGTTTACCTGGGAAACCCTGCCGCTGGCTTCGATTGAACGAATCGAGATCGTGCGGGGGCCGCGTGCAAGTTATTGGGGCTCTGATGCCATCGGCGGCGTCGTGCAGATCTTCACGCGCAAGCTTGACGGCCCGCGCATCGCGCTTGGCTACGGCACTTATGAGGACGCCAAGGCCGACGTCGGAATCGGCCAGCGTTTCGCCAAGGGTGGCTACAGCGTCCAGATCGGCGCCCGCAGCGTCGGCGGATTTCCGAGCCAGAACGAAAATGGCTTCGGCTACGAGGATAGGGACCACGGCCTGAGCAACCAGCATCTGGGCGCGCGCGCCGACTACACCTGGGGCGAGCAGACGCTCGCTGGCGTATATGTGCGCAGCCAGGGGGCCGCAGAGTTCGCTGGCGGTGAATCGAACTTCACCGAGCAGGTCTTCAACGGCTCCCTGTCCGGGCAAATCACTCCGCTCTGGCAGCACCGCCTCAATCTGGGATACGACTACGAGCAATACCAGACCCCGGCCTATTTCTCGCAATACGAGACGCGCCGAGATTCACTGGGCTGGCAGAACGAGATCGCCTTGCCGAATTCCCAGCGCCTCATCCTGGGTGTCGACTACGTCAATGAAAACGGCGAAAACCTCGATACGTTCAGCAACTCGCCGGTCTACGACGAGAGCCGCAACAACACCGGCGTGTACGCCGGCTGGCATGCCGGAGCCCAACGCTTCGATACCGAAGTTGCCGTTCGTTTCGACGACAACAGCCTGTGGGGCAATCAGGTGACCGGATCGGCTGCGGCAGGTTGGCGTTTCAGCGACAGCGCGCGCGCGTACGCAAGCTATGGCGAGGGATTTCGAGGGCCGACCCTGAACGAGCAGTTCTCCCCCGGCTTCGGCGGACTGTATGCCGGCAACCCGGAGCTGCAGCCAGAGGAATCGCGCAGCGCTGAACTGGCGCTGGAGATAACACCCGGCGCGGGACAGCAGATCAAGGTCAATACCTACTCGACACGAATCACCAACATGATCAGCTTCACCGGAGTCGATTTCCAGGCCGAGAATATAGCCAGGGCACGCATCGATGGCGTCGAGCTGGCCTACGACAAGCAGGCCGGACCGTGGCAGATGGCGCTGGCCTATACCTGGCAGGATCCGCGCAACGAGGAATCCGGCCAGCCGCTCTTGCGCCGCCCGGAGCAGAAATTCGCGGGCTCGCTCGACCGAGTATTTGGCAACGCGGCGAGGGTCGGCCTGGAATTGTTCCATTCGGGTACGCGCCAGGACGTGGCAGGTATACGGCTGCAGCCGTATACCCTGGTAAACCTGCGTGGAAGCTGGGATATATCGCCGCAATGGTCGATGGTCGCCCGCCTCGAGAACATTGGCAATGTCGACTATGAACTGGCCTACGGGTACAACACGCCAGGGCGGTCGGCGCTGATCGAGGTGGTCTGGTCGGGCGACTAGATCAGCCTTCCGGGCCACGATCCACTCAGCCATCTGTCACACAACTCCCGCTCCATGCCAGAATGCGGACTGGAGCGGGTGGGGAATGGCTGTGAGCAACGCTGCAAGTGGATCGGCCGGAAAGGCTGAAAACAAATTCAAGCTGGTGCGGCTGGCAGAGCGCGCATTGCCCAGGCGCGTGCGATTCCTTCTGGACGGACTGCAGGAGCGCACGGCCTATTTCGAAGGCGCGCTAGGCCAGATGTTCGATGAAGTGGAGCAGCGCCTTTTCAAGCAGGCTGACTGCGCGCGCAGCAATGAGCAGCAGGCCAGGTACTTCGAGGCAATTCGCGAAATCAAGCGCGGCAAGTCCGACATATTGCCCAGGTTCCTCGTTCACCTGGAATCGAGTCTCGCCACGCTTGACAAGGTTCCGCTTGAGCAGGAACCGGAGAGTGGACGTGCCAGTCGAATCCAGCCCAAGCTGGAGCTGGTTGACTCACGCGATCTCGAAATATCACTTGCGATTCAGGATATCGGCAGCAAGACCGAAATTCGCCATACCTCGGCCTTGCATCTGCTTGGCCACCGTC
Source organism: Dokdonella sp. (assembly GCF_049593775.1). GTDB lineage: Bacteria > Pseudomonadota > Gammaproteobacteria > Xanthomonadales > Rhodanobacteraceae > Dokdonella. The sequence goes on along the minus strand of NZ_JBAWHJ010000095.1, from coordinate 1,965 downwards.
TTGGCGTCATTGCCGGACGTGCCGCTTTCGAGCCGGCCGAAATGCCACTTGGGCCGGTTGCACTGGCCAACGCCCTGCAATATGCGATGTGCGAACTCGACCTCCAGCAGGATGACCGCATCAAGGTCTTCCATGACTTCGATCATGTCGTCATCGGCACGATCGGGCAATTCTACGAAAATCTCAATCGCTACCTGAGCGAGCAGGGCGTCCTGCCGACCCTGCAGCTGCACGCACCCAAGACATCCTCACCGAAATCCAATGCTGGCAAAGCCGCTGTCGCGGAGGAAAAGGAGCCTGCCGCAATCGAAGAGGCCGGCGCGCCGGAACAGCCGGCAGCAAGTGGCCAGGCATCGCCTATGCGCTCGGGCCAACAGCCTGGTCCGGGCCGAGTCAGTGCGGGAGAGCCAAGGAAACCACCCGGCCAGTCTTTCCCTGCCGACCCCAGCTCCTCCCTGACCGAACAGCCCGACACACAACTATTTGCGTCGCTGCGCGGTCTGCTTGCCGAGCGCAGGCGCGCGCTTGATACCCAACCTACGTCGTCGCCCACGGGTTACATGGCAAGCCGCGACGACTTGCAAAGCGTTCTTGGCGCATTGCAGACGAAGCCAATCGATACCATCCAGCAGAATGGCAAGACGGTGCCTCGGAGCATTGGTCATGTCAAACAGGATCTGCTCAACCAGTTGCGCGCGAAGAGTCCGGATGGACAAGCGCCAGCCCTGGCCGAAGAAGACTCCGACACCATCGATCTGGTCGGCATGCTGTTTGACTATATCGGCCAGAACCTGTCCTCTCATTCCAGCAGCCGCGAGCTGATCGCCAAACTGCAGGTGCCGGTGCTGCGCAGCGCAATCAGTGACAAGAACTTCTTTACGCAGCGCGACCACCCGGCAAGACAACTGCTCAACAACGTCGCCGAAGCCAGTGCGATGTGGATGGGGGACGAGGAAACCGATGCTGGCCTGGTTGACACGATGACCTCGATGGTCGATCGCGTCTCCAAGGAATTCACCGGTGACATGGGCCTGATGGAGTCGCTGCTGGATGACCTGGGCCGCTACATGTCCCAGGTGACACGTCGCGCAGAAATTACGGAACGTCGCCACATCGATGCAGCCAAGGGCCGCGAGCGCCTTGACCTGTCACGCGAACAGGCCAACTCGGCGATCGGGCGCCTGCTCCGTCGCGGCAAGCCTGCCCCCATGGTTCGCGCCGTGCTTGAGCAAGCCTGGACCGATGTGCTGGCCTTGACCCTGCTCCGTCAAGGCGAAGACAGCCAGGCTTATCGTCGCTGCCTGGCCGTTGCCGACCAGCTGATGCAGATCGGCTCGGGCTCGGATGTAGCCAAGGTCGAAGAAACCGTTCGCGAAGAAGTCCGCAGCGGCCTGCTCCAGGTGGGCCTGCATGGCGACGAAGTCGAGGGCGTGGTTGCCAAGCTATTTGATCCGGCCTCGGTGGAAAAGAAGACCAGTCATACCGAGCTGGCCCACGCACTCAAGAACAAGGCACGCCTGGGTGGAGATGCGGCCCCGGCCGGCAAGGCTGCGAAGGAACCCGATGGCGAGAGCCCGCCGAAACCCCTGAGCGCCGAAGACAAGGACATGATCCAGCGCATTCGCACACTCCCTTTCGGAACCTGGTTCGAATTCGTCACCAACCAGCAAGGCAGTTCCGTGCGGCGCAAGCTGGCCTGGTTTTCGACGGTTACCGGTCGATGCCTTTTCGTCAACCAGCGCGGCGCTCGCGCCGAGGAAAAGACCATCGAGCAACTGGCCAGGGATCTGGTCCGCGGCCAGGTACGTTTGTACAAGGACGAATCAGGCAATCTCATTGATCGCGCATGGAAAGCGATCATGGGCAAACTGCAGAAGTTTTCCGGGCAACCGGATCTACCTGCTTCAGCGTAGTAAGGATTCCAGCAATGAATGAGCATAGACGCTCACCACGCAAGGCCGCCTT
>NZ_JBAWHJ010000094.1:0-6981 GCF_049593775.1 Dokdonella sp. | reverse complement strand
ATGCGATCTCGCCGCTTTCGGCTGTGGTCGAAGAGGTTGCCGCCGAATGGATCCTCGAGTTGTTCGATTTGCCTCGTGAATCCTCGGTCGGATTCGTAACAGGATGCCAGATGGCGCACTTCACCTGCCTGGCTGCGGCACGTCACAGTGTCTTGCGCCGTGTCGGTTGGGATGTGGAAGTTGAAGGGCTTGCGGGTGCGCCGCGCGTGAATATCGTGGCGGCAGCCGAGGCACATGTGACGATTGATGTCGCCATGCGCTATCTCGGTTTTGGTACGCGCGCATTGCTGCGCGCAGAATCCGACGAGCAAGGCCGGATGCGGGCCGACAGCCTGCGCAAACTCGTGGCCACCCTGGATGGGCCTACCATTATTTGCGCGCAGGCTGGAAACGTGAACAGTGGATCCTTTGATCCACTCGTTGAGATCGCCGCGATCGCGCGCGAATGCGGTGCCTGGCTGCACGTCGATTGCGCGTTCGGTCTCTGGGCGCGCGCCAGCAAATCTCTTGCACCGCTTGCGGCCGGGATCGAACTTGCAGATTCGTGGGCGACCGATGCGCACAAGTGGTTGAACGTTCCCTATGACAGTGGACTGGCGATCGTGAAGCATTCGGCGGACCATCGCGCTGCAATGACTGCGTCGGCCTCTTATCTGATCCAGACCCAGGGAGTGGAGCGCGATTCCGTCGACTGGGTGCCCGAATTCTCCAGGCGAGCAAGGGCAATTCCGGTTTACGCCACCTTGCGCTCGCTCGGTCGTGACGGCGTCGGTGACCTGGTTGACCGGTGTTGCGCCAGAGCGCAGCAGATGGCGAATTTGCTTGGCGCCGAGAATGGAGTGCAGGTCCTCAACGAGGTGGTCTTGAATCAGGCACTTGTTCGCTTCGGGGACGACGATGAATTGACGCGTGCTGTCGTGTCGGGAGTCCAGGAAGAAGGTACATGCTGGCTGAGCGGCACGACCTGGCATGGCAAGGCGGCCATGCGAATCTCTGTTTCCAATTGGGCGACTTCATAAGATGACATTGCCAGGAGCGTTGCCGCAATTCTCAAGATCTACAGGCGGCTTGCGCAGGCATAATCAGGCGGTCGCGTACCTGGCGAGGCAAGCCGGCCGCGCCACCTGGCTTGCCAATGTTGGCACCAACCCAAGGCAACGAAGAAGCCTTCTGTACGCAGGCAGGCATCGCGACGAATGCGCTACTTGATCAGCGTCGCCTTGGATCCGTCATTCCCGCGCAGGCGGGAATCGCTCTGGAACGGCCACCCAATGGAACAGCCAGATGGTTGCTCCATTGGGTGGCTTTGCGACACGGCATCATGCCTTCGAAGTTTTCTTTTTGCTCATCGCTGCGACCAGCTGGTCCTTGACGGGCAGATCGCGGATGCGCACGCCACAGGCTGCAAATATCGCGTTGGTCAGTGCAGGTGCGGCTGTAGGTATGCCCATTTCTCCTGCACCACTGGGTGACTCGCGGCTCGGCACGATATGCACTTCGACATCGGGGGCTTTGGCGGATTGCAGCAGGGGATAGTCGGGGAAATTCCTCGTCGTTACCTGTCCCTTGTCGATGCCGATTTCCAGATTTATTGCGGTCGACAAGCCGTCGATCGTTCCACCCATCATCTGGGCCTCAAGCCCCAATGGATTGACCGGTTGTCCAACGTCGACTGCGCAAACGCAGCGATGGATCTTGAACTCACCCGTGCTGTCCACGCTGACTTCCATCGCATGCGCGGTATAGCCGCCAAAAGTGAAATGGGCGGCAATGCCGAGTCCATGACCGGCTGGCAGCTTGCGACCCCAGCCGATCTTTTCACCGGCAATTCGGGTGACTTCACGCAGGCGGCGTGGCGAAAATTTCGGACCGCCGTGATTGGCGTAGTCCATGATTTCGTGATCGTACAACCGGAGGCGCAGGGCCAGGGGGTCCTGTCCGCCCTTGTGAGCGATCTCGTCCATGAAGCTTTCAACGACGAATGCATTGACCGTGTGCGCAGGCGCACGCCACGAGCCGCGTGTCATGCCCGACTTCACGGCAAACCACTCGACTTTCAAGTTGGAAACGATGCCTGCCGGAAAATCGTCCGTGTAGAGTTCGGCCTCCCACATCTTGTCGGCTTCGACATTCAGACGGCGATGGTACTTGGTGGCACTGGCGAGCTTTTGTGTCCAGCTGGTCGGCATGCCTTCTTCATCCAGTGTCGCCATCAGCTGGTGCTGGCCGAATGGTCGGAAGAAATCATGGGAAAGGTCGTCTTCCCTGGTCCAGACAAGCTTGATCGGTTTGCCTGATGCCTTGGCCAGCAGGGCGGCTTCGGCAATGAAATCGTTGCTCAGGCGGCGGCCGAAACCGCCACCGACACGCGTCATGATGACTTCGATGTTGCGCCGGTCGATCCCGGTGATAGCGTTGACCATGCGCGAAGCTCCGGAAGGAACCTGCATCGATGCAATGACGCGTGCTGAATCCTGTCCGAGTTCGACATAGGCGCCGGGTGGTTCCAGCGGAGCGTGGGCGACATAGGGAACACGATAGGTCGCCTCGACGTGGTGCGCTGCACTCTTCGCGGCAGCGGCGACATCGCCATCTTCACGCACGACCTGGCCGTCGCCCTTCAGCAATCCATCGCATTGTGCGAACAGCGATGCGTTGCTCTCATCAGGGAAGTCGCCGGCAGTCCATTCGATTTTCAGCGCCTTGCGGCCTTTCATGGCAGACCAGGTGTCATCCGCAAGCACGGCGACGCCAGCGACGAGATTCTGCGTGATCGGTTCGCCGCCCTTGGGGCCTGGCAGCAGCAACACCTGTCTCACGCCCGGAATCTTCAAGGCATCCTTCGCATCGAATGACTTCACGCCACCTTCGAAATGCGGACAGCGCGCGACCACGGCGGTCAATGCCCCCTCTGCATACACGTCGATTCCGTATTGCGCCTGTCCGGTCACGATGGACTCGGCATCGACCACACGACGAGGCGTTCCAATGATTCGGTAGTCTTCGGGCTTTTTCAGCGGGACATCGGTGTCCGGCACGCTGATCGTCGCTGCAATCGCTGCGAGTTCGCCATACCCAATCGACTTGTTGTCGGGTCCGTGGACACGCCCGTCCCGGGTGCGCAATGAATCGGCGGGCAGGTTCCATTGTTTGGCTGCTGCTTCGATCAGCATGACCCGAACACGCGCGCCAGCCTGTCGAAGATCGCTCCAGGAATCGGGAATATTGGTGCTGCCGCCAGCTCCTTGTGGGCCGTATTTCCATTCAACGCCAGGTTCCTTGTCTATGAAGTTGAGACCCAGCGGTAGCTGTTCGACTTCGACCTTGCTCCAGTCGGCGTCAAATTCTTCTGCTATCAACATGGGCAGAGAAGTCTTCACGCCCTGGCCGATTTCCGGACTGCGCGCGCCAATCACCACACGTCCGTCAGGCTCTATGCGCACGAACAATCCTAGCGTCGCGCCGCCATTGTCATCGGCAGGCGTTGAGGCCAGGGCCAGAGCGCTGCCGGGCACCCAGACACTCAGCATCAAGCCGCCACCCGCGCTGAGGCAGGCCTTGAGGAAGCTGCGGCGGCCCAGGCGTATCGATGGTGCCGGCAGGATGACCGGATCGGGGCCGGTGGATGCGTCCCAATCCAGCGGGGCTGATTGACGATCGACCGGTGCGTTCATGACGTCACCTTGGCAGTCTGGTTCATGCTGACCGCAAGACGGATGGCCTTGCGTATTCGAGGATAGGTGCCGCAGCGGCAGAGGTTGGTCAGTGCAGCGATTTGCTGGTCGCTGGGTTCCGGCGTGCGCGTCAGGAGATCGGCTGCCGCCATTATCTGTCCGGCCTGGCAGTAGCCACACTGCGGAACATCGACCTCGATCCAGGCCTTCTGCAATGCGTGCAGGGTTCCACCGTCAGCCAGACCCTCGATTGTGGTGATCGCATGTCCGGCCGCACTTGAAACCGGTATCGAGCACGAACGCACTGCACTTCCGTCCAGATGCACGGTACAGGCGCCGCAGGCACCGACACCGCATCCGTACTTCACGCCCGTGGTACGCGCATGGTCGCGCAAGTACCAGAGCAGGGGCATTGCGGGATCACCTGAGAACGTGATCGATTTCCCGTTGACCGTGAATTCGATAGCCATGCCAGAGTCTCCCGCAGCGATGATCCATCAAGTTCTACGCGCCGACATGGTGTTGGACCAGTGTCGATAGTTGGGTCTGTGGCGAATGACAAGGACCTCAGGCAACGCTGAACAGGTCTCTGCTCGTCATCCCAGCGTAGGCTGGGATCCAGTATTTCCTTTGATTTACAAAGCAGCACTCAAGAACTGGATGACCAGCCGTTCAGCAGCTGAAGGCTGCCTGGATGACGAGCGCTTAGGTAATTGCTATTCGGGCCTTGGGAGATTTCGACGCCATATCTTGCCGCAACTGCCTGCTAGTGAAAGTTGCGCGACTGCGAGCCCAGCTCGGGCAGCAGGGCATCGAGATTGAGCAGGCGATGGGCGATGACATGTTGCACGCCTTCACTGGATTGCAACTCGCCTTCGACGCCGAGCACGTTGCTTTCGACCAGCACGCGGCGCTGGCTGCTGGCGAGCGCGGCCCAGACGATGATGTTGAGGATGCCGGTTTCATCTTCGAGGGTGACGAAGGTGACGCCCTTGGCCGTGCCGGGGCGCTGACGCACGGTGACCAGGCCGGCACAGCGTACGCGCTGACCATTGCGGCTGCCGAGTACGTCGCGGGCACGCAGCATGCGACGCTGGTCGAGCTGGGTGCGGACAAGGCTGAGCGGATGTCGACGCAGGGTGAAGCCCTGGGTTGCGTAGTCACTCATCACATCCTTGCGCAGGGATGGTGCGTCGAGGCGAATCGCCTCTTCATGTATCGCGGCATCGGCAAGTACAGCCAGCGGCTTGTCGATACCGGCGCTGTCCCAGCGCGCCTGGTGACGATGACCGCTCAAGCTGCGCAGTGCGTCGGCATCGGCGAGGCGTGCGCGTTCGCCGGTGTTGAGACCGGCGCGATGAATCAGATCGGCGACATCAGCAAAGGCGTGTTCGCGTCGTGTCGTGACGATGCGTTGTGCAGTGGTTTCGGAGAAGCCCGAGATGCGCGAGAAGCCGAGCCGCAGGGCGAGGGGAGGGCTCGTGGCTTGTGTAGGAAGTGGCTTCAGCCACGATGCTTTTGCATCGTTCTTGCAGAAGGGCATCGCGGCTGACGCCCCTCCTTCAGAAGCCAGAGGTTCGAGCGTGCAATCCCATTCGCTGATCGTCACGTCGACAGGCAATACGCGCACGCCATGGCGTTGCGCATCGCGGATCAGTTGCGCAGGCCCGTAGAAACCCATCGGCAGGGAGTTGAGCAGGGCGCAGGTGAAGGCGGCCGGGTAATGGCACTTGAGCCAGGATGAGGCATAGGCAAGCAGGGCGAAACTGGCGGAGTGTGATTCGGGGAAGCCGTATTCACCGAAACCCTTGATATGCTCGAAGATGCGTTCGAAATAACTTTCCTCGTAACCGTTCGCGAGCATGCCGTCGCGGATGCGATCGCGGAACGGTTCAAGCACTCCCTTGCGTTTCCATGCCGCCATCGCGCGACGCAGTTCGTCGGCTTGGCCGGGACTGAAACCGGCCACGACCTCGACCAGTTTCATGACCTGTTCCTGGAAGATAGGCACGCCAAGCGTGCGTTCGAGCACGGCCTTGACCCGTGATTCCACCTTGCCGGCGGCACGCTCGCTGGCCGATTGCGGATAGTCGATGACTTCAAGCTGCTGACGGCGACGCAGGTAGGGATGCACCATGCCGCCCTGGATCGGTCCGGGACGCACGATCGCGACCTGCACGACCAGATCGTAGAACACGGCCGGACGCAGGCGCGGCAGCATCGACATCTGTGCGCGCGACTCGATCTGGAACACGCCGACCGTGTCGGCCGCGCGGATCATCGCGTAGGTTTTTTCGTCGTCCTGCGGAACCGTGGCCAGTTCGAAGCGGTGGCCGTGGTGGGCATGCACGAGATCAAAACACTTGCGCAGGCAGGTCAGCATGCCCAGCGCCAGGCAATCCACCTTGAGCAGCTTGAGTGATTCGAGATCGTCCTTGTCCCACTGGATGATCGTGCGATCAGCCATCGCCGCATTTTCGACCGGTACCAGGGTGTGCAGTGGATGCTCGGAGATGACAAAGCCGCCAACATGCTGGGACAGATGACGCGGGAAACCGCGGATCTGCGCGACCAGTGCCACGACCCGCTGCATGATTGCGGCCTGCGCATCGAAGCCGCGTTCGCGCAAGGCGTCGGCAATCGGCAGGTCGGCATTGGTATGCGCGTAAGCCTGGCTCAACTGGTCGAGCTGGTCCTCGGCCAGGCCGAGCACGCGACCGATATCGCGTGCCGCACTCTTGCCGCGATAGCGAATCACCGTGGCCGCGAGTGCCGCGCGCGTACGCCCGTACTTGTTGAACACGTACTGGATCACTTCCTCGCGCCGCTCGTGTTCGAAATCGACATCGATGTCGGGTGGCTCGTCGCGTTCGATCGAGAGGAAGCGCTCGAACAGCAGGTTGCCGTGTTCGGGATCGACCGCCGTGATGCCGAGGCAGTAGCACACGGCCGAGTTGGCCGAGGAGCCGCGTCCCTGGCACAGGATCGGTGGCTGCTGCGCGCGTGCCCAGCGCACGATGTCTTCTACAGTCAGGAAGAAGTGCTCGTAGCCGAGCTGCTCGATCAGCGCGAACTCGTGTTCGAGTTGCCGGCCGACCTCCTGCGCGATGCCATGCGGCCAGCGTCGTCTTGCGCCTGCCAGCGTGAGTGCGCGCAGGTGATCGATCGCCGACACGCCTGCCGGCACCAGTTCATGCGGATAGACATAGTTGATGCCACGCAGGCTGAAGCGGCAGCGAGCTGCGATGCGCCCGGTTTCCGCCAGCAGCTCATGCGGATAGATCGTGGCCAGCTCTTCGCATCGGCG
>NZ_JBAWHJ010000093.1:0-6275 GCF_049593775.1 Dokdonella sp. | reverse complement strand
GCACCAGAGCACGAAACGGATCCAACCATCATGACAACGCCGACGAACAATGCCTGGGCCAGCCGCAAAGCCGGTCAGACGCCCACACCATTGATTGCTACCGACGAAAAGACATTCGCCAGCCTGGCTGAGCAGTTGGGGGAACAGGCTGCGCGCAGTTGCGCAAGCAATGATTTCAAGGGCCAGAACGGTCGATACCTGGCTGTCCCGGATCCGGATGATGACGGCTGCATCATGCTCGCAGGCTGCAACGAGCGCGACGGCATCTACGCGCTTTCCTCGCTGCCTCAGCGACTGCCCGCTGGGGACTACATCCTCGATTCGCGCGGTCTCGCACTGGATCCTGGCCAGGCTGCTCTGGGCTGGGCGCTCGGCGCTTATCGCTTCACGCGCTACCGCAAGGCGCTGCGCACACCTGCCCGCCTGCTTGTCGAGGAAGAAGTGCAGTCGCGGATCTCGCCGTTTGTCAGCGCCGCCGTTCTGACCCGTGACCTGATCAACACCCCAACCCAGGACATGGGGCCTGCTCAGCTTTCCCAGGCCATCCACGACCTTGCCGGCAATCACGGCGCCGAGTATCGCGAGTGGGTTGGCGAAGATCTGCTGACTGACAATTTCCCGACCATCCATGCTGTAGGGCGCGCAGCAGCCGATGATCGGCAACCGCGTCTGGCCATGTTGACGCACGGACCTGCAGATGCGCCTCACGTAGTACTGGTAGGCAAAGGCGTCTGCTTCGATACCGGCGGTCTCGACCTGAAAACGGCCGATGGCATGCGCTGGATGAAGAAGGACATGGGGGGTGCCGCACACGCAATCGCCCTGGCAAGCCTGATCCTGCAGGCAAAGCTTCCAGTCCGCCTGACCCTGCTGGTTCCCGCCGTGGAAAATGCAGTGGCTGGCAACGCGTTCAGGCCCGGCGAGGTGATCCAGACCCGCGGCAACCTGAGCGTCGAGATCGACAATACCGATGCCGAAGGTCGCCTCGTGTTGTGCGACGCCCTGGCCTACGCCAGCGAACTCAAGCCTGATCTGATCCTGGATTTCGCCACACTGACCGGTGCAGCACGTGTCGCGTTGGGTGCAGACCTGCCTGCGCTATTCTGTAATCGCGACGATGTCGCCAACGCTCTGCTGGCTGCGGGGACAAGCAACCAGGATCCGCTCTGGCGCATGCCGCTCTGGCGGCCTTACCTGACGATGCTGGATTCGTACATGGCGGATCTCGCGAACTCCGGTCCGTCCCGGCATGCCGGCGCGATCAGTGCGGCCCTGTTTCTCGAACGCTTTGTCCCGGAATCGGTCGCCTGGTGCCACCTCGACGTCTATTCGTGGAATGACACCGATCGCCCGGGCCGCCCGCGCGGTGGCGAAGCACAAGGCCTGCGCGCGTATTTCGAATTTCTCGAAAAGAGATATTCATAGGGCAACAGCGGAGCGGCGACGCAAGGTCCGTCATCCAAATCCGCGCGATGCATCGGCTTGATCGCAGGGGTGGATCTCAGACCCACCCGCTCAAATCCGGAGCCTGACTAGCATGCCAATAAGCAGACGGGTCTAAGACCCGCCCCTGCAAGAACAAGCAAGACACGCACCTTCTTCGCAGGCTGCTTCCTGCATTCCCTGGTAATTGAATTTGCCGATCAGTCGACGCTGGTCGCATTCGCCTCATGCGGCAGGAACAAGGCGGCCAGCTTGACATTGCCTCGAATCAGGTCGATCTCGTCAGCGAGAATCTCGGCGGCCTCGTTGAGCACGATGTCCGGGCGCGCCTTGCGCTTCTCTTCACGCTCAAGATCCTGCGCGATGCTGCGTTCGTCAGCCTGAAGGCCATCGTCGATCATCGGCGCGTTGGAACTCGCACCCTCTACTACGACTAATTCCGCATCCTCGTCCGGGGTGCCGGCAATCGCGGGATTGGGATTCTGCGCATCGTTGATGATGTCTTCACGTACCTTGGCAGCCGGGTCCTGGCTCGGGAATGCGCCACTCGCCAATGCTTCACGCGCCTTGCGCTTGGCCTCCTGCTCTTCACGCTCCTTGATGCGCACCTGCTCGTTGAGCGAAATGGTCTTTTCTGCGCGGATCTTGCGCGCATCGGCAATTTCTTCCTCGAAACTTTTCCACTCCGCATTCTCTGCAGTGCGTGCCTCATGCTTTGCGACCAGCATGGGAATCATCGGGCTCAGGTCGGCGATGCGCTGGTAGTCAGCCTTTCCAATCGAAGTCCAGGGCAGCGCATTGTCATAGCTGGATTCGCCGTATTCGTCGCTGGCTGCACTCATCGGGAAGCTGATCTCGGGCACGACGCCGCGAAGCTGGGTCGACCCGCCATTGATACGAAAGAATTGCTGCACGGTCATCTTGAGATCGCCGAATGTCGGCTTCTCGTTGCGAGCCATATCATCCATGTTGAGCAGGTTTTGCACCGTGCCCTTGCCAAAAGTCGGCTCGCCAATAATGACACCACGACCATAATCCTGGATCGCTGCAGCAAAGATCTCCGATGCTGATGCCGAACCGCGATTGACGAGCACGGCCAATGGGCCAGTCCATGCCGCGCCTGCGCGACGGTCGCTCTTTTCCTCGACGCGACCGCTGGCATCACGAATCTGGACTACCGGCCCCTTGTCAATGAACAGTCCGGTCAGATCGGTGGCCTCATCCAGGGATCCACCTCCGTTATTGCGCAAGTCGACCACGACACCCGCAACATTCTCTTCGCGCAATTCTCCGAGCAGACGCTCGACGTCACGGGTGGCACTCCGGTAGTTGGAGTCGCCGCGCCGGCGCGCTTCGAAATCCTGGTAGAACGTCGGCAAGGTGATGACGCCGATGCGGCGTGTCGTTTCGCCCTGCTCGACTTCGATGATCGATTGCTTGGCAGCCTGCTCTTCCACACTGACCTTGTTGCGCGTCAATGTAAGCAGCTCGTGCTTGCCATCAGGCCCAGCGGCGTCAGGCAGTATCTCGAGACGCACGACCGTGCCCTTTGCGCCACGAATCTTGTCGACCACGTCATCAAGCCGCCAACCGATGACATCCACAATCTGGCCGGACTCACCCTGGCCTACACCGACGATGCGGTCCCCGGGGTTCAGCTTGCCCGAGATAGCCGCAGGCCCGCCCGGTATGACTTCGCGGATGGCGGTGTATTCATCCAGTCGCTGCAGAACAGCGCCAATGCCTTCAAGCGAAAGCTTCATGGCGATATCAAAATTCTCCGATGCTCGCGGACTCAGATAATTCGTATGCGGCTCGATCGAGGTCGCATAGGCATTCATGAAGGTCTGGAAGACATCTTCGTTGTTGAGTTGCTGGATCCGATCAAGATAATTCGAATAGCGCTTGTCCAGCGTCTCCGTAATGTCCTTGGGCTCCTTCTTGGCGAGCTTCAGGCGCAGATAGTCGTTCTTGACGCGCTTGCGCCAGATTTCGTCCAGTTCCGCGGAGTCTTTTGCCCAAGGCGCATCTTCGCGATCGTACTCGTAGACTTCGTCGGTGCTGAAATCGAATGGCTGGGCCAGGATCTCGCGCGAAAACACCAGTCGTTCCGCAACTCTCTGCTGGTACTGGTTGAAGATGACGAACGGCGCGGTCAAATCGCGCTCGAACACCGCGTCATCGAGCTTGTCGCGGGTGACAGCAAACTGATCGATATCTGCCTGGGTGAAGAAGAGATGTTCTCCGTCGAGGCTATCGAGATAGCTGTCGAATATCAGTTCCGACATGGAATCATCCAGCGGCACCGGCTTGTAGTGGAAGCGCGAGAGAAACCGCATGGCCCAGATTGCTGCTTCAGCCTGTTCAGACGTGGGTTTGAGCACCACGGGCGTGGTCTCGGCAGCCGGCTTTGCCGCGGCGATTCCGCAGGCAGCCAGAAGGGCAAATGTCAGGGTAATGCGACGCATGAAGCTCTCCATCAAATTCGGTGACGCGTAATCAAGGCTCAGGCAACTTCGACGAAGCCGGCCGCATGGGCCATCTCGTCTGCATGATAGGACGAACGAACCATCGGTCCCGATGCGACATGATCGAAACCCAGGGCCATGCCGAAGTCCTCGAGAGCCTTGAACTCTTCCGGGGTCCAGTAGCGCAAGACCGGGTGGTGATGCGCCGTGGGCTGCAGGTACTGGCCAATCGTCACCATATCGACATCATGTTGGCGCAAATCGTTCAACGTACGCTGAACCTGCTCCAGGGTTTCCCCAAGACCGAGCATGATCCCCGACTTGGTGGGAATATTCGGGTGCTGCTCCTTGAACCGTTTCAACAACTGCAAGGACCAGGCGTAGTCGGCCCCTGGGCGCACTTCACGGTACAAATCAGGCACGGTTTCGATATTGTGGTTAAACACATCGGGCGGGTAGCTCGCCAGCAGTTCCAGTGCCCGGTCCATGCGGCCTTTGCCACGAAAATCCGGGGTCAGGATCTCGATGCGGATATCGGGATTCTCGAAACGTACGGCACGAATGCAATCGGCGAAGTGACCCGCACCACCATCGCGCAGGTCGTCCCGATCCACTGAGGTGATCACCACATAGCGCAGACGCATGTCACGGATGGTTCCGGCCAGCTTTGCCGGCTCCAGCGGATCAGGAGCCTTGGGACGTCCGTGAGCGACATCGCAAAACGAGCAGCGTCGCGTGCAGACTTCCCCGAGGATCATGAATGTGGCCGTGCCCTTGCTGAAGCACTCGTGGATGTTCGGGCACGAAGCTTCTTCGCAGACAGTAACCAGCCTGTTCTCGCGCAGCTTGGCCTTCAATTGCGAAACGGCGTTGCCGGGGGGGATACGCACGCGAATCCAGGCCGGCTTGCGCAATACAGGCGCATCGGCGAATCCGGCACGGTTTCGCGAAATCTTGTCGCTCCCTTGCTGTTTTTCACCTACAACAGTCAGCGGGATGCTCTTGATGGGTTCATTCATGCGGCATGGGTGGCCGCGACACTGGCGGCAGCAGGAGGAAGTTCCGCGACAGCGGGGCGCGGCGTGAATCCGAACTGTCGACACAGTTCATCGAGGAGCTTGTCCTCGACCGCAGCAAGCGATCCCGGACCGCCCAAGTCTAGCACCTGGGTCACCTGCAAGCCTTGAAAACCACAGGGATTGATACGCCGGAACGGCTCAAGATCCATCGCTACGTTCAAGGCCAGGCCGTGGAACGAACTGCCTCGCCGAATGCGCAGGCCGAGAGCGCCAATTTTGGCATCTGCCACATACACCCCAGGTGCGCCCGAACGGCGCATGGCAACAATATTCCAGTGCTCGAGGGTATCGATGATGGCCTGCTCGATCCGATCCACCAGTTCACGGACACCAATACCGAGTCTGCGCAAGTTGATCAGGGGATAGCCGACGATCTGGCCGGGGCCGTGGTACGTCACCTGGCCACCGCGCTCGACCCTGATTACCGGGATGTCACCAGGCGCAAGCACGTGCTCAGGCTTGCCGGCCTGACCGAGGGTAAATACTGGCTCGTGCTCAAGCACCCAGAACTCGTCCTCGGTCGTGTCATCCCGTGAATCGGCGAACGCACGCATCGCCGCAAGCACCGGTTCATAGGGCTGACGGCCGAGACGACGAACGACGAGAGGCAGGCTCATCAAGGCGAGATGGGGATTGGCGGGGCATTCACAAGCATCATGGTCGCGCGAATTCGCTCGCAAAGCACCCAGAGGGGGTCCCTGGAGTGCGCTTCAGAGAGCCGCCGACCATTTTCCCCGCGCCACTTGTCGAAGCCGATACCCTGCAACGAGAGGCTGGATCGAGTCGCCGCAGCACTGTGTTCAGGCTGCGGGCAACAGATGCTGTCCGACAAGGCGGATGAAGAAATCCACCTGCAAAGGAACCACTGGTGCGCTTCTGGGGGCGTCTACAGCGTCCAGCGAATCTCCGGCTGCTCGCGCAATGCGGCGTGCGCAGCGTCATAAGCCTCGCGATCCGGGCAGCTGAAGGTAACCGACACCGAGACGTAGTTGCCTTCCTTTGAAGGCTTGCTTCGCAGGCTTCCAGCTACGACCGGGAGGCCAAGCTTGCTCAGGAGTTCGGGAACCCGACTCTCCAGATCAGCATCCGCCCGACCAAGTGCCGTAATCTCGAAATCGCCGGGAAACTGGAACCCCTGATCAGGTGAGTCTGGCTTGATGTCATCCAGATTCTGCATCGTCATTCCGGCTTGCTCGGCGCAGCTGCATCGTCCTCATCGCTGTTGAACCATAGCAGCACGCCATCGGACAAGCGCTTGAAGAAACCGCCCTCGGGGGCATTGGCC
>NZ_JBAWHJ010000092.1:0-13395 GCF_049593775.1 Dokdonella sp. | reverse complement strand
GGTTGCTTGGCATGCGTCCGCAGTCCGTGCATCCGGCACGGGATGCAACACGGCCACTGGATCTGGATGTACTTGTCGTCGACGAATGCTCGATGCTTGATCTGCCGTTGATGGCGAAGCTTTTGCGAGCGCTGAAGCCGGATTGCCGGCTGATCCTGCTCGGCGATCCCGACCAGTTGCCGGCAGTCGAGAATGGTGCGGTGCTGGCCACTCTGGCGGCCTGCAATCCGGACAACCATTTCAGTGCCGAATCAGCGAGCTGGATCGGCGCGACCAGTTCGACCCAGGTCGAAATGCGAAACGATCCCAATGCACTCGGCGAACGCGTCGTGCGACTCGAGCGACCGCGGCGATTCGGTGGTGACTCCGGCATTGCACGCCTGGTCCGGGCGATCCGCGCAGGTGACTCGAATGCCGTATTCGACGCACTGGAGGGCAGCAGCGATATCGACTGGCGCGAACACGCCCTGCAGTTCGACAACACCTACGTGCGCGCAGCCATGCGTGAAGCCTGGAAACCGCTGCAGCACGCCGAAACACCCGAGGCCGCACTGCAAGCCCTCGGTCACTACCGCATCCTCTGCGCACTGCGCGAAGGTCCGCATGGCGTGGTCGGACTCAATCAGGCTATTGCCAGCGTGTTGCATGGCGCGAAAGCGGGGAATCCTCATCTTTCAGGTCGGCCGGTCCTCGTGACGAGCAATCAGCAAGCGCTTGGACTCTACAACGGCGATGTCGGTGTCCTGCTTGGAGAGACGCCCGCTGCACCCTTGCGTGCGTGGTTCGCCAGGCGCGACGGTGGCACGCTGGCGCTGATTCCGGCCCAGCTCCCGCCTCATGAGAGCGCATGGGCGATGACCGTGCACAAGGCACAGGGTTCGGAATTCGACATCGTCGAACTGGTGCTGCCGCACGAGCCTCATCCACTATTGACCCGTGAATGGCTATACACGGCTGCCAGCCGTGCACGTAGCCAATTGATCATTCATGCCAGCCGCGAAGTCATCATTGCCGCCTTGACTCAGCGCACACGGCGTATCAATGGTCTGGATTTTGGTTGAACCCTGGCGGGTTGAGGCCCGGTCCAGGACCGGGCCTGATGTACGTCATTTCGCGCCGAGCCGGATTCGTCGACACTGGCCGCACCGTCTGTCGACCGTGCGACCCCGGCTCGACGAATCGTCAGAACGAATCGTCAAATCCGTCGGCAAAGATCACATCAAGATCGCAGCCCGGAAAGGCATAGCTGCCAGGTGTGCCGACGTCGGCTCCCACTGATGTGAACGAACCAAACGCGTCGCCCGCAACGGACAATTGCCAGGCCTCCACATCGTTCTGGCCTACCGCCGAACAGGGAGGCTGGCCAGTACTGTTTTGGGTACGCACCGAACCGGCATAAGTCTGGTCGCCGTAGAACAACTGGTCCTCCAGTTGGTCGGATCCATTGAACAGGTGGATCTGGTCGTTGCGGCCCAGGTTGTTGCCCGTGACTACGCCCAGTTCGCCGATGATCTTGAGCGTACCCGCGAGCCCCCAGGCGGACCGGAAAGTCTCGGCCATGGCATCGGTCACCACGACCGACTCACCGGGCTGTACGACCCCGAATGCGGACAGGTCGAATGCGCCTGCAGTAGCGCCGTTGTCATCCATGCTCCAGCCAGTCATGTCGACGGGTAGAGTCGACATGTTGGTGAACTCGATGAACTCGCCGTCCGCACCGGAATACATCCATTCGGTGATGCGAATGCCAGCGGTTGCGCCGAACGTGTAATTGATCGAATTCGGACCAATTTCCGCGTATTCGGGCAGGTAGCTGACCGAACTGTAGGCATTGGCAGCGACTGCGCCGACGTACCATTCAACGTGTTGCCCCGGCGTACCGATGGCCGGCAGCAAAACGCCGTAGACGCCGTCGTTGGCCGCACCGTCACCGGACGCACCATCGTCGAGCATCGCTACGCGCTGGTAGGTACCTGTGGGGCTCGGTCGATAGAACAGTTCGACGCCCGATATCGCGCCGCCATTCGCAACGACGCCTGCGCTGATCCAGACCTGTGCTGACGGGTCCGGAGAACTGTCCGATGCCTGCGCGGACTGGATGGTTGGTCCGTTGGCGACGAGTTCGGGAGTGCCATTGAGGAAGGCCGTGCGCTCGGTGACGAACTGCTGCAGCCCGACCACGTTGTTGTTGCCAGGAGGTCCTCCCGAGGCGGGCAGCGTGACTGTGCTCGTGAAATTGTTCTGGAACAGCGTGTAGCTGTAGAGCTTCTTCGGATCCGCCTGCACGGCCGCATCGATGAGGTCGCGGTTTGCGGTGAACAGGGTGCCGAGATACTCCCAGCTCAAATCGCGCTTTGCCACGCGGTAGTGCGACATGTAGCGCTGACGCAATTCGGGTACGGCGAGCACGCGACTCAACACCGGCTTGTTGCTGGCGGTGAAGTTCAGCGTCGGCGACCAGGTGCTGGCCAGGAACGTTTCATTGGCATCACGCTGGATCAGGTGCAGGCGATTGTCGATCGGGTTGCGGTAGGTCATGAAATCGCAGCCCTTGTTGACGTAGCTGTCATCGTCGGTGAGCAGGTTTTCCAGCACCACCGACCAGATCGAGGGATCGATGGCGAACAGGGTATCGATGTTCTGCCAGGTGCCGAGTGGTTCGTTGGATAGCGAGAAAACTACCGGGATCAATGCTTCGACAATCGGATTGGCGACGCCGCCGTCATTGTGGACTTCATAGGCGGAGTAGCCCGACACATTGGGCCCGTTGTAGGCAAGCCCCGGTCCATTGGGATTGTTCGAGCAGCCGATGCGCACGCCATCCTCGTTGGCAAAGTAATTGCGCAACATCTTCTTGTCGGGCTGCTGGACATTGATGTAGACGCCCCAGTTCTGGCCATTGAGGGAGACCACCACATTGTTGGCGCGCGGATTGGGAATGAATTGCGCCACGTAGTTGTTGTAGACCACTTCGCGGGAAAAGGTCGGGTCGTGGAATCCATTGTTGAGGTTGATCGTGTCGTAGCCCATCAATTCCTGGTCAGGATCGACGAACGCCATGTCGAGTTTCAGCGAGAACTTGTCCGAGCCGGCTGGCAATTGGGTGTACGAAGTATTGCCCCGGATGCGAACACCGACGCCGGTGTATACCGTTCCGTCCACTTCGACGTCGGCCAGGATGTTTGTTTCCGATGTGTAGTTGGCACGCAACAGGGCCAGCCAGTTTGCGTCCTGGAAGGTGATATTGAATGTTCGCAGCGTCGAGGTGTCGTATAGGTCCTGGGCCATTGCCATGGACGACACGGTGAACAGAATCGCCGCCATGGCGAGGCGAGCGATCTGGATTCTGAAAGGTTTTTTCACGAGTGGATTCCTGCCTGGATGTTGCAGTTGCCGAGTATGGAGTGCTCTCCGCAGGATAAACCCCGACAAGTCCGGGATTATGTAGAAATCGTGGAGGGACAAGGCGGCCCCGGTTTCCCCGGATAGGCGAACGGCGGTTTTCTGCTTGGAAGCCGCTTCCGGTATGCTTTCGGCATGAGCACAATCGAAGACCATGACACCATTCGCGCCGTCCTCTGGCGCGGCGAACGCCTGCGACTACTGGACCAGCGCAAGCTGCCCTTCGTCGAAGACTATGTCGATTGCACGGATGCCGCAGACGTGGCCCAGGCAATTCGTGATCTGGTCGTGCGCGGTGCGCCGGCGATAGGCATCTCGGCCGCCTGGGGCGTGGTCCTGGCGGCGCAGCGCGGCCGCGAGGCGGTGGATGTTGCGCTGCCCATGTTGCGAGCATCCAGACCTACTGCGGTAAACCTCATGTGGGCGCTGGATCGCATGCAGCGATGCATTGCGGAAGGTGCCGATGCAGCGGAGCTGGAACGCGAAGCAGAGCGCATCCAGGACGAAGATCTCGCTGCAAATAGGCACATGGGCCAGCTCGGCGCGTCCTTGCTGGGCAACAATGTCGGCGTACTCACCCATTGCAATACCGGTTCTCTGGCAACAGCCGGATACGGTACTGCGCTCGGCGTGATCCGTGCGGGATGCAGCCTGGGGAAGATCGAGCGCGTATTCGCCGGTGAAACCCGTCCCTGGTTGCAAGGTGCGCGCCTGACCATGTGGGAGCTCATGCGCGACGGCATTCCTGCGACCCTGGTTTCCGATTCTGCCGCAGCCCATCTGATGGGCTCGGGTCAGGTACATTGGATCATCGTCGGTGCTGACCGGATAGCCGCAAACGGCGATGTTGCCAACAAGATCGGAACTTATCAGCTGGCCATCGTTGCTCGACACCATGGCGTGAAGTTCATGGTTGTCGCTCCGTCGTCCACCGTGGACATGGCAACCGCGTCCGGCATCGAAATCGAAATAGAGATGCGCGATCCGGACGAGCTCCTGGCCCATGCCGGTCAACGCACCGTGGTCGAAGGCGCACAGGCCTGGAATCCTGTTTTCGACGTCACGCCAGCGAGCCTGATCGATGCCATCGTGACCGAGCGTGGTGTTATCGAGAACCCCAATGACCAACGCATGCAAGCGCTATTCGCCTGAGGGGCGCGGGCGGGCCTGCGCACTCCGTGGCAAGCCCGAGAGGAGCTCGAGAGGCGCGGCATGCGCCAGGTAGCGCTGTTCTGCATTGGCGGATTCCTCGGCTTCCTGATTGATGCCGGCCTGGTCCAGTTCCTGGTCACCCGATTTGACGCCAACCCTTACGCGTCACGGCTGCTGTCGTTCGTTTGCGCGGCAACGGGTACATGGTTGTTCAACCGCCGGTTCACGTTCCACGGTGTCCGGCACTACGGCCATTTTGGCGAGTGGTCGCGCTATCTGCTGGCCATGAGCGGCGGTTTCGCCGTCAACTTCACGATCTACTCGACCCTGGTCTATCACCACGAGTTGATGCAACGTCTTCCGGCTCTGGCGGTTGCATTCGGATCCATGGGTGGATTCCTGGTCAATTTTTCGGCATCCCGGTTCTGGATATTCCGCCAGAAGAAACCCTGAGCGCGTGCCCCGTTCTCGGGTGAGCGGGAGTCCGCGATGCGGGCTGGAAGCTCCGTTCTCGGCCCCGCGGCAGGCAGGCATGGCCCCGACAGGGCCAAGTCCGTCTGCCAAGGCCCCCCAAAGCCTGCAAAACCCAGCGGAAGAGTGCCATTTCGTGGTAATATTTCGTGTTTTCGCCGCACCGATTCCGGGGCATCCCCGCGGGCCAGCGACGTTTCACAACATCCTGATTTGTATGGAAAAACTACTCAATGGCTGAGTTCGCCAAAGAAGTCATTCGCGTCAATATCGAAGACGAAGTCCGGCAGAGCTATCTGGACTATGCAATGAGCGTCATCGTCGGCCGTGCCCTTCCCGATGTGCGTGATGGCCTGAAGCCCGTCCACCGTCGCATCCTGTATGCCATGCAGGAGTCGAGCACGGTCTGGAATCGCCCTTATGTGAAGTGCGCCCGCGTCATCGGTGACGTCATGGGCAAGTACCATCCGCATGGCGATTCCTCGATCTATGATGCCCTCGTGCGCATGGCGCAGAACTTCTCGATGCGCTACATGCTCATCGATGGCCAGGGCAACTTTGGCTCGGTCGATGGCGACAACGCCGCGGCCATGCGCTACACCGAGTGCCGTCTGCATCGGCTCAGCTCGGAACTGCTCGCCGATATCGACAAGGAAACCGTTGATTTCCAGCCGAATTACGATGAGAAAGAGCTTGAGCCAACGGTCCTCCCGGCTCGCATTCCCATCCTGCTCGTCAATGGCTCGGCTGGTATCGCTGTCGGCATGGCAACCAACGTGCCGCCGCATAATCTCACCGAGGTTCTTGGCGCCTGCATTGCGCTGATCGACGATCCGGATCTCAGCTTCGAAGACCTGATGCAGATCGTGCCGGGTCCGGATTTTCCGACTGCGGGCATCATCAACGGCTCGGCCGGCATCGTCGAGGCGTATCGCACGGGACGCGGACGCATCCTCGTGCGCGCCAAGGCCGATGTCGAGGTCGAGGCCAATGGTCGCGAGACGATCATCGTCAGTGAGTTGCCTTACCAGGTGAACAAGGCGCGCCTGATCGAGAAGATCGCCGACCTGGTCAAGGAAAAGAAGATCGAGGGCATTTCCGAACTGCGCGACGAGTCCGACAAGGACGGCATGCGCGTGGTCATCGAAGTGCGCAAGGATGCGATGGGCGATGTGCTGCTCAACAACCTCTATCAACAGACCCAGTTGCAGGTCACGTTCGGCATCAACATGGTGGCCCTGGTAGACGGCCAGCCCCGCACGCTGGGCTTGCTCGAGATCCTCGAGGCGTTCATTCGCCATCGCCGCGAAGTAGTCACCCGGCGCACGATCTTCGACCTGCGCAAGGCACGTGATCGCGCCCACATTCTTGAAGGCCTGACCGTCGCCCTGGCCAACATTGACGAGATGATCGAACTGATCAAGACCTCGGCATCCAGTGACGAAGCCAAGCAGCGCATGCTTGTGCGCCGTTGGGAGCCAGGCCTGGTTCGCGCGCTGCTTTCCGCTTCCGGCGCGGACCTGTCCAAACCCGAAAAGCTTGATCCAGGCGTTGGCTTGAGTGACGCGGGCTATCAGTTGTCGGAAGTCCAGGCGCAGCAGATCCTCGAGATGCGCCTGAGCCGCCTGACCGGCCTCGAACAGGAAAAGCTGACAGACGAATACAAGGAGCTTTTGCAGACGATTACAGGCCTGCTCGAGATCCTCGAGGATCCGGCCCGTCTGCTTGCCGTCATTCGCGAAGAGTTCGTTTCACTCAAGGACGAATTCGGCGATGCACGTCGCACCGTGATCCAGGCCAATCTTGATGAACTCGACATGCTCGACCTGATCGAGCCGGAAGATGTCGTCGTCACGCTTTCGCACACGGGTTACGCCAAGCGACAGCCGGCCAGTATCTATCGCGCACAGAAGCGCGGTGGCAAGGGTCGCTCGGCTTCAGCGCTGAAGGACGAAGATTTCGTCGAGCGCCTGTGGATTGCAAACACGCATGACACCTTGCTGACATTCACCAGTACCGGTCGCGTTTACTGGCTCAAGGTCTACCAGATGCCCGATGCCAGTCCAACCGCGCGTGGCAAGCCGATCGTCAATCTGCTGCCGCTGCAGGAGGGAGAGAAGGTCCAGGCGATCCTGCCCGTGCATGAATATTCGGAAGATCAGTTTGTCTTCTTCGCTACTGCCAACGGCACGGTCAAGAAGACACCACTCACCGAATACTCTTACCAGTTGCAGAAAGGCAAGATAGCCATCGGCCTTGCTGAAGGTGATGCGCTGGTCGATGTGCAGATCACCGATGGCGAAAGTGACATCATGCTGTTCGCCTCGAACGGCAAGACGGTTCGCTTCGATGAAAACACCGTGCGTTCGACCGGTCGCACCGCAACCGGCGTGCGCGGAATCCGCCTGGCCGAAGGTGAGCGCGTTGTCAGCCTGATCGTCCGCGAAGGCGAGGGCGACATCCTGACCGCGACAGAACGTGGCTACGGCAAGCGTACCGAACTTTCCGAGTATCCACGCAAGGGCCGCGGCAACCAGGGCGTCATCGGCATCAAGTGTTCCGAGCGCAATGGCGAACTGGTCGGTGCGGTACAGATCACCGAAGAACACGAACTGATGCTGATCTCCAACCAGGGCACCCTGGTGCGCACGCGCGCAGCCGAAGTCGCCAAGGTCGGTCGCAACACCCAGGGCGTCACCCTGATTCGACTGCCGGCGGATGAAAATCTTGTCGGCCTCGTGCGACTCGATGCCATCGAGGACGATGAGGGCGGCGACGAAAGTGTCGACAGTGTTTCTGGCGAAAACGAAGTACCCGCTGCAGGCGAAGCTGATCCCGCAAGTGGTGACACGCCACCCGTCGTCGAATAAGTTGCAGAGCTCAGTTCCGGGCCGCTGGCCCGGAACCGTTCTCAACTGGCAAGAGCAGCACGAATTCAGCGCCGGGTTCACATTGACGCACATCGGCTTCGCCCTGCATGGCACGCGCGAGCTGGCGTACCAGGGCCAGTCCGATGCCGGTGCCCGGCGTCTCGCGGCGCATCTCGTCACCGCTACGATAGAACAGGGTGAAGATGTTGCGCAGTTGCGAGGATTCCACGCCCGGCCCGTAGTCGCGCACCGAGAATGCGATCCTTCCGCTGCCGCGCACTTCGACGCTGATGTCGATCTCGCGTCGTTCCGATCGCGCTGAAAACTTCAGCGCATTGTCGACCAGGTTGATCATGATCTGAACCACCGCGTCGGTATCCACGAGGACGGCATGTTCGGCAGCCTCGGCCGCAATTCGATAGTTGCAGGCGAATCCTGCACGCACGATCTGACTGTCGAGCTTCGACCGCAGCAGGTCGGCCAGTTCACCCACTTGCATGCGCCCGAGGTCGAGTTGCAGGTCGCTGCGCTCCAGGCGAGCCAGTTGCAGCACGTTGCCGATCAGTCGTGACAGACGTTCGCTTTCGTCGTGAATGAACGCGTAGTACTCACGCTTCTTGGCCTCGTCCGGCCAACCCTCGCGCAGCATTTCCGCATACATCCGGATCGAGGTCAGCGGTGTTTTCAACTCGTGGCTGACAGCCGAGACAAAATCCTGTTGCTGGCGGGATAGCCGGATCTGGCGCAGGCCGAGCCGATACAGCGCGAAAAAGCCAAGAACCAGCACACTGGTCAGCAGGATTCCGGCCCAGGTGATGATGCGGCCGCCGGGTGCTGCAGGCAGGGAGCGGATGTTCCAGAGCAACTGGAAATCACCCAGCGGCGCCGAAAGACTCATCTGATGCAGCAGTTCGCCCTCCACTTCGGCTGCGCGACTGAGCAGATAGCTTCCGTTGTCGGCACGGCGCACGGTCAGCACGTCATGACGATATGCAACCACCATGTCGCTCATCTGCGCCAGCGCACTCTCCTCGAACGGGCGCACCAGGGCCTGGGAGACGAAGGCGTCCTGATCAATGATGGCACCCTGAATCGTGCGTTGCCCATCGCGCCAGACTTTCCGGTAGAGCACGCCATAGCCGCCTTCGAGCAGGCTGAATTCGAAGGGATCCAGTTCACTTTCGAACATGCGGACGCGTGCCGGTTCAACGTTTGCTCCCAGGGCATCTTCGGCAACCGGTGAAGCAAGTGCGGGCGATTGCTCCTTGCGCTTGCTGCGCGTCTGGACATTGTCCCGCAGGCGCTGTTCATAGGCCGGGGCATCGGCTTCGTTGTCTGTCTTCTGTTCGCCTTTCTGGAAGTTGCGTGCAAGGCGAAGATCTTCAACCTGTCCGATCTTGTCGACCTTGATGCGCGAGCCCGTCGACTGCACCGCATTGAGCTCCAGGATGGCGCTTTGCGAGGCATTCGAGGCGGACTTTCCAAGCTCGGGCAGTTGCTTGTCTGCTGCGCTGTATGCGTCTTCCTGCCCGTCTCGTTTCTTCCCTGCGACCTGCGCAATCTCGCTGCGATCGATGATCTGACGATCGGCGACTGAAAGATCCGCCGGTCCATCCATGCTCGCCTTGCCGCCGCTACTGCCTGATGGCGTGACCTTTTTTTCGGGTCCTGCATCCTGTACCACCAGGCCACGTTCAAGCAGGCTGTTCTGACGCAACACATCAAGCAACCGGTTGCGCAAGGCGACGCGTTTTCCGACTTGTTCGTTGTCCAGCCCCCACTGTGATGGGTCCGAAAGATCATCGGGCAGCGCTGGTGTGTTGAAGGTGCCATCCGCGTCTATCTGGAAGTAGCCGATCAGACCGGGCAGATCCGACCGAACCGGAACTTCGGAGAGTGCCGAACGCTGCAGCAGCGTGGCCTTGGCTGGGCTGCTGGCGAAGGCAGCGAACTGGTAGTCCGAGTAGCTGCGATCCTCTTCGGTTGCGAGCATGCCTTGCAGGTTCGAGTTGATGCGCAATCCAAGTTCCTCGGCCAGTGTCCGGTACTGATGGAAGGCTTCGAAGCGGATCTGTCGTTGCGTCTGCACGAGCAGGATCACGGTAGGGATCATGAGTGCAAGGAACAGCACGGCCAGGAATGCGGCCAGGCGCGCGCGGCTGAGCAATCGGGGCTGCCAGCGACGCATGTCAGTGTCCACTCATCAGTCGATAGCCGCCACCGCGAATGGTGACCAGATGCTGCGGCTGGCTCGCGTCGCTCTCGATCTTGCGCCGCAACTTGGCGACATGGATATCCACGGTGCGTGTCTCGATATCCATGTGCCTGGCGTAGCCCCAGACTTTGTTGAGGAGTTCATCGCGCGGTACGGGTCGGTCGGAGTGTTCGTACAGGTATTGCAATACCTCGATTTCGCGGCGCGTAAATCGTACCGAGGTGCCGTTGATGTAGGCACACAGATTCAGTACGTCGATCTCGATGCCATTGCCGAGTCGCATGACTGCTTCTTCGGTGGCCGAGGAACAGGTACGACGCAGAACGGCCTGCACCCGCAAGACCAGTTGCGCCACCGAGAACGGCTTGGTCACGTAGTCGTCGGCTCCCAGTGCGAGGCCCTGGATGACATCGTCGTCGGTGGATTTTGCGGTCAGCATGATGATGGCCTGCTCGCGATCTCCATTCCGAATGGCTTCGCAGACTTCAAAGCCGTTGCGCCCCGGCAGCATCACATCGAGCATGATCAGGTCGTAACGCCCGCTGCTGGCCATGTCGAGACCGCTGATGCCGTCTGCCGCAAAGTCCACGTCGAAGCCGTGATAGACGAACACATCGACCAGGCCGGTGCGTATCGCAACCTCGTCTTCGACAATGAGCAGGCGTTGCTTTCGTTGCAAGGGAGGCGCTCTCCGTTCGGGTGTGTTGGCGGCAAATTGCATTGAATCAACGCTCGTCATTCCCGCCTACGCGGGAATCGCTCTGCAACAGCCGGATAGCTGCCTACCCAGTGGCCTTGCGTCTGCCGCGATGTCCCGAAAGAGCTGGATGACCAGCCATTCGGCTGTTGTGAATCGCCTCCCGCCTGCGCGGGAATGACGAGCGTCAGGTCAGTGCCATTCGTGTTTGCAGCCTATCAATTTGCATGATCGGGCGCTTGTAAATCCTTTGTAAACATCGCTGCAGCGAATTTACCCAATGCCGCCTACACCCGATGCACCGGATTCCCGAGACTGGTTCGCAGTCCACAACGGAGTCCGACCATGGCCCTGATATCCCGCTTGACACGTTTGTTCCGAGCCGATGCACATGCTGTTCTGGATCGCCTGGAGGAGCCCGATATCCTGTTGCGCCAGGCCGTTCGCGAGATGGAGAACGAGGTCGAGCGCAACTCGCAGGCACTCAAGGCTCTCGATCTGGACTATCAGCATGCGCATGCTCGTGCGACTGAACTGGAGACTTCGATCGCAGGAATTTCCAGCGAGCTCGATCTGTGTTTCGAAGCCGGCAACGAGAAGCTCATCCGCATGCTGTTGCGCCGACGCCTGGAAGGTGAGCGCTTGCTGGCCCATCTGGGGCAACGTCTCGGACGCCTGCAAGGCGAGAAGAATGATCGAGGCCGCAACCTCGACGAACAACGCCAACAGCTCGAATCCATGCGCCAGAAGGCTGCGGCGTTCGAAGTCGAATCGGCAACGGCGCACCGCGATACAACGGTCTGGGGTCAGCCCGACCTGAACATTGCCGACTCGGATGTCGATCTGGCCTTGCTGCGTGAGCAGCAGCAGAGGAAGGCGTCATGAACCGCCCGGGATTCTGGCGTGAAGTAGGCATCGCGCTGGCACTCAGTATCGGCGGCGGTCTGGCCTGGAGTGCGCTGAGCTGGATCATGAGTCCGGCTGCAGCCCTGCGCTGGGTCATTGCCGCTGTCGGCATCGTCTATGCGGTTCTGCAACTTCGAGGGCTGCATGCACGGGCAGGTCGAATGGTGGTGGTCGGTGCCTGGTTGCTGCTCGGCATTGCGCTGTTCGCGCTGAACCCGCCCTTGCATGAATGGCTACTGGCTCAGGCCGCAGCGATCTGGGTTCTGCGTTGCTGGTCCTGCTGGAAAAGCTTCTTCACAGCTGTCGCCGACGGTGTGCTTGGCTTGTTCGCCGTGGCTGCCAGCGTCATCGTCATCCACACCACCCACAGTGTGTTTCTGGCCTTGTGGAGCTTCTTCCTCGTCCAGGCCTTGTTCGTGTTCATCCCCGACTCGCTGCGCACCGCGCCGCGAACTTCAACCGCAGACAACGAAGATCGTTTCGACCGGGCCAGGCGCTCGGCCGAGGCTGCGTTGCAGCGTCTTGCCAACCGTCACTGAAGGAGATTGTCATGAAAACCAAACTGCTGGTTCCTGCTGTTTTTGCACTCACTGCCATCACCGTGCTCGCCTATCCGCTGACCCGGGCGGGTGCCCGACATGCCATCGCACCCGTCGCGCCAACGGTGGCTGCACCAGCCATCGCCATAGCGAACGACAAGCCGAAAATCGATGTCGTCTTCGTGCTCGATACCACCGGCAGCATGGGTGGGCTGATTCAGGGTGCCAAAGAGAATATCTGGTCGATAGCAAGCAGCATGGCCCAGGCCAAGCCGACCCCGGAGCTGCGCATCGGTCTGGTTGCCTACCGCGATCGCGGCGACGAGTACGTCACACGGACGGTTGATCTATCGAGTGATCTCGATTCGATGTTCGCCACGTTGATGGATTTCAAGGCGGATGGAGGTGGCGATACACCGGAGAGTGTCAATCAGGCCTTGCACGATGCCGTGCATCGCATTTCCTGGACTCAGGATGAGGACGCCTACAAGGTGATCTTCCTGGTTGGCGACGCGCCGGCGCACACCGACTATGCCGACGATGTCCAGTATCCTGAAACGATTGCCGCAGCCACCGCGCGTGGTGTCGTGGTCAACACGATCCAGGTCGGCAACAATGCCGGCACGAATGCCGAATGGCAGCGCATTGCCGCACTCAATCAGGGCGAGTTCTTCAAGGTTGACCAATCCGGCGGCGCACTCGCGGTCACGACGCCGTATGACAAGAAGCTTGCGGAACTTTCGCGCGAACTGGATGAGACGCGGATCTTCTATGGTGATGCCGACAAGCGTCAGGAGCTCGATGCGAAAGTCGCAGCCACCGACAAGTTGCACGCCCTGAGCACGACAGGATCGCGGGTCAAGCGCGCGATGTTCAATGCATCCGCGGCCGGCAAGGACAACCTGCTGGGTGAGAATGAACTGGTTGATGCCGTTGCCAGTGGTCGCATAGAGCTTGCCGATGTTCCCGAAGCCGAATTGCCGGCTCCGATGCGCTCACTCAGCACCGAAGAGCAGGTCGTCCTGGTCAAGGAAAAGGCAGCCAAGCGCGAACGCCTCAATGAACAGATCGCCGCGATGGGCAAGCAGCGCAATGACTATCTCGCCAGCGAACTGAAAACGCGCAAGGGCAAGGCTGACTCTC
>NZ_JBAWHJ010000091.1:0-16978 GCF_049593775.1 Dokdonella sp. | reverse complement strand
GCCTTGAGCGAGTGAGATTCGTGAAGCCACCGGGCCGGAACCCGGAATCGCGACGCTGCGCGCAAGACGGTTTGCACACGCTGGTATCATCGGCGCTCGGATCGCGGTCAGATGCAACGCGTCCCTATTGCCCAAAGTCTCAAGGAGTTGCTCCAAGTGCTTGAAATTCTTATTGCTGGCGGCTGGCCCATGGTGCCAATCCTGATCTCTTCCGCGATTGCGATGGCCATCATCCTCGAGCGTTTCTGGAGCCTGCGCCGCAAGGCCGTCATACCGCCCGAACTGGGCCAGCAGGTCATGACCTGGGCACGCACGCGCAAGCTCGATCCCAAGCACATTGATGCATTGCGTGAAACCTCACCACTCGGCGAGATCCTGGCATCTGCCCTGGTCGTGCGCAATCGACCGCGCGAGATCATCAAGGAACGCGTCGAGGACACGGGGCGGCATGTCGTGCACCAGCTGGAGCGATTCCTGAACACGCTCGGCACGATAGCCATCGTCTCCCCATTGCTCGGTCTGCTAGGTACGGTGTTCGGCATGATCAACATGTTCTTCGCCGTCATGGTCAGTGGCGTCGGCGATCCGCTGAAGATGGCGGGTGGTATCGGTGAGGCTCTGGTGTGCACGGCGAGTGGTCTGTGCGTCGCCATTCCGGCGTATTTCTTCCATCGCTACTTCCGCGGCAAGGTCAATGAACTCGTTATCGACATGGAAAAGCAGGTCATCACGCTGACTGACGAGCTCGCTTTGGCGTCAGACGCCAATCCAGCGCGGGCGGCGGGCTGATCTCATGCGCATTGCCTCCGGTCGCCGCGAAGACGATTTCGAGATCAACGTGATTCCGTTGATCGATGTCATGTTGACCTTGCTGATGTTCTTCGTCATGTCGACCACATTCGTGCAGCACTCGAGCATGAAAGTGACCCTGCCGGAGGCGTCGGCCACCGAGCAATCAAGGGAGGAGCAAAACCTGGTCATCCTCGTCGATGTCGATGGTCGCTACTTCATCGACAACAACGAAGTGCTCAATCCCGGCATCGAGACGCTGAAGGAGGCGATTCTCAGGATTGCCGGAGATGATCGCGGTCGCGCAGTCATCCTGCGTGCCGACGCCAAGGCGCAGCACCAGGCCGTCATCACGGCGATGGACGCACTCGGCCAGCTTGGTTTTGATCGACTGAGTCTTGCGACGACACCCAGCAAGGCAGAAAGCGCGAAGTGATGCCTCGGCCCCGCACCCAGTTCGTGCCGGAGCGCTGAGCTTGCCCGTCAGCGCCTTCACGACTTACCGGCGACTGCTTGGCTATGCAGCGCGCAACTGGGGCTATGCCCTGGCCGGCATTACCGGCATGGTTTTCGATGCCTCCGTGGCAGCGGTGTTCACGGCGATGATTCGTCCGATGCTGGACGACCTTTTCATCAGTCGCAGTGAGTCCGCGATCTTGTGGATGCCGCTCATTATCGTCGGTCTGTTCATCGTTCGCGGCGCGGCGACCTACGTAGCCGACTACGGGCTTGCGCGTATCGGACGCGACGTCGTCGAGACGCTGCGTGGCGAAGTGTTTGCTCGCTACCTCGTGTTGCCAGCCGGGCATTTTGATCGTGAGCCATCCGGGCAGATGATTTCGCGCCTGACCTACACGGTGGAACAGGTAGCACAGGCCAGCACGAATGCGGTCAAGGTGATGATCCTCGACAGCCTTACCGTGATTGGCCTGATCGGCGTAATGCTTTATCAGAGCGCACGCCTGACCTTGATGCTGTTCATCATGGCACCGCTGATCGCCCTGGTTGCATGGATCGTCGGGCGTCGCTACCGCCGCATCAGCGGCAAGATTCAGCACTCGGTCGGCTCGGTGACGGGAATCGTGGACGAGGCCGTCAGTGGCCAGCGCGAGGTCAAGGTCTATCTCGGGCAATCGGCAGAACGCGCCCGCTTCTCGGAGGTGAATGAGAAGAATCGCGAACTCAATCTGAAGATCGCGGCGACAAATGCGCTGTCGACATCGATCGTGCAGATCGTGGCCGCCTGCGCGCTGGCCCTGGTCATCTACTTCGCTACGCGACCGAACATGCTGGAGACGATGAGTCCCGGCACCTTCATGTCTCTCATCACGGCCATGTTGATGATGCTGCCATCGCTGAAGCGGCTGACCACGGTGCAGGCAATGATGCAGCGCGGAGTCGCCGCGGCCGAGGATTTGTTCCGGGTCATAGACATGCCCGGCGAGCGGGACACCGGTGAGATCCAGCGCGATCGCTGCCGTGGCGAAGTCGAACTGAAAAACGTGACGCTGCAGTACCCCGGGCAGGCATCGCCTGCATTGCGGGATATCAGCCTGCATTGCGCACCGGGTACGGTGACCGCCCTGGTCGGGCGATCCGGTAGCGGAAAATCCACACTCGCCAGCCTGATTCCCCGTTTTTACGAACCCGATTCGGGGAGCATCCTGCTCGATGGCGAGCCGCTTTCTGCGTGGCGACTGGATAGCCTGCGCGGGCAGATTGCCTGGGTTGGCCAACAGATCGTACTGTTCAACGACAGCATCGGGCGCAATATTGCCTATGGCGCGCTGGGCAATGCCACTCGCGAGCAAATCGCCGCTGCAGCAGAGGCCGCCAATGCGTCCGAATTCATTGACCGCTTGCCGGATGGCCTCGATAGCCAGGCGGGCGAAGGCGGGGCACTGTTGTCCGGCGGCCAGCGCCAGCGCATTGCCATCGCGCGAGCCCTGTTGAAAGATGCCCCACTACTGATTCTCGACGAAGCCACCAGCGCGCTGGACACCGAATCCGAGCGCCTTATCCAGGATGCACTCAAACGACTGCTTCGCGATCGCACCGTGCTGGTTATTGCGCACCGGCTTTCCACGATCGAGCACGCTGACCAGATTGTGGTTCTCGATGAAGGTCGTATCGTTGAACGCGGGACGCACCGCGAGTTGCTCGCGAGCAATGGTCACTACGCGGCACTGCATCGCGTCCAGTTCCGCGACGAAGAAAAGCAGCCCGAAGACTCGGCATGAATCAGTCCGACGTCGACCGCATCTGGTACGACGGTGAACCGGCACCGTTCTGGATGAGGGCCCTCGTGCCTGTCTACAGGACGCTTGGCGCCTTCATTCGATTGAGCTGGACCAGCGGATTGCGCAAGCCCGTACGGATGCGCGTACCGGTTGTCGTGATCGGCAATATCACGGCAGGCGGCACCGGCAAGACACCTCTGGTCCTCGCAATGATCGACGCGCTTCGAGAGCGCGGCTGGAAGCCCGGAGTGGTCAGTCGTGGCTATGGCGGCTCGGCAGACAACCCGATCTTGCTCGACGATTTTCCGGATCCCGCCGTGGTCGGCGACGAGCCCGCCTTGATTCGTCGTCGTACCCATGTGCCCGTGGCCATTGGCAGGAACCGGCCCGAAGCCGCGCGCCAGCTGCTCGAACAGGACGTGGATGTGATTCTGGCTGACGACGGACTGCAGAATCCGTCGCTTGCCCGTGACATTGAAATCTGTGTCATTGATGGTCGTCGCCGCTTTGGCAATGGTTCGTTGTTGCCAGCAGGTCCGCTGCGTGAGTCGATTGATCGCCTGCGCCAAGTGGATCTTGTTGTTTGCAACGGCGGTCAGGCAGAGCCGGGCGAGATTCATATGGCTCTGCAGGGCGATCAAGCGCAACGGCTCGATACCGCTGACGCGCCGCGCAACCTTGCAATGTTTTCCGGATCGACGGTGCATGCCATCGCCGCCATCGGCAATCCTCGGCGCTTCTTCGATAGCCTTGGGGCGCACGGGATTGACGTCATCGAGCACGCATTTGGCGATCATCATGCGCTGACAAGAGCCGACCTCGAGTTTGGCGACGAGTTGCCGATCCTGATGACCGAAAAAGACGCCGTGAAGTGCAAGGGTTTCGCGAATCCTCGCCTCTGGGTTGTGCCGGTTGCTGCAGTGTTGCCCGTTGCCTTCTTCGATGCGATCGATCGCAAGCTGCGCGATTGCTGAGCCCGTCCACGCGCCCCGATCCTGCTCGACTGCTTCGGCATTTCCCAGTTTCCATTGATGCACGGTTCTTTCGGTTCGTCCTTCGGGCCGGATGCGCTGTTCGTTTCGACATCCTGCCTTCGTGGTTCGGCCTTGCTTCAAAAAGCCATCCAGACGTCCAAATGCGATCCGAAAAGGTTGCATTCGTAACCACTGAAATGAATGCTTGACACCTTCTCGAAGCATCGGTTACGGTCGAGTCATGTCGCAACGCAACACAACCGTTCGAAGCCTCCTGTCCAAACGATCATCATTGGTCGACGTGCCTGTGCGCGCCACCAGTGGGCTCGAGCTTGTACTTGGACTCGTACTTATTAGCTGCGGAGGCGCGGGCTAGGGTATTTGTCGAGTAGTGAATCCCAAGACCCCGCCCTCGGCAACGAAGGCGGGGTTTTTTTTGACCCATCGTTCGCAATATTCTCCAGATCGGAGCAGGAAATGAGTAGTGAGCCAGCGGTAGTACAGAGCAATGTTGGTGCGAGTGTCGCGGATCCCGATCGTGTACTGATCTTCGACACGACCCTGCGCGATGGCGAGCAGGCGCCAGGGTTTTCAATGAGCAAGGCGCAGAAGCTGCGCATGGCCAGCGCACTTTCCGATCTGGGTGTGGACATCCTCGAGGCGGGATTTCCGCACGCTTCCGATGATGATTTTGCGTCGGTGAGATCAATTGCAACGAGCGTGCGCGGCCCGAGGATCTGCGGCCTGGCGCGCTGCCAGGAAGGCGATATCGAAAGCGTCGCACGCGCTATCGAGCCGGCCAGCAAGGGACGTATCCACATCTTCCTGGCAACCAGCCCGTTGCATCGAGAGTTCAAGCTGCAAATGAGCAAGCAGCAGGTGATCGATACCGCCGTGGCCGGAGTGCAGCATTCGCTTCGCTATTGCGCCGACGTCGAATTCTCCGCCGAGGACGCAATTCGCACTGAGCCCGAGTTTCTTGCGGAAGTTTTTTCGGCCGCCATTGAAGCGGGTGCCACCACGGTGAATGTTCCTGACACGGTCGGCTATACCACGCCGCTCGAGATTGCCGAACGATTTGCCTGGTTGAGAGCGAACGTCAGGGGAGCAGACCAGGTCGTCTTCAGTTCGCATTGCCACGATGACCTCGGCATGGCAGTGGCCAACAGCCTGGCCGCAATCTCGGCCGGCGCACGTCAGGTCGAGTGCACGATCAACGGAATAGGCGAGCGTGCAGGAAACGCCGCGCTCGAGGAACTGGTCATGGCGCTGCGCGTGCGTGGTGATCTTTTTCCGAACTTGCACACAGGAATCCGCAGCCAGCGCCTGCATGCGACTGCGCGTTTGCTCTCGCAGATCACGGGACAGCCAATCGCACGCAACAAGGCGGTGATTGGCGAGAACGCGTTCGCTCACGAATCGGGCATCCATCAGCACGGCATGCTCAAGCATCGTGGCACTTACGAGATCATGCGCGCCGAAGATGTCGGCGTGAAGAAGAGTGAGCTGGTGCTTGGGAAACACAGCGGGCGGCATGCCTTGCGTGAGCGCCTGTCTGCCTTGGGTCACGATCTTGACGATGCTTCGCTGGATGAAGTGTTCACGCGCTTCAAGACCCTGGCCGACAAGAAAAGGGAAGTATTCGACGCCGATCTCGAGGCCATGGCCGTAGGCCGCGATCCTGACGCCGCCGGTCCATGGCATCTCAGCCATTTGCATGCGACCAGCCACATCGGCGCCAGTGCTTCTGCGTCGGTGCGTCTGAACCATGACGACGGACGGGAAGTCAGTGAGGCGGCGATAGGGGATGGTCCGATCGACGCCGTTCTGCGCGCCGTATCACGCGCAGTGGGTCATGACTTTTCGGTCAACGAATTCCAGATCCGTGCACTCAGCGAGGGGGGTGACGCGCAAGGCCAGGCTGCGATCAGCGTGATCCACCAGGGGCGTGAACTGCGCGGCCAGTCGGTCTCCACGGACATCGTCGAGGCCGCTGCCAATGCCATTCTGGAAATCGCCAACCGCATCGAACATTTCACCGTGGTCGAGCCGCCTGCTCGATCCGCCATCGCACGTTAGGAACCATCCATGAATCAAGCAGCCCTCATCTGGCACAACGGCCAACTCAAGCCCTGGGAGCAGGCGACCGTGCATGTCAGCGCACACGCCTTGCACTACGGGTCCTCGGTGTTCGAAGGAGAGCGTGTATACGCAACGCCGCAAGGTCCGGCGTATTTCAGGCTTGCCGATCACACCGCGCGCCTGTTCGAGTCCGCACGCCTCTACGAGATCGAAATCGGCTACACCGAAGGAGAAATCAATGCGGCTTGCATCGAACTCATTGCTGCCAACCGGTTGGAATCGGCCTATGTACGCCCGATAGCGTTTCGCGGGGCAGGCGGCCTGGGTGTCATCCCCAATGAAGGTTCACCCGTTGATGTTTCCATCATGGCGCTGAACTGGGGTGCGTATCTTGGTGAGGCGATTGAAAGTGGAGCGGATGTCTGTGTCTCGTCATGGAATCGACCGGCGCCCAACACGATTCCAAGCTGGGCGAAGGCGGGTGGCAATTATCTCTCCAGCCAGCTGATCGGATTCGAAGCAAGGCGCGGAGGCTACGCCGAGGGGATCGCGCTGGGAACCAACGGCTTGCTCAGCGAAGGTGCCGGGGAAAATCTTTTCCTGGTTCGCAAAGATCGCCTGTACACGCCAACCACCAGCGCAGGCATTCTTGCGGGCATCACCCGCGACACGGTGATTTCGCTGGCAGCGGATCTTGGCCTGGAGGTCGAAGAGCGCGATATGCCCAGGGAAGCCTTGTACACCTCCGATGAAGTGTTCATGACCGGTACCGCTGCTGAAATAACGCCGGTGCGCTCGGTTGATCGCAAGCCGGTCGGATCGGGCAGGCCGGGGCCAGTCACGCTCGCTTTGCAAAAGGCATTCTTTGGCCTGTTTGACGGTAGTACGGCCGATACGCGTGGCTGGTTGACCCATGTTGCCCCTGCTGGCGTTGTGTCGAGCAAGCCGGTGCGCGAACTCTCCGAGGCTGCCGCATGACGCCGCGCACGATCATCGACAAGATCTGGGAGGCGCACCAGGTGCGTGCGGAGACCGGCGATACGCCTGGCATTCTCTACGTCGACCTGCACCTGATCCACGAAGTGACCACGCCGCAGGCTTTCAGTGAATTGCGTCGGCGCGGCATCGGCGTACGTTGCACCGAGCGCGTGCTAGCTACTCTCGATCATTCAACGCCGACCCTGCCAGCCGATGCCAGCGGGCAGCGCCCGTATGTGACTGCCGAAGCGGAAAGACAAGTCGCGCAGCTCGAGGAAAATTGCCGCGAATTCGGCATCGAGCTGAACGGCTGGGACAGCGACCATCGAGGCATCGTGCATGTGATGGGGCCCGAACTCGGTGCGACACAGCCCGGCATGACCATCGTCTGCGGCGACAGCCACACTGCGACCCATGGCGCATTCGGTGCGCTCGCGTTTGGCATCGGGACGACCGAAGTAGGTCATGTTCTGGCAACCCAGTGCCTGCTGCAACGCAAGCCGAAGACGTTTGCGATCCATGTCGATGGCCAGCTGCGTCCGGGTGTCAGCGCCAAGGACCTGATCCTCCACATCATCGGCACGATTGGCGTGGGTGGGGGTACCGGCCATGTCATCGAGTATCGAGGCAGCGCCATCGAAGCGTTGTCGATGGAAGAGCGCATGACGGTATGCAACATGTCGATCGAGGCCGGTGCGCGGGCGGGATTGATCGCGCCCGATCAGATCACTTTCGATTGGCTGCAGGGTCGACCGCGTGCGCCGCAAGGCGAAGAATGGGAGCGCGCCGTTTCGGCATGGCGCACGCTGGCTACGGACACGGGTGCGCACTACGACAGCGAAATTCATGTCGACGCGAGCGCCGTTGGTCCGACCATCAGCTATGGCACGCATCCAGGCATGGTCACGCCGATCGGAGCCGCGATCCCGGCAGCACGTGACGAGCAGGAAACCAGGGCCTTGGCCTACATGCAGTTTGCGGGCGGCCAGGCATTGACGGGGCAGGCAGTCGATGTCGTCTTTGTCGGAAGTTGCACGAACTCACGCCTTTCGGACCTGCGTGAAGCGGCCGAGGTGATGCGCGGACGCAAGGTCGCCGGGAATGTGCGCGCGTTGATCGTGCCGGGTTCGGTGTTGATCAAGCGCGAAGCCGAAGCCGAAGGGCTTGATGAAGTATTCCGCGCAGCCGGTGCCGAATGGCGTGAGGCCGGTTGCTCGATGTGCATCGGCATGAATGGCGATATTGCCAAGCCGGGGCAGCTCGTCGTTTCAACCAGCAATCGCAATTTCGAGGGACGCCAGGGCCCCGGTGTCCGCACCGTGCTGGCAAGCCCGCGGGTCGCAGCAGTTGCCGCGATTGCAGGTGTCATCACCGATCCTGAAACGTTCAAGGAGCGCGCTGCATGAAGCCGATGAATGAGATTCGCTCCCGGACGGCGTGCCTGCCGTTCGAGAACATCGATACCGATCGCATCATTCCCGCGCGGTTCCTGACAACGACTGAACGTTCCGGTCTGGGCCGCCATGCTTTCAACGACTGGCGCTATCTCGAGGGTGGTGAGGAAAATCCTGACTTCCCGCTCAACAAGCCAGAGGCGACGGGATGCAGGATCCTGGTTGCCGGGCGCAACTTCGGCTGTGGGTCGTCCCGCGAGCATGCGCCATGGGCCTTGCTCGACTACGGCATCGAAGCCGTGATCTCGTCCGAGATTGCCGACATCTTTCGCAGCAACTCGCTGAAGAACGGCTTGCTGACGATCGTCATTGATGAAGCCGCCCACAAGGACTTGCTGTCCAGTCCGGGAGAGGGCCTGGTCATCGATATCAGTGCCGGCTCGATACTCAGGCCGGATGGCAGCGTGATTCCGTTTTCGCTGGATCGATTCGCTCGCCATTGCCTGCTCAGCGGTATCGATCAACTCGGATTCCTGCTCGACGCAGAAACCGAAATCAGCACCTGGGAGAAACAGCGTGCGAACAACCCTTACATGATGGAGAGCGCGGCATGAGAGCCGATATCACGGTACTTCCCGGTGATGGCATCGGGCCCGAAGTCACGGCGGCTGCGGTTGCCATCCTGCGCGAAGTGGCAACCCGGAACGGCCATGTCTTCGAATTCAATGAACATCTGATCGGCGGAATCGCCATTGATACCTGTGGTGAGCCGTTGCCGCAGGCAACGATCGATGCCTGCGTGAACTCCGACGCTGTCCTGCTCGGTGCCGTCGGTGGTCCGAAGTGGTCCGATCCTCAAGCCAGGGTGCGCCCGGAGCAGGGTCTGCTTGGTCTGCGCGCGAGACTGGGAGTTTTCGCGAACCTGCGTCCATTGCGCGTGCATCCCCGGCTGGCCGGCTTGTCGCCGTTGAAGGCCGAGAACCTGATGGGTGTCGATCTGTTGTTCGTGCGCGAACTCACAGGCGGTGCCTACTTCGGAAAGAAATCGCGTGAAGGCGACGTTGCCATCGACGAGTGCCGCTACAGCGTCGCCGAAGTCGAGCGCGTGGTGCGTCGCGCCTGTGAGTTGGCGCGCGGACGATCGGGTCGCCTCACGTCGGTCGACAAGGCCAATGTGCTTGAAACTTCGCGGTTGTGGCGCGAGACCACCGAGCGTGTGGTTGCCGAGTACGACGGCGTCAGTCTCGAGCACCAGCTTGTCGACTCGATGGCGATGCTGTTACTGACGCGACCATCTGCGTATGACGTTATCGTCACCGAAAACCTGTTTGGTGACATTCTCACGGACGAAGCCGCAGCGCTTGCTGGTTCGCTGGGCGTTTCGCCCTCCGCCTCACTCGGCGCAGGACGCCTGGGTTTGTATGAGCCTATCCATGGATCCGCACCCGATATCGCGGGCCAGGGCATTGCCAACCCGATTGGCGCAATTCTCAGTGCGGCATTGTTGCTGCGTCATTCGCTGGGGCTGGAATCAGAAGCGCGCGCGGTCGAGGCAGCCGTCGATTCGGTGCTCGATGAAGGCGAGCTGACCCGCGACCTTGGCGGCAAGGCCAGTACTTCCGATGTCACGGCCTCGGTACTTTCCCGATTGATGAATCAACGACAGGCGGCGGCATGAGTTCCGACGAACGCATTCCGCTGAAGCCGCCGATGCGCAGCGACGCCATCAAGACCGGCCCGGATCGCGCGCCGGCGCGAGCCATGTTGCATGCGACCGGTCTGGATGCCGAGGCCATTGCCCGGCCACTGGTTGCGGTTGTGCACACATGGTCGAACATCTCGCCGTGCAACCTCAACTTGCGCGACCTTGCCAATGCCGCCAGCGAAGGTATCCGCTCAGCCGGAGGCACGCCGATCGAGTTCAATACGATCGCGGTTACCGACGGCATTGCCATGGGCACCTCGGGCATGCGCGCTTCGCTGGTCAGTCGCGAGGTCATTGCCGATTCGATCGAGCTCGCGGTGGATGGGCACTGCCTTGATGCGATGGTCGTGCTATGCGGATGTGACAAGACCATTCCTGCCGCAGCGATGGCGCTGGCTCGATTGAATATTCCCGGTGTTGCCCTTTACGGCGGCAGCATCGCGCACGGCAAGCTCGACGGAAAATCGATCACCGTCCAGCAGGTGTTCGAGGCTGTTGGAAGTCACGGTGCCGGCAAGATTTCCGATGAGCGGCTGTGCACGATCGAACGCGAGGCATGTCCCGGCGCTGGCGCGTGTGGCGGACAGTTCACGGCGAACACGATGGCCATGGTGCTCAGCGCGCTCGGACTCTCGCCGCTCGGTCTCAATGATATTGCCGCGACTGATCCGGCAAAGGTCGAGGCGGCAAGACGCTGTGGAGAGCTGGTCCTCGACTGCCTCGCTACCGAGCGAAAGCCACGCGACATTCTCTCGCCCGCGGCATTCCGCAATGCCATGCGCATTGTCGCAGCCACCGCCGGATCGACCAACGCCGTGCTGCATCTCCTGGCCATCGCGCATGAGGCCGATGTGTCACTCACCATCGAGGACTTCGAGACTGCTGCTGCATCAACGCCGGTAATCACCGACCTCATGCCGGGCGGTCGCTACACGGCCATCGAAATGACCGAAGCCGGAGGCATGGCAGCGGTTGCCAGGGAACTGCGTAGCGCCGGAATGCTTGAGGATGCGCCGACTGTCACCGGGCAGTCGTTGTTCACCGAGATCGATGCATCAGTCCGATCCCCCACCGGGCAGGAAGTCATCCATCCGGTCAGTCGCGCCTTCAAGCCACGCGGCGGTTTTTCGATTCTCTACGGTAACCTCTCGCCCGAGGGCTGCATCCTCAAGCTTTCCGGAAGCAGCCCTGTCCTGTTCGAAGGGCCGGCACGTGTATTCGAAAGTGAAGAGGCCTGCTTCCAGGCCGTGCAGTCCGGCCAGATCAATCCTGGCGATGTCATCGTGATTCGCAATGAAGGGCCTGCAGGTGGCCCTGGCAT
Source organism: Dokdonella sp. (assembly GCF_049593775.1). Classification (GTDB taxonomy): domain Bacteria; phylum Pseudomonadota; class Gammaproteobacteria; order Xanthomonadales; family Rhodanobacteraceae; genus Dokdonella. The sequence continues at coordinate 5,495 of NZ_JBAWHJ010000091.1, read as the reverse complement.
GCGCGAGATGCTGGCCGTTACAGCGGCATTGGTGGGCCGCGGCCTGGGTGACCAGGTTGCCCTCATGACTGACGGTCGCTTCAGCGGCGCGAGCTATGGCTTTGTCATCGGCCATGTCGCGCCGGAAGCATATCGGGGCGGGGCAATCGGTCTGTTGCGGGATGGTGATCGCATCGTCATCGATGCATCACGTCGCGTCATCGAAACCGATGCGGATCTCGAATCACGCCGGGCGTCATGGCAGATGCCGCAAGCAAAAGTCACTCGCGGCGTTCTCGCCAAATACGCACGCCTGGTTGGTTCGGCCGCGAAAGGCGCCGTCACCAGCCCCTGAAGTTTCACCATCATTTGATCAACCACCGGAGTCGCGCATGTCCGCCACCGTTACCACCGAAGCTCTCAAGAACGCCCGCATCGCCGTACTCGGATATGGCAGCCAGGGTCGTTCACATGTCCTCAACCTGCGCGACTCCGGCCTTGATGTCGTGGTCGGCTTGCGTCCGGGAGGCCCGACCGCTATCAAGGCAGCAGCCGATGGCGTCACCGTAGTCACCCCGGAAGAAGCAGTGAAGGGTGCCGATCTGGTGGCCGTGCTTACGCCGGACATGGTCCAGCCAACGCTCTATACCGACGTGATCGAGCCGAACATGAAGGCGGGCGCCGCACTCCTGTTCGCACATGGCTTCAACGTGCACTTCAAGTCGATCGTCCCACGCAAGGATATCGACGTCGTTCTCGTTGCGCCGAAGGGCCCGGGTCACCTGGTGCGTACCGAATACGAAATCGGACGCGGAGTTCCGTGTCTGTATGCCGTGTTCCAGGATACCAGCGGCAAGGCGAAGGACCTGGCCATGGCTTACGCCGCGGGACTTGGCGGCGCACGCGCACTTCTGATCGAAACCGACTTCAAGGAAGAGACAGAAACCGATCTGTTTGGTGAGCAAGCCGTGCTCTGTGGAGGCGCCAGCGAACTCGTGCTGAAGGGCTTCGAAACACTGGTTGAAGCGGGCTATCGCCCGGAGATTGCGTACTACGAAGTGCTGCATGAGTTGAAGCTGATCGTCGACCTGCTCTACCAGGGTGGCATCACAAAGATGCTGACCTATGTCTCCGAAACTGCCCAGTACGGAGACTACGTCAGTGGTCCGCGCATTGTTGACGCTGGAACCAAGGAGCGCATGAAGACCATCCTGACCGAGATTCAGGACGGCACGTTCGCGCGCAACTGGGCGGCGGAATACAAAGCCGGACTGCCCAACTACAAGCGACTCAAGCAAGCGGATCTTGATCATCCGATCGAGAAGGTGGGTGCCGAGTTGCGCAAGAAGATGATCTGGCTCAACGAGCCAGCCTGAGTACGGAAACTGCGTGATCGATGAACGAGGCCAGAGTGGAGATGCCCCGATGAATGCCATGTTGCAGGAACAAGCCATACCCGCCACGGATGCGAAAGCGCACCCGCTTGCCGGGACACCGATGAGCGGAGCGGAGATCGTCGTCCAGGTGCTTGCCGACGAAGGGGTGGATGTGATTTTCGGCTATTCGGGTGGTGCGATCCTGCCGGTCTACGATGCGGTGTTTCGATTCAATCACCAGCATCTCGCCGACGATGGCAGCGAGCCGCTGCCGTTGATCGTGCCCGCCAACGAACAGGGCGCAGGATTCATGGCGCAGGGTTACGCACGTGCATCGGGCAAGGTCGGCGTTGCGCTGGTCACATCGGGGCCTGGCGCCACCAACACGGTGACGCCAGTGCGCGATGCCATGGCCGACTCCGTGCCGATCGTGGTCATCTGCGGCCAGGTACCAACGGGCTCTATCGGAACCGATGCCTTCCAGGAAGCACCGGTGAGCAGCATCATGGGTTCTTGTGCCAAGCATGTCTTTCTCGTGACAGATTCGAGTAGGCTCGAGGCGACCATGCGAACCGCATTCGAAGTGGCACGCAGCGGCCGTCCGGGACCAGTGGTCATCGACATTCCGAAGGACATCCAGAATGCGTCATTGCGGTTTAGCGGGCGGGGGCAACTTCCCATCCCGGGATATCGCTCCCGTCTGCGCGCTGTCACCGAAGCCCGTCTCAGACCAGAGGAATGCACTGCATTTCTGGATGCGCTCGGGCGTGCAGAGCGTCCGCTCCTGTATGTCGGCGGTGGCGTCATCGCCGCCGAAGCAAGCCGTGCCCTGCGCGCATTTGCCGAGGCTTTCGGTATTCCGGTAACGACAACGCTGATGGGGATCGGTGCAAGCGACACGACCGAGGCCTTGTCCCTGCATATGCTCGGAATGCACGGAACGGCATTCGCCAACTATGCCGTTGTCGATTGCGACTTCCTGATCTCGGTGGGAGCGCGATTCGACGATCGGGTTGCCGGCGTGCCTGACCTCTTCGCGCGGAAGGCAAAGTACATCGCCCAGTTCGATATCGACCCGGCCGAAATCGACAAGGTCAAGCGCGTCGACTGGCATCACCTTGGCGATATCTCCCTTGCCCTGGACAACCTGCGCGAGCATGCAGCCCGGCGTGGATTCGATCCGAGAGGGCAGGGCAGCTACGCAGATTGGCACGCGCATATCGCTGATCTGAAGAAGACTCATGCATTGAATTTCGATCGCGGGAGCGCACTCATCCAGCCTTATGCCGTGATCGAGGAGATCAACCGACTGACACGCGGCGAAGCCATCATCAGCACAGGTGTGGGTCAGCATCAGATGTGGGCGGCACAGTACTTCGACTTCACCGAGCCGCGACGCTGGCTGACCTCGGGGTCGATGGGGACCATGGGTTTCGGCTTGCCGGCAGCGATCGGTGCGCAGTTTGCGCGCCGCGACCTCATGGTCATCGATATCGATGGTGATGCCAGTATCCGCATGAACATCGGCGAGCTTGAAACAGTGACCACCTATGACCTGCCGGTAAAAGTGGTGGTTCTGAACAACTGCGGTGATGGCATGGTTCGCCAGTGGCAAAAGCTGTTCTTCAAGGGCCGTTTTTCAGCGACGGACAAGAGCCTGCACAAGAAGGATTTCATCAAGGCAGCAGAGGCCGACGGGTTTCGCTACGCGGTTCGACTTGATCGCAACGCGGATCTCAAACGCGTGATCGCAGAGTTCATCGCCTTCGATGGACCTGCGTTTCTCGAGGTGATGATTGATCCTGACGCGTGCGTTTATCCAATGGTCGGGCCGGGGATGAGCTACGCACAGATGATCACGGGCGATCACATCGCATCGCGTGATCCGGTCAGAGCTGAAGAATCCGGCCCGGCGGAGATGTTTTGATGCGCCATATCATAGCGATGCTGTTGCAGAACGAAGCCGGTGCGCTTGCTCGCGTCGCCAGCATGTTTTCTGCACGCGGGTACAACATCGAATCCTTGACCGTCGCGGCGACGCACGATCCGGGTATTTCGCGACTGACCATGGTCACCATCGGTGATGACGAGGTAATCGCGCAGATTATCAAGCAGTCACGCAAGTCCATCGATGTGCTGGAGATCGCCGATCTGACAAGTCGCGATCATCTTGAGTCCGAGTTGCTCGTGGTCAAGGTTGCGGCGACGAGCAAGAACGCGTCGGCGATCGAACGGTTCACCGAGCTGGGATTCGGCATTGTCCTTGATGCAAGCGGAAACACGCGTACCCTGCAGTTCACCGGTCGCGGTTCCCACATCAGTGCAATCCTGGCCGAGTTGGCCGCCATGACCCACATTCTGGAAATGGCGCGCAGCGGAACTGCTGCATTGGAACTTGGGCAATCGCTGTTGGCGTCAAGCGAACTCACAGCCCAGGCCTGAGCGCCAGTCGTCAGGGCTGGTTCGCACCTGCCGGCATTGCGCCAAGCCGGACCATGCGATCCATGGTCTGGCCGTTGCGGTTTACTTGCAGAGTGACCGCCTTGCCAGCCTGTTCACTGAGCATCTCCTGGAAACGGACGCGGTCTGCTACTGGTCGGCTGTTGAAGCCCAGGACAAAGTCACCAGCCAGCAAATTCGCCTGGGATGCGGGCGTGCCACCTACCACTGCTCCAATTTGCACTCCGCCATCGACACCGAGGCTTGCGCGTTCGCTTGCCGTCAGATTCCGGAATGTTGCACCGAATAGCAACTTGAAGCGGACATAGTAGGCGGCGAGGAATTCCACCGATGCATCCGCAGACTCGTCAGCCCGGTACTCCCGATAAATGACAATGCGATCGGCGCCGACTTCGCGTCCAAGTTCGATCGCTGACTGTTCGGCATCGCCATCAGTCGAGTCATAGCGACCGTTGCCTATGCGGACGAATCCCTCGGCGGCTAGTGCTCGCTGGTCTCCGCGATCGCTCTTGCCTTCGACGATTTCGGGTCGCTCCGGTGCGGGCTCCGCGCGCAGTGCTTCGATGTAGCTCCGATCACGTTGGATCAAGGGCTCGTAGTGCGTTTCAGCAATCGGTTCCACGACCGCTTCCGGCAGTTCCAGCGGCTGTTCCACGCGAGTCGGTGCGGATCCGCATGCAGACAGAAGCAAACCCAGTGAGATGGTCAAGGTCCAGCGATTCAATGTCTTGTTCATTTATGGAGCATAGCGCCTTGGGCGTTGCCTGTAAGCATCGAACTTTGCGCGCGTCGTCGTCAGAAATGTGAACGACAACTGCATGCCGGGATTGGGAGGTCGGCAAATTCATTTTTCATGCATCCGCGAAACCCCAAGGTATACGCAACCGGATTGGACAGAGGCAAACAGCCATCAGTTTTCCAATACGGGATTGATCCCACCCACCACGAAGGAGTAACTCATGAACGAAGACACTATTCAGGGCAAGTGGAAGCAGCTGAAGGGAAGCATCCAGGAGAAATGGGGCAAGCTCACCAACGACGACCTGGATGTCGCCGAGGGCAACTCCGAATATCTCGCTGGCAAGATCCAGGAACGCTATGGCATTGCCAGGGATGAAGCCAAGGACGCGGTCAAGGAATTCGAGCGTTCCATCTGATTGCTTCTCCATTGCTGCAACGAAGGACCCCGCAATCGCGGGGTCTTTTTTTGCAGTTGATCATGCCGCTTGCAAAGCCAGGCTTGCGAGGCTTCGAGTTCGTGATTCTCGACAGGCCAGGGATGGCTGCGCTGACCCGACAAGGGGTGACGGGAGGGCGCGGATGGATGCCTTCCCTGGATCCTGCGGGCAGGTCAGCTGCGCTGTAGGCATCCGATGATCTGTACATCAGATCATCGCTTCCTCACGACTGCCTTTTCGTGGAAGCGACTTCAATACGGAACAGGCTTGTTTTTCAACAACGGGGGCGTCGCATATATCCCGCATATCATCCGATAGCGTTGGTAGTGCGGCATGCACAGACAACAAAAACCCCGCATTTACGCGGGGTTTTTGTCGTCTGCCGGATCTCGATGGACCCTTGTTTGGTGGAGGTGGCGGGAGTTGAACCCGCGTCCGAAGGCGATTGACGCCCAGTACTACATGCTTAGCTCACCGTTCGATCTCGTCTTCCGGCAGTACG
>NZ_JBAWHJ010000090.1:0-5661 GCF_049593775.1 Dokdonella sp. | reverse complement strand
GAACTTGCCGATGTTGCGAGCTTGCCCCCTGCCCCATGTTACCGACCAGGACCGCGTACCGGATGGCAGTACACGCAAGCTCAGCCCGGACGTATCCGAATCCCTTAGCCGGTATTCCCTCGCTTTCGGCTTGGCCTTCTCGACCATGTCGCGTGTAAGGCGTACCCTCTTGATTACTGGCATTATCGTCCTTGTCTGCAAAATGTCTGCAAAACCGAGTGTGCGACGAAACACACCGGGACACAACAGGACGGAAATACAAGGGTTTCAGCCCCAAGGCACTGATAGGAAACCCGTATAAATCACGTTCGGGACGTAGAGGTCGTAGGTTCGAATCCTGTCTCCCCGACCAATCATTCAGGGCTTTACGACAAAACCCGGCCACGCGCCGGGTTTTGTCTGTCTGCAATTCGCCAAGGTCGCCTACTACCAGGCGAATCGTCTTCGCGCGCTCGAAAGAAGCACAGCCCGACTCAGAGCTGGAATCGGGCATTCCCGGACGACACGACCGGAAAACCGCCATGACACCGGTCCCGCTCGCAGAGCCGCGTCAATTGTAGGAACAAATGCGTCGTCCGTCCTTGACGTAGCAACTCAGTTTCTTGCCGCGATTGGCATCGCGCACCTGGTCAGCTTGTCGGTTTCGCTCGGCGACTGCATCGGCAAAGCTCTCCTGCGTCGGCGCCGAAGCCGGGTTCTGCTGGCCAGCCAGACCGCTGCGCCTGGCCATTTCCGTACTGGCAATCTGACCCGCCTGCTCCTGCGTGTAGTGACTCTGGATCGAGCTCAGATCGTTTTGCGCCACATACTCCATCTTGCCCAGTGATGAGGCCCGCTCGATCGCATGGCGAATTGCCGCTGGAGAGCGCGCTTCATTCACCGCATAGGCGACGGATCCGCCCCAGTTGTTGTCGCTGATGGCCTGATCCACCATGAACATGTGGAACGCATCCTGCGGGCCATATTGATCGACCCGGCCCGCCATCTTGCCGATGTTCCCCAGCCCCTTGCAGAAGGCCTCCTGTCCGGCACGGCAGGCACCGCCGTTCAAGGCGTAAAGATCCGCTGACCGCGTCGCCACCTCGACATTCGAAAGGCCGTCGATCAGCCCGCTGCCAATCGTGCAGCCCGACCATTCACCGTTGTCACACACCTTTCGCGCATACACGATCGCCTGATCGAGATTTCGATATGGCGAATCGCTGTTCGAATAAAGCAACATCAATCCGTAGCAAGCCTCCATCCGATTCTGCGCGCAACCCGGATCGCCAAACGCACGGACGCGGCCATAATCCTTGTAGGCGATGGTGTGCTCGGACCCCGACGCGCCGGCTGCGACCAGTGCGCCGTCCTGGCACGACCCCATCGAACCGGCTTTGCATGAGGCTTCGAAAACCGAGTAGAAGCGGGCACCATCGCGCAGGCCATATATTGGCTCCAGCAGGATCGGCCAGAGTTCGTCGCAAGCTGCCCTTGCACCACGAATGCAGGCGCCCTCCAGGTAATCCGCCGCTGCTCGATACTGCTGGCTTGCGACCATCGCCCTTGCCCTGGTGACGCACGGCTCCATCGCGGTGTTGCTCGCACATTCCGTCACAGCACTCGGATTCGCCTGGGCGGCCGCTGGAGGAGCGTGCGCCCACAAGCCCGCACAGATCATTGCTGCCACGACCCAACTTTGTGTCTTCGCAGCAAGGGCGAATTTCATGGTGTGGATTCTCCTGTTGAATTGGCCGATAGACGCATGGCAGAAAAGCTAAACTGGTCGGGACAAGGGCGTCAAGCCGAAACTCGGCTCAAGTTGAAATTGCTGATTCCCGTTTTTCGCCATGCCTTTATCACTAATTTCACGACATGAATCCCGAGCGTACGCTTTCCGCAAATGCAGAGCGCCGATCGAGTTGAACCGTTCCTCAATCGACCCATGACTGTGCACATGCGCCTCGCCTGCAGGACGGCGAGAATGCTTTCAATATCTGCGCGCTGTCGCAGTTAACGATCAGGGTGAAATCGCTCGCGGCATCGGCGTGAGACAGGTTCCCCAGGGGATAGGGAAGCGAGAGCCCGGACATCGCGCACACGGGAAGCTTTGATCTTCCCTCAGAGCGTGTTGGATTTGTTGCCGCGCGCATAGGGCGGCAGCGGCAATTCGCCCGCCCCCGCATTGGCACCCAATGGCGCCGCCAGGGCGAGTGCCTGCTCCGCACGCAAGGCCTGCAGCAAATATCCCTGTTCGCTGGCTCGACTTTGCAGGGCGCGCAGGCGCAGGTTTCGCTCATCGATGTCGGCGACCCAGGCTTCGGCCCATTCCAGATCGAAGGCCAGAGTGCGGTCGGTGAAGGTTTCGCTGGCGGTCTTGATCTTGTCGAGCGTCCGACGTGCGTCGGCGATGCGTTTGCGTGTCAGCTGGGCGTCGATGACGAGCAGCCAGGCGCGGGCCTCGTCGCGGACTTCACCGAGTTCGGCAAAATGTCTGGCCAGTGATTCCGCCGCAATCTGCACGCGAACCGGGTCGAGGCCGTCAAGCAGATCGCTGCGTTGAAGCTCGAGTTCGCTCAGGGCAATCCAGCCCTTGTTGCCATCCTGCTTGCGCAGGGTCAGCGATTGTTCCTGCAAGCGACGCGAATCGGCAAGATTGCCTTGCGCCTGAGAGACCTGTGCCTTCATCGCCTGCACGTGTGAACGACTGAGCGGCGCGGCAGACTCGACCTGCTTCAACTCATCAAGTACGCGAGCTGCGAATTCCAAATTCGCCGTGACCAGCGCGATATCGGCCTGGCCGACGGCTGCACGCAGGGTCAGATCGATCTGGCCGTCTGCTCGCCAGGCGTCGCCGGCTTCCTTGAAATAGTCGCTGGCCTGATCCAGCTTGCCGTCACGCGATGCGGCGAGTGCAAGGTTGTAGGCCGTTCGCGCTTGCGGTCCGGTCAGGTGAAGCTCGCGAAACAGGCCAAGCGCCTGAGTATTGAGCTCGACGCTACGCTCGAGTTGTCCCTGTGTCGATGCCAGCGCCGCCAGGTTGCCGAAGCAGGTGGCCTGACCGCGGCGGTCGCCAAGGGCTTCAAATGTTTCGAGCGCCTGTTGCCATTGCTGCTCGGCCTCCGCGAAACGCTTCTGGCGCATCAGGGCCAAGCCGGCATTCACCTGCAAAGCGACATATCGCCCCGCCAAGCCGCTGGTCCTGGCCAGGGCGAACGCTTGGGAGAATGATTGCTGGGCACGCTCGCTGTCGTTCAATGCGGCAGCCACGATCCCCTCGGCATTCAACCAACCCACCGAAAGGTCCGGGTCACCCAGACGATCTATCCCGGGCTTGATCCTCTGCAGCGTCGCATCGGCCTCGGCAGGTTGTCCCGAGAAGTTCCGCACCAGTGCGGCGTCAATACCGATCCGCGCAACCGGCAAGGTGGCACTGTAGCCGGATTGAAGCTGATCGACGATTTGCTGTGCATCGGCAAGGTGTCCCTGCTCACGCAGCAATTGCACGCGACGAAGGCGAAGATCGAGCAGCGAAGTCGAATCGACGCGCGGCGACCAGTCATTATCAGCTTCCGCGAGCAGACGCGCTGCTTCATCGAGTTTGCCTTGTGCGCTCATCGCCGCTGCCTGGGCCAGAGCCGCCGAGACGCCGAGCCTGGGCAGGTCGTATTGCTGCGCAGTCTGCCGGGCAACTGCGGCTTCACGCTCGGCCAACGCGAAATCGCTGTCGAGTCGCGCAAGCCGGGAGCGCAGCAGGGTCAGTCGCGGATCATTGCGTGTAGCCGGCAAGGCAGTCAATTGCGCAAGTGAATCGCGCGCGGAATTTCCCTGCAGCGCATCAAATTCACTCTCGACAAGGCCAATCCAGCTTTCGACATCTTCGGGATACAGGTCGACAAGTGCGCGGTAGGCTGCCGCCGCCGCGGCGGGTTGATAGCGCAGCGTCGCCAACTCGGCCTGCAGGCGAAGACGCTCGCCCAGCGGGAGCGATTGTTCGCGATCGAGACGCCCATCAAGCAGGACGATCGCCGATTCGCGATCACCAGCTTGCACATGAGCCTTGATCAATGTGGCCTCCATCCACCGTGGCTTGCCGAGGCGCTCGTGCAGGGCAGTCAGTGTCATCGCCGCGCTCTCTGCGTGACCCTCGTTGATCGCGCTCAAGCCTGCCCAGTAATCCGAACCGTCCTTCGCGCGGATGACGCGCCGGCTATCGCTGTCATCAAGCGGTGCCATGCGCAGGGCTGCCGCGATCACCGAACCTGCCTCGGCAACCAGTGTGTCCAGATCGTCCTGCCCGCCCTGGACTCTTCGACTGGCAAGCACCTGACCATCCGCAAGGTCGATCACGTTCAAATCGAGTACCAGGTTGGCTTCGCCATCGACGCGCCAGCGTCCACCAACGGCATGGTCGGCACCGAGAAGGTCGTGTGCCTGATGTTGCCAGCGCACATCCTGGCCGCCATCGGCAAGACCGAGAGCATCACTGCGCAGCAGCCGCAGCCTAGAATCGGCAAGATGTTGCCCGAACAGCTCCAGCGCTGCGGGTGCCACCCATGGCGGAACCCCGGCCTCGGCAGGCAAGACGGCGAGCACCAGCGTGCCGGCTCGCTCAGATTCGGCCACGGCTGGGGCCGCGTCTTCGTGGAAAAGGCGCGTACCCGCCCAGATGACAATCAGCAGGCATACGGCAACCGCCACGCCGATGGCAGGCCAGCGACGCATGTTTGCGGATTCGGCTTCTGGTTCAGCCGCGGCCGGCTCCGGCAAGCTGGAAACGATTGCCGGAGCATCGTCATCGGCTCCGCCTTCACATCTCACCGTCGCCAGGAAGCGATAGCCGCGCCCGTGGCGAGTTTCGATGTACTGCGGGGCTTGCGCATCATCGCCGAGCGCACGACGCAATTCGCTGACCGACTGCGGCACCGAGTTGGGTGACAACGCGCTTCGACCCCAGATCTCGTCAAGCAAGGTATCGCGGGACAGCAAGGCCGGCGCGCGCTCAACCAGTAGCTGCAGAAGCCGGAAAGTCTGGCGACGCAGCGCGACCACCTCGCCAGAGCGAAGCAGCTCACCGGTTTCAGCATCAAGGACGAACTCACCGAATTGATAGCGCATGCCCGCAGTGTACCTGCGAGCATGTTCCCCCCAACAGCCGAAAAACCTGAACGTGTTCGGCTCGACAGGGAGAGCTCGCCCTTGGGCATGAAACATCCTGCACTGGAACCCTGGCTCAGGTTTCGTCGATTGAATCGAATCCGTCAACGAAAAGCGCGTCACCCTGCTCGACAACGACATCGACGTTGCCGAGCTTGACCGCGTCCAGGCTCCGCGCGACGAGCCGATACGTCCCCAGGGTATCAAACTTCAGTGTGTGGAACGTGGCAATACCCCCAACGGTTATCGCGTTGTTGCCCAGCAGGCCGGCACCGGGCGGCCCAGACCCCGCAGCGATCTCCAGCGTAACCGACGTAACGTCAGGTACCGGCTGATCGAGGATATTCAGCACACCAATCTTTACGGCAGGTGCGACCGTCTGATTTTCAACAGCCGTCGTTGGCTCCTGCAGAAATTCGAGGTCAGACGGAATCGCCGCAGCATCACTCGCATGGACCGATAGCGAATCGAATTGCAGATGCGCACTTGCCAGCGCGCCACTGGTGATGCCATAGAGAATCGCGC
>NZ_JBAWHJ010000089.1:0-2281 GCF_049593775.1 Dokdonella sp. | reverse complement strand
CCGTAGGGGCGGGTCTCAGACCCGCCCGCTCTCTTGCATGTCGCCGCGCCCTCAAAAGGAGCGGGTGGGTCTGAGACCCACCCCTACGCAGGCGTTCAAATGATCGGTTTCGTCTTCGGGCACGCGTCCCTGCGACCGATCCGCTTTTTTCCTGATTCACCGTGCCCTAGAAAGGAGCGGGTGAGTCTGAGACTCACCCCTGCGCAGGCGTTCAAATGATCGGCGTCGTATTCGGGCACGCCGCCGGCCTCCCCATGTACCATGCCCACCCCATTCCTGCCGCGCACTCTCAAGTCATGCCGACACGACCCAATGCCCTGATCTGGCTGCTTCTCTCCGTTTTCATACTCGTTGCCGACCAGATCACGAAATGGGTCGTCCTCCAGCATTTCCAGTTGCACGACTCCATGCCGGTAATTGCGGGTCTGCTCAACTGGACGCTGGCATTCAACGAAGGTGCGGCTTTCAGCTTCCTTTCCGATGCCGGAGGATGGCAGCGCTGGTTCTTTACCGTCCTGGCCATTGCAGTGAGTGTCGTCCTCCTGGTCTGGTTGAAGCGCACTCCTCGCAATGACTGGAAGACAGCGTTGCCGCTGTCTCTGGTCCTGGGTGGCGCGATTGGCAACGTGATTGACCGTATCCGCTTTGGCCACGTCGTCGATTTCGTCGATGTATTCCACGGGGACTGGCACTTCCCCGCGTTCAATGTGGCGGATTCGGCGATCAGCGTGGGTGCCGTGCTGCTGATCCTGCTTGGATTGTTCGGCGGCAAGACCGAAAAATCCTGATTCGCCCATGGTGCGAGCTGAACAGCATTGTTGCGACAGGCTCGATAGGTCACCCATGACTGGCCGCTCTGGGCGATAATGCCCCGCATGCAAGTACTGCTCGCCAATCCTCGCGGTTTCTGTGCCGGTGTAGACCGTGCCATCGAAATCGTTGACCGCGCCCTCGAAACGTTCGGAGCGCCGATCTATGTGCGTCATGAAGTCGTCCACAATCGCTACGTGGTTGATTCCCTTAGAAACAGGGGCGCGGTTTTCGTAGACGAGCTGGACGAAGTCCCAGATGACGCGACCGTCATCTTCAGCGCTCATGGCGTTTCCCGCGAAGTGCGGGACGAGGCGGGCCGACGCGGGTTGAATGTATTCGACGCCACGTGTCCGCTGGTCACCAAGGTTCACATCGAAGTGGCGCGCCACGGCAAGGCGGGCCGGGATGTGGTTCTGATCGGGCATGCCGGGCATCCCGAGGTAGAAGGCACCATGGGCCAGTGGAGCGCCAGCAACACGGGCGAGATCTACCTGGTCGAAACCCCGGATTGCGTAGCAAAACTGCAACCCAGGCATCCGGAAAAACTGGCTTACGTCAGTCAGACCACTTTGTCAGTCGACGATACCCGTGCGGTGATCGATTCCCTGCGCGAGCATTTTCCGGCCATTGTTGGTCCTCGCCACGATGACATCTGTTATGCCACGCAGAATCGCCAGGATGCCGTCCGGGAGCTCGGCCAGCAATGCGACATCGTGCTGGTGGTGGGCTCGCCCAACAGTTCGAACTCGAACAGGCTTCGCGAACTGGCGGAGAAACAGGGCGTGCCGGCCTACCTGATCGACGGTGCCGACGACATTCGTCAAGAATGGCTGCAAGAAGACACCCGTGTCGGCGTGACAGCGGGCGCATCCGCGCCGGAAAGCTTGGTCAAGGACGTCATCGAACGCCTGCAGGGTTGGGGCGCCGGCGCAGTCCGCGAACTGGATGGAAAGCCGGAAAACGTCACGTTTGCGCTGCCCAAGGGGCTGCGGATCAACGTCGTCGACTGAAGCGGGCCGTGTTCCAGGTGGGGCGTGGTGCCGGTATCGATCAGTGTTTCCGGGTTTCCGCGGCGCAGTTGGCATCAGTCGCTTTCATCCCGATTCCAATTGAGCACAAGCCAAGCCAACCGCTCATCCGCCAAATCCTACCTCGCACGCGCAGCAGGCTTGCCCGATAGAGCGGGGCCCCGTACGTTCACGGTCATAAGACCGGTCCGGTATCGAGGGGAGAACCATGCCATTCCAGCGTTTCAGCCAAATCCGGGGTTCCGCGCGGCGCGGGCGAGGCTTTGGCTTGATCGAATTGATCATCGTCATCTCGATCATCGCCATTCTGTCCGCCATGGCCGCCCCGAGTTTCTAGACCATGATCCGTGACAATCGGATAAAGACTCAGGGCAACGATTTCCTGAGTGCATCCAACTACGCCAGAAACGAAGCCATCACGCGCAGTCGCAATGTAACCC
>NZ_JBAWHJ010000088.1:0-2169 GCF_049593775.1 Dokdonella sp. | reverse complement strand
TATCATCCACGATGCAAGGCGTCATGACAGCGGCACGCTTGTGATCGGGTTTTCCGAGTCGGTTCAGGTCGGCCTTGTCGCTGGGCTCTCGGACAAGCGCGGTCTTGATCCGCAGCTGCAAAATCTGACATCACTGCTTGACGGTGCCACCTCGGTACTCACCCTGGTTGACGGCTTGTCCGCCAACATCGAATTTTTTGTGGATTCGCTTTACGAGCTTGTTGGCGCGCGCGCCCCTGTTGTCGGTGGTGGTGCTGGCTATCTGGATTTCATTCAGCGCCCCTGCCTTTTTTGCCCCGAAGGCATGGTTGAGGATGCCGCCTTGCTGGTCGCTCTGGGTTCTAGAATCGACAGCGGAATTGCCCATGGATGGAAAAAACTCGAGGGTCCGTTCCTTGTCACGCGGTCGCACGCGAACGTGCTGGAAGAGCTGAACTACGCTCCGGCATTCGAAGTTTACCGCCAGGTTGTGGAAGATCATTCCGGAATGCGATTCGCGGAGACCGATTTCTTTTCGATCTCGAAAACCTACCCGCTTGGCATCGAGAGTGTCGATGGGGATTTCCTGGTGCGCGATCCGATCCGTCACGTCGACAGCCAACTGGTCTGCGTCGGTGAAGTTCCGCAGAATGCAACCGTATATTTGCTTGAAGGTGATGCCGCCTGGCTGATTGCTTCGGCAGGCGATGCAGCTGATCAGGCGCTGCGCAGTCGGCGCCTGCGCTTGAATGGTGAGGATTTGTGCGACTACCGCGCACTGGTTTTTGATTGCATCAGCCGTGTTTTATTTCTGGATGACGGGTTTTCAGAGGAACTGGAAGCGATCGACAGCGCATTGCCAGGGGCGACCAGCGTCATCGGTGCCCTGACCCTGGGCGAGATTGCGAATTCCAAGTGTGGAGTGATCGAGCTGATGAACAAGTCGACCGTGGTTACGGTGTTCTAGGGGGAATGGCATTTACTTGAGACCGATTCCAACGTTTCGTCATTCCCGCGTTCGCGAGGATGGCAATATGAAGCTATCGGCGTTAGATAAGTGCCATTCCTGTCAAGGCAAATGGCACTTACCCAAGACCGATTCCAACGTTTCGCCGGGATGACGAGCGCTAAAGTAAGTGCCATTCGTTCTAGGGGTTATTCGTGCCGCTAAGGAATACACTCAAGTATGTCTCGATCCAGCATGAGCTCGGCATGGCGATTGGCTTGGCCTTGCGCCTTAGGCCCATGCTGCTGGTCTTCTCTAGAGTCTGTCTGCGCAGGCTCGGCCTTGCCGCGGTTCATTTTCATTTCCGTCAGCAGGTGGATGGAAGCGTCCAGCTGCACGCGAATGGCGACTCGCAACAGGCGGCCCTTTCGCACTTTCTGAGCCTGCCATTCAATTCGCTGCCTCCGACACCGGCATCATTCAAGCCGCAGCCGTACCACGCGGTTGAATGTGTTCACGAGATTGTCGCGCATCGCGACCAACATAGGTATGCATTCAATCTTGGCAGTTTCGGAGTGATGACTCTTGAGCGAATCAAGAGTCCGCTGGAGCCGGCAATCATCGAGTTGCTCAAGCCATTGATCGAGCGCCTCGGCCTGAGTTGCCAGGCATCCATCGAGCACGAAGGTCTGCTGCTGGCGGTGGCGGCACGCAAGCGGGCGGAAGAAACCATCCTGCATCAGCTTCTGCATGATGATCTGACCCAGTTGCCCAACCGGAGGCAATTGATGCAATCGCTGGAAGCCGAGGTTACAGCGGCGGCGCGCGACGGAACCATCGGCGCATTGCTGTTTCTGGACCTGGATCGATTCAAGGTGGTCAACGATACGCTCGGACACTCGGTTGGTGACCAGCTGTTGATTGCCGTTGCGGTCAAGCTGCGCGAACTGGTCGGCGCTGATGGCATCGTCGCTCGCCTGAGCTGCGATGAATTCGTGATCCTGTTGCACCTCCTCGCCATCGGGCAGGCAGAGACGATCTGCCGGGTCGATGCATTGCTGGATCGTGTGCGCAGCGAATTCACCGGCACCATACAGGCGGGCGATCACCTGCTCTACGTTTCGCCGTCCACCGGAATCGAATTGTTCCCGGACGGCGAGTGCAGCGCGGACCAGGTTCTGAGGCGGGCCGATACCGCCATGTACCAGGCCAAGCTCACTGGGCCGAACAGCTCGGTCTACTAC
>NZ_JBAWHJ010000087.1:0-2579 GCF_049593775.1 Dokdonella sp. | reverse complement strand
CCAATGATCAACGCGTGATATTTGCCGAACTTGACACCCTTGGCAGCAATCGGTGTCGCCGAGGTTCCCGATACAAGTGGAGCCGGCACGCTTCGCGTCTGGGCGAGGTTTGCGCTGTCGTCCAGCTCTGTGGCTTCTGCTTCGGCAAGCTTCCTGTCGACATCGGCACGCTGCTGCATGGCCTCCTTGAGCGAGCTTTCAAGCGCGGCCATTTTTTTCGCGTCACTCTGCTGGCTCGCGTTGGCGTTCTTCAGCGCGGCCACCTGGGTTTGCAGCTTGCTTACCTGAGCGTCGGCCTGGGAGCGCTGCATGGCCAGTTCACTGCGCAACTGCATATTGCGCTGCTCGACTTCGGCAACCCGTGCATCCGCCTCCTGTTGCGAGATCAGATCCTGACCGGTGATCCCCATGGCCTCTCGATACAGGTTCACCGCAGCGGTCGTGTCGACAGGCATGCCATGTCCGACTTCCATCATCGAAGCCAGTGACAGCTTGGCTTCATTGGACCCGGAGGCCGCAGCCTTCTTGTACCACTCGGCCGCTTTCACATAATCGGGGGCGGTATCCATGCCCTTCTCATAAATCTGCCCGACATAGAACTGGGCTTGCGCATCGCCACCCTTTGCCTTTTCCATCCAGACGGCGAGGCTGTTTTCGAGACTCGCGCGGTCATAAGCGACGTACTCGCCACCGCGCATCGCGCACAGTTGGGCGGTGGTCTTGACCGGCAGGCGCGGCCCCATATACGACATGGCGCCAGAGCGGCGCATTTGCCCAGGCAGCAGGCAATCGACCACCATCATGGCGTCAATCGGCTGCACGCCTGCAAGAGCACCGTTGTTCTGTACGTAGGGTTGCCAGTTTTCCGCGGCGTTGCCGGCGGAAGCGAGGACCAGAAGCACCACCGAAAGGCCTGGATTGAAGAGTTTCATAGCTGTTTCCTCGGCTCGATATGGGCGAAGCACCGGCCCATCGGAGAATTCCGAATACCCATTAAAACGCAAACCGGCGTGCGGTGCCCGCACGGATCTCCAAGCCAATGAATTTACGATATATTTTTCGCTGCCGGATGCGATCAATCCTCGTCCCAAAGGCTTGCAGCCGGCGAAGCCGGGCGCCGTCGCGACGTTGCATCAGGCAGGCCATGCCAGACTGCGAGCGCATCACGGGTTTCGGCAACGTCGTGCACGCGCACGATCGCGGCACCACGCTGAACCGCAATCAGGGCCGCAGCCACTGAACCGGCAACCCTGTCATCGACATCGCTGCGACCGGTCAGCACGCCGATCATCGACTTCCGCGAGAGACCGACCAGCAGTGGCCCCAGTTCGGCAAATCGATCCAGGTTGGCGAGCAGTTCGAGATTGTGTGCAAGCGTCTTGCCGAAGCCGAAGCCAGGATCGACCACGATCAGCTTCTTGTCCATGCCGGCCATCTGGCAGGCCAGCACGCGATCGGAAAGGAATCGATGTACCTCACCAACCACATCGTCGTATTGAGGCGCGTCCTGCATGCTCCGGGGTTCGCCCTGCATGTGCATGAGGCAAACGATGGCGCCGAGATCGGCCGCCGCGTCGAGTGCACCTTCCTCTCGAAGCGCGCGGACATCATTGATCATGCCTGCGCCGGCAGCGACTGCAGCACGCATCACCTCGGCATTGGAAGTATCGATGGAAATGGGCACAGTCGTTCTTTGGGCAATAGCCTCGATGACTGGAACAACGCGCGCGATCTGCTCTCGCGCAGCCACTGCCGCCGCGCCGGGTCGGGTTGATTCCGCGCCGATGTCGACGAGATCGGCACCCTGTTCGACCATCCGCAACGCATGTTCGATGGCCGCTTCCGGCGCCAGGAATTTCCCGCCGTCCGAGAACGAGTCCGGCGTGACGTTGACGATGGCGCAGATGCGTGGCCGGTCCAGAACCAGCTCCCTGCCCTTGCAGTCAAGTACCGGAAAAAACATGATCGTGCTCCTGGAAATGAAAAGGCCGCCCTCGGGGCGGCCTTTTTATCAGGTGTTGGACACTGCTGTCAGGGATTGGGCGTACTGCGCGACTGCGTCGCGGGACCACCGATAGGACTCTCTCCGCTGCCACCATTACTGGCGCCGCCTCCGCTGCCGCGCTTGCTCGAATCACTTGTCCAGTCCTTGGGTGGATCCGGCTCGCGCCCATCCATGATCGCTGCAATCATTTCGCGATCAATGGTTTCGTACTGAAGCAAAGCCTGCGCCATTGCTTCGAGCTTGCTGCTTTCACGGGTGAGGATTTCGCGAGCGCGTTCGTAGGCACGATCGATGACCGAGCGAACGACTTCGTCGATGCGCCGGGCTGTCGCTTCCGAAACATGCTTGTGCTGCGTCACTGATCGGCCCAGGAAGACTTCGTCCTCCTCGTCGGTGTAGGTCATCGGACCCAGTTCCTCGGACAGACCGTATTTCGTCACCATGTCGCGCGCCAGTTGAGTGGCACGCTGGATATCATTCGATGCCCCGGTGGTGACGTTCTCATCACCAAATATCAACTCTTCGGCCACGCGTCCGCCGTAGAGGCTTGCGAGGCGACTGTCGAGCGAGCTCT
>NZ_JBAWHJ010000086.1:0-2523 GCF_049593775.1 Dokdonella sp. | reverse complement strand
GGAATCGAGCTCGAGCTCGGTCAGGTCCGGAGCAATCTTGAGCAGAATCGGCTTGCGCGAGCCATGTCGGGAAGCATGCGCCTCGCCGGCTTCGCAGATGCCGCCAATGAACCGGCGCAGGGTTTCCTCTTCCTGGAGGTCGCGCAGGCCCTGGGTGTTGGGTGAGGAGATGTTCACCGCAATGTAGCTGGCCCGTGCATACACGCGCTCGAGACAGAACAGATAGTCATCAATCGCATTCTCGTTCGGCGTGTCCTTGTTCTTGCCGATATTGATGCCGAGCACGCCATCGAAACGAGAGCGTTCGGCGTTTGCGACCAGCGCATCGACGCCGCCATTGTTGAAACCGAGTCGATTGATCACGGCCTGGTGCTCGGGCAGGCGGAACATGCGCGGCTTCGGATTGCCAGGTTGAGCACGCGGTGTAGTCGTGCCAACTTCAACGAATCCGAATCCCAGCGCCCCGAGTGCGTCTATATGCGCGGCATTCTTGTCCAGTCCGGCGGCAAGGCCGACCGGATTCGGAAAGCTGATTCCGAAAGCCTTGGTCGGAAGGGGTTTTGGCCTGGTCGCAATCAGCGGATTGAGGCCGGTTCGATACGCCGTCTCTATCGCGGTGAGCGAGAGATCATGTGCGCGTTCGGCATCCAGACAGAACAGCAGGGATCGGGCGATTCCGTACATGGCTCAGTTCAGCCCGCCGATACCCAATCCCAGTACCAGGAAGCCGACGAAAAGCAGGATGCCGAGGAGGATCATCCCGAGTTGCACGTAGCCAAGGATCAGTCCGGCAATGGCCAGTCCGTCGCCTTCTACTGTACCCGCCGGCATGCGCCGGATCTCGCTGCGCGCGAGATGGCCGCAGATCACTGCAACCAGGGCGCCAATGAAGGGCAGGCCGACCCAGGTGATGATGCCGAAAACAAGGCTGGTAATCGCGGTGCCGCTGGTTCTTGCAGGTGGGTTCATGGCTTCCTCCGATGCTGCAGTTTAACGTCTGTTCCACACTGTCGGGACACCGGCATGGAAAGCCTGATTGGATATACAGGCGAAAGTATTTAACGAGGTGAAGCGATTCCCGCCTTCGCGGGAATGACGGCTTGGCGTGGCCGCATTGGGCGGTCAAATTCAGCATTGGTGGATCTGGTCATTCCCGTGAAGGCGGGAATCGCTTCCGATCAGGAATGCCAACCCGAAAAAAAACCGGCCGCCAAGGCGACCGGTTCCCCATTGATGATCTGCTTGCTTGCCAGATCAGAACTCGAACTTGATGCCCTGGGCCAGCGGCAGCTCGTCGGAGTAGTTGATCGTGTTGGTCTGGCGGCGCATGTAGACCTTCCAGGCGTCCGACCCGGATTCGCGACCACCGCCCGTTTCCTTCTCGCCACCGAAGGCGCCACCGATCTCTGCACCCGAAGTGCCGATGTTGACGTTCGCAATACCGCAGTCCGAACCAATCGACGACAGGTAACGCTCGGCGTGCTTGACGTTCTGCGTGAAGATCGCCGAGGAAAGACCCTGCGGCACATCGTTCTGCATGGCGATGGCCTCGTCCAGCGTCTTGAACTTCATCACGTAGAGGATCGGCGCGAAGGTTTCGGTTTGCACGACCTCAGAGTCGTTTTTCAGGCCGGTGACTACGGTCGGCAGCACGAAATTGCCCTTGCCATCCTTCTTCGTTCCACCCGTGGCGATGGTGCCGCCGAGTGACTTGGCCTTCTCGATCGCAGCGAGGAAGTTCTCGACTGCATCCGGGCTGTTGAGCGGGCCCATCAGGGTCTTGGCATCGGTCGGATCACCGATCTTGCCTTCGACCTGCTTGTACGCCTTGACCACCGACGCCACCACTTCGTCGTGGATCGACTCGTGCACGAACAAGCGGCGGGTCGACGTGCAACGCTGACCGCATGTTCCGACTGCACCAAAGACGATCGCCGGCAAGGCCAGCTTCAGATCAGCCGTATCGTCGACGATCATGGCGTTGTTGCCACCGAGCTCGAGCAGGCTGCGGCCCATGCGCTGGGCGACGCGCTCACCAACCGTACGGCCGACCTTGGTCGAGCCGGTGAAGCTGACCAGCGCAACGCGACGGTCATCGACAAACGCCTTGGCCAGATCGGTGCCGGCATCATTGAAGAGGAAGAACAGATCCGGGTAGCCGGCATCCTTCAATGCCTCGTTGCAGATCTTCATCGTCGCGATCGAGGTCAGCGGTGCCTTCGGCGACGGCTTCCAGATGCAGATGTCACCGCATACCGCGGCCAGCATGGCGTTCCAGGCCCAAACGGCGACCGGGAAGTTGAACGCGCTGATGATGCCGACGATGCCCAGCGGATGCCACTGGTCATACATACGGTGTCCAGGACGCTCGGAATGCATGGTGTAGCCGTACAGCATGCGCGACTGGCCGACCGCGAAATCGGCGATATCGATCATTTCCTGCACTTCGCCATCACCCTCGGGCTTGATCTTGCCCATCTCCAGCGAGACGAGAGAACCCAGGGCATCCTTGTGCTTGCGCAG
>NZ_JBAWHJ010000085.1:0-15080 GCF_049593775.1 Dokdonella sp. | reverse complement strand
TCCCCCTCGCTCGCCCGGCGCTCCCGCTTCGAACAATTCATCCAGGTTGTAGGCGGAATCGCCCAGATACAGCTCGCAACCGAGCCTGGCCATTGTCGATAGCTCACGACGACCGGCCTCGCAAGCGTCCCGATAGTCGGCGGAGTAGTCCTTGAAAAAAGCTGGCGGCGTAATGTTGTGATACTTGACGACGCGAAACCCGCGACATCGGCCAAGGATCTCCACGGCTGTCGGCCAGCCGGTCGAAAAATGGTAGATGACAAGATCCTGCGGACCACCGGCGAATGCCGGCAGGCGTTCGGCCGGCCAGGTCTTGCACTCGACGCCAGTAGAGGACAGGCAAAAAATGCGCGTTTCGATACCCAGCTCATCGAGCACCCTGGCCATTGCCAGAGCATCTGCGCCAACCGCGTCCTTGCTGGTCAATACAGGAATCAGTATCGCTGCCTTCATGCGAGCCCGCCGGTGCGTGCTGGCACATTTCGATGTCCGATCAATCGTTCTGGCATGTTGCGTGGCTGATTCATGACCTAATCCCCCACTCGACCAAGCACGCAACCGGCGCCATCGTCCGAACGTACTTGCGCGACATCGACGAAACCCGCTGACAGCAACGCCTGAGTCATCAGGACAGCGTCTATTGCCGGTTCGGGCCGGCCGTCAAGTCGATCAGCGATGCTCGTCGGCTCACCATGAAAACCAAACAGCACCCATGCATTGTTGCGCAGAACACGACGCGCTTCGCCCAGCAACTCCGCTGCAGAAATCCTGCCCAGCAGGCAGCCCACGTCAAGCGCGGTCAAGGCGTCCAGCGAATGATCAGCAGTGCGAGCGAGCACGGACAGCGGAACGGCAACAACCACGGCGTGCCCGTTTTCCCTGGCACGTTGTCCGATCTCGCGATTGGAGTCCACTCCAGCGGCGTCGAGGCCAAGCTCAACCAGGCGCTTGATCCAGTCTTCACCGCTGCACAAGTCGAGCACCTGCGCGGGCCTGGGCAAGTTGGCGGCCAGGCGACCAGACCAGAGTTGCAATCGGGCAGGCCTCAGCGCGTCCGATTCGAGCATGCGCGTTGCGATATCGGCGTAGAGCGAATCCGATTTTCGCTGCTGCTCGGATTCTGCGAGCTCAAGTGCCGACAGGTTCTTGCGCAGGGACGAAAGCCAATGGTTCATGCTGAGAACCATGTGGCGCAGCTCCGCGGATTCCGCACTGATCCGCTCAAAGTCCTCGGTCAGCGGCTCTACCCGCTCGTACAATTGCTTGACCCTGGCCGACATTGCAGGGTTTTGGCTACCCAGCTTGCCGAGCTCGATGAAAATGAGGTCGATCTGCTCCCCCATGGCCTGAATCTGATTGCCGAGTTCCTGCCGGCGTGCGCTCTGATAGACCTCGACAGCGCGCTGATGCTGCACGATCCGCGGCAAGGTGCACACGCTGACCAGCCAGTCGAGCAGGTAACCGGCCACCGGAATCCGCAAGATCTTGGCGAACACGTATTTCGGCAATAGCCAGGGCACGCGCACGCCGATGTCCCGACCCTCCGGCGACCAGCGGAGATTGCCGAGAATTTCAGTCTTGCTGCGCCCGGAAACCAGCAACCGAAGCTGGGCTTCGTATCCCGCCGGGTCGGGCTTGCGCCTGAGCAAGGCCTCGAAGGCCTGGTCCAGAAAAGTGGTGAAATTCGAATTGCAAAGTTCACCCAGCGTATAGCTGTTTCGCCGCTCTTCCGATTTGCGTGGCCGTGCCGGGGGCGGGCGTTTGCTGGCGACTTTCAGATCGCCGGCACGACTGCGCGCCAACTCGGCATCTTCCCGAATTTCATCCTTTACGCGGGCAAGCGGATTTTCTGCAGGCAATTGATTCACGGAGAGAGCTTGACTGGAAATTTCCGGAGAGGTTCCACATCCGGTACGGCGGGCGCGTACGCATTGCCATCCTGGCGACCAACCGCGAGCGGCATGATGCCATAGGCGCGCGCCATGGAAATATCGATCAGCGCATAGTCGGGGCGATGCTTGCCGTCCAGCCGGGGCGCGGCACTGCGATAGCGGGTTCTGCCAGCCTTGCGTGCAGCTTCGAATCCAGCCACTGCCCGTCGCCGAATCCGCTGCGAAGTCTCCGCTTGTGCCTGATTCCCGACTGGCGCTTGATGACCAAGGAACGTGGTCTCCAGAAATTCCGCTTCACGCTTGTCGGAATCCGTGTAGAAGCCGACGAAGGCATGTCCAGGCACCAGCACAAGGAAGCTGCCGATACCCAGTCGCTCAAGAGCCGAAGCAATGAGCACGCTGCCATCAAGGCAATTGGCAACACGATCGTCCCATGTGCTGGAAAGGAGTCGCACGCGCTGACTGTAGATTTCCGGCCCCTGGCTGATCCCCGCTCCTTCGTCCGCGTAGCGCAGCCCGTGCTTCTCGAGCGCCACCCAGAGCGCGCGGGCGATACCAATCCGATCCGAGAAGTTTTCCGGTGGCGATACCGGGCTCGTGCCATCCAGTCCCGCCAGTTCAATCAGCTCGTCGACAACAGGATCGTAGGGATCCACCCATGCCGCGAATGCCCAGCCCAGATCAATGCGCGCATCACCATCGCGCACGAAGTAAAGGGCCTCGTCCAGTGGATGTACACGTATTCGCAGCTTCTGCTCGATCGGCCGCATGCCCTTGGCCACGACCGAAACGCGCATGACTTGCGGGCGTATGCTGCGAAGATCGCGCAGGGCCAGCGAATCCCACTCCAGTCGAGGCCTCAGTATTGTCCCCGATTCGACCCATGCGTCGATGACGCTGGGTGCGCGCAGCCCCGGTGTCGATATCGTCAATCGCACCTGTACCGCAGACTGCAGATCACCAAAGCGGATACGCAGCAGACCACTACCCGCCGCATCAGCGCCTGATGCCGCGGACCGGGATTGCGAGAGTTCAAGCGCGGGAAAAACATCACCTGCGGGGGTCAGCGCCACCTCCACTGACATGGCCTGGGCCGCTGAGACACAGGCGCACGCGAGGCTGAACATGGCCGCAAGCGCCATGTTTCGATGGATTCTGACCGCCGTGTTCACGGAGCGCAGGAAGTTTCGTGTTGCCAGTGGGACCATGGCGCGACTATCGTTGCCCTGACCTGCTCCTGTCCAGTCGGAATCGTCTGGCACAGCAGCGACCAGCCCCCCTTACACCGATCGGAGCCATCATGCGCCTACTCGTCCTGTCCGCCTTCATTGCCTTGACTCTCTCCGCCTGCGACCAGCCTGCGCCTGAACCCACCATCCCACCCGCCACAACGGAAGCAGCACCGGCCCCCGCTGCCGCGCCTGCCGCCCCCGCCGAGACTGTCGTGGCAACGCCGCCCGAAGGGACCTGTGGCGACCAATCCGCGCTTGCATCCGAAGAGCGCCTGGCAAATACGCCGAAGTGGTCGCTGGCCAGCGAGCAGGACAATTTCGGATTCGACGTGTTTCGCGGTGACACCGAAGAGGGCGAGTTCATCAAGTTGAATGAAAACCCCATCCTTGGCGCCGGCACCACCGACGAAACGCAGAAATACCAGTATCGCGATGACAGCATCGATCCTTGCCGCGAGTACTGGTACTACGTTGAATCGATCAGCACCGACGGCGTCCGCGAAAAGATGACCCCGACGTTCAAGGCGGCCGCCAAGCGATCACCACGGGCCGAGGCAAGCGGTCAATGATCCCCACCGGGGACAAGGAAGCCCCCGACGCAGCCCCGCTGCAAGGTATCACTCAGGTCTGCCGCGAATCCGACGTTGCGGACACGCATCGAGCCGACCGTCATTTGACGGTTGGCGCGACGCGGGCCCGCAAGGGCAGTCGATCCGCGATTCCGGCAAATTTCGCGGCCACGCCATGAACCCGTTCAACGCTGCGTGAAGCGATGAATCACTCGAAGGCGCCAGCACTACCGCAATCTGGCCGGCCATGGATGTGGCTGGCCATCGCCGGCTGGCTGCTGCTCAACCTCGCCCTGCTCTGGATCTACTACTCGCCGGCCCAGAAGCCATTGGTGGGAGACGAATTCGACTACCACGCGCGTGCACTTGCCCTGCTCGCGGGACAACCAGCGATTGAAAGATTCATCTGGCCACCGGGTCAGACATGGTTTCTGGCGGCGATCGGCCTGATTCCTGGCCCGATAGTGCCCATGGCTCAACTGGTGCAGACGGGCCTGCTGGTGGTGTGTGCATGGTTGCTGGTCAGGCTCTGGAATACGGTCGACAGCCCCCGGGCCGCACTGCTGGCCGGCGCGATTTTCCTGCTCAATCCCGGCAATCTGGCCTACGCGCACTGGCTCTGGCCTGAAGTCACGCATCTGGCCTGCCTGCTTGGCGCACTCGCCCTGCTGCTGACCGGCACGCAAAAGCCTCGACTGCGTGCATTTCTGGCTGGGCTGCTGATTGGCCTGGCATTGCTCTTCAAGAGCCTCATGGCCGGACTATGGCCCTTTTTCTTCCTGTTTTTCCTGACCCGTCGGGAGGGTCGGCGGACATATGCCCTGTTCCCGGCAGTCGCGTTCGCGGCCGGCCTGCTGCTGGCGACAGGGCCGGCCCTCTGGAAAGGCCTGGCCGAAACCGGTCGCCCGATGATTGCCGACAGCTCGATGTACAACCTGGAAATCGGAATTCGCGACACCAGCCGCAGCGATTACATTGACGAAGCCGGCCTGCCAGCGCTGACCGCCTACCTGGACAGCGCGGAAAAGCCGCAGGAACGCAATGCCCTTGCATTCGAAAGGATTCAACAGCAGATCGCCGAGCGTGGCCTGCCGGACATCCTGGGTGAGCAAGTGGGCAGCCAGTATTTCCGCTTGTTCAATGCCAAGACGTTGCTGGTATCCCAGTTGCCCGGCCCGGCCTGTGCGGGCCGCATGGGTGCCTATGCGCCCCATCCGCTGGGCCCGGTCCTGGTCGGACTGTCCAATCTGACCCACACGATCACCCTGCTGCTCTGTGCTTTCGGCGTAGCCATGTGGCGCCGCTGGAGCCTGCCTCTGGCCGCGTTTGTCGCCGCCTATCTCGCCTATCAACTTGCGCTCTATCTGGGACTGCATGTCATGCAGCGCTACCTGTTCCAGATGATGCCGTTCCTGTGCGGATTCGCCGGCAGCTTTCTCGCCATGCTCGTGCAACGTGACAACAGGCAGTCCGCGCTTGCGACCAACGGATGGCGCATTGCCCTGGGGGTCGCGCTGGCTCTGGCCCTTGTTGGCCTGGCCTGGCTGGGCCCTGTTCTTGATGGCAACTGTCCATGAACCCGGCACCCGGTGACCCCCGGTTGGCGCTGATCGGCTATTCTGGTTGTCCCTTCCAGCACCGCCCGTCATGCCTCAGCACCTGATAGAACTGATCCTGTTCAGCACGTATGCCGAACTCCGCGCCGAGCGATCGCGCAGTTACCTCGGCCTGATCTGGTGGGTAGCCGAGCCAGCCATGATGATGGCGGCCTTCTGGCTGGTATTCGACGTGATCCTGAAAACGGGCGGCCCCGAGTACCTGCCGTTCCTGCTGGTCGGATTGACTGTCTGGCAATGGATGAAATCCTGCATCACGCACGGTGGCTATGCAATCTGGACCAATCTGGGCCTGATTCGCCAGGCCCGGTTGCCTGTGCTGATCTTTCCGTTCGTGCAGATGCTTGCCGACACCATCAAGTTCCTCTACATCTTCGCCCTTCTCCTGGTCATCCTGTGGCTGATGGGTTACCTGCCTAACCTGCAATACCTTGCGCTTCCCGTCGTTTTCGCGATCACCCTGCTTTTTTCCGCGGGCGTCGGTTTCCTGGTCGCTGCAGTCGTTCCATTTATCCCCGACCTTCGATTCGTCATCGAGCAGATCCTCACCGTGGTCATGTTTCTATCCGGCGTCGTCTTTGCACTGGATGCCGTGCCCTCGCCGCTGCGCGAAATCATTGCGCTGAATCCGGTAGCGACCCTGCTCGATGCGGCGCGCGGAATCCTGATGCACGGACAGTGGCCGGACTGGTGGGCGCTGGCCAAGGTCGCGATGATTTCCGCTGCCACGTGCATTGCCGGCATGGCCGTCGTGTTGCGCCTTGCGCCACGCTATCCGAAGTTGGCCGTGTAATGAGTGATGTCCTGATCCAACTCGAAAACGTCGGCGTGGCATTCAGTGCTCAGCGCCGTGTCGGCAGCGGCCGCTTCTGGGCGCTGGAGGATGTCAGCCTGTGCCTGCGAAATGGCGAACGCCTGGGCGTAATCGGGCGCAATGGCGCCGGTAAAAGCACACTGTTGCGGGTGCTTGCCGGCATCCTCAAACCCGATAGAGGCCACATGCGCCGGGGCGTGGTTTCATGTCAGCTGCTTTCGCTGGCGCTGGGCTTCACGCCTTATCTTTCCGGTCGCGACAACGCGATCCTGTCCGGCCTGATGATTGGTTTGCGCCAGCGCGATATCGTTGCCCGCCTGCCCGCCATCAAGGAATTTTCCGAGCTCGGCGATTTTTTCGAGCAGCCGATTGCCAGCTATTCTTCGGGCATGGTCATGCGCCTCGGCTTTTCCGTTGCCATGCAAGCCGAACCCGACGTACTGCTGATTGATGAGGTACTGGCCGTAGGTGACGCTGAATTCCAGGAGAAATCCGGAGAAGCGCTTCGCGAGCGCATGCGCCAGGGCCATACCGTCGTGCTGGTCAGCCATGACGAGACACAGGTAGCCGCCTTGTGCGATCGTCTGCTCTGGGTGGAACACGGACGAAGCGTGCGGGAAGGCTCGCGCGACGAAGTATTCGCTGCGTACCACGGAGAGCTCGATCTGGCCGCTGAACCCAAATGAACCTTCAGGACGCACAAACCCTGCACGATTTTTCCCGGCGCCTGGGCAGCACGCCACGGCGGCTACTGATAGCGGCTGCACGAATGACGGATCAATCTGACCCGGATGTCGCGGGTAGCCTGCGTCGCATTCGTGCGAGTGGCATCCAGCGCAACCTGCTTGCGGATCAGTGCGCCAGGCAATTGCTCACGCCGGTAGACAGCTATGCACGCGATTCACTCGGCACGGCAATACTCGCGCTCTGGCAGGGCTCCGGGCAGACGGATTGATGCGCGGCGCGGCCCTGATCGTCCTGGCGTGGAACAAATGGGCGCTGACCCGGCGCTGCCTGGATACGCTGCTCGAGGGCGACCTCCAGAATGCGCAGATCATTGTCGTCGACAACGGCTCCGACGACGAAACCACGGTTGCCCTGGACACCTACTCGAAACAGGTACGGATCGTTCGCTTGCCGGAGAACCTCGGTTTCGTGCGCGGCATGAATGCCGGCATCGACGCAGCACACGAGGATGATGATGTCGTCCTCCTCAACAATGACCTGGTCATCGTGCAGCGCGACTGGCTGAATCGCCTGCGCGATGCCGCCTATTCCAGTCCGGAAAATGGCATTGTCGGCTGTCGCATGCTCGGCGCGGCACCGGAGAATCTGCTCTACCACCTAGGCGGCTTCATCGAGCCGGATCGCCTTTGGGGCCAGCAGACCGAATCAGGCAAGCAGGAACTTGACGTAAACCAGTTTCCGCGCACGCGGCGCGTCCAGTGCATTGCCTTCGCGCTGGCCTACATCCGGCGTGATTGCCTGCAGAGGATCGGAAAGCTCGACGAGATATTCCACAGCTATTACGAAGATACCGACTACTGCCTGCGCGCGGCTGATTCAGGCATTGCCAGCGTCGTTGCCGGAGCCGTGACCTTGCGCCATGTCCAGCACGGCTCGACCCAGGACGACGGCGGCTTTCGTGAGCGCCTGTGGAAACGGAGCCACGCGAGTTTCGCCGCGCGCTGGCAGGATCGTTTGAGCAATGCCTATCGTGGCACGGTGCTATGGCAGGGCCTGACACGGTTCCCGCATGCCTTTGCCCAACTGACCCGCGGTCTGCTCTGGCGTCTCGATGCACGCGCCCTGCGCATGGCTTATTCGGAAGCCGCTCCCGAGTTGCTGGATGGAGAAGATTTTCGTCTTGAACTGGCCGCCGAACGAAGCGTGCCGGCCCAGCCTGAAGTAGCCCTGATCTGTGCTCCTGGCCAATTGCTGACGCCAGCGCGTGGCCGCTTCCATGTCGCGCTCGCCTTTTCCGAGTGGCAAGACCTGCCTCGGTCATGGGTAGACCACTACAACCGCTTTGACTTGCTGCTGGTGCCGGATGCGTTCCAGGCGGGGGTGTTTCGCCAAGCCGGCGTCACCACGCGCATGCAGATCGTCCCTCTGGGCATCGACCGCGAGTACTGTCATCCGGAAGTGCCGGCGCAACGGAACCCGCAAGGACGATTCGTCTTTCTCAGCGTGGCTGAAGACTTGCACCGCGACGCACCCGACCTGGTCATCACCGCATTTCGCAGAAGCTTCGGTCCCAGTGAGCCGGTCGAACTGGTGGTCTATGTCTGCCCCGGCGACGATGAAAGCGTCATTCGCGATGTGCTTGATCCACTGATGGACGCGCCGGGCGAGGCCCGGGTGCGGCTCATCGCTGGATGGGGGCACCCTGCCTACGAGCGCGCCCAGTTGTATGTCGCGGCCGACGCCTATGCCAGTGCCAGACGTGGCGCCGGCTGGGATCCGTTTGTTCGTGAAGCCATCGCCTGCGGCCGCATTGTCGTGGCGCCAGCCTATGGCAGCCAGGATGCGCTGCTCCGCAATTTTGGACTTGCAGTCGAGGCACACGGCATTGCCCGGGATCCCGCACAGCCGGGCAGCCACTGGAGTGAACCTGACACCGCCTCGCTGGCCTCGCGAATGCGCGAAGCATTTGACGACCGCGAGGAACTGCGCAAGGCGGCCAGCAGCAATGCCTCGGAGTTTGCCTCACGCAGCAATCTCGACCTCACCGCAGATTGCCTGGCCCTGGAACTGGCGAGTGGCTCGACCCTGAGACCGGCGGCGCCGATCATTCCACGGCATCGGCCTGGTGACCTCGATCTGGCCGGATCGGGCCAGATTGTCGTGCTCGGCATGCATCGATCAGGGACATCGAGTGTCGGCGGCGTACTCAGTTTGCTCGGTGCCTGGCCGGGACCTGACGAAATTCTGCTACGCGGGGCTGACAATCCACGCGGACATTTCGAACACGGCGAACTCCACATGGCGTGCGTGCAGCGACTGCAAGCTGCCGGCGGGGACTGGAAGCAACCACCGTCAAATTGTCCGGTCGCTGCCGTGGATGCGTTCCGCCAGGCGTCCGCAGCGATTCTCGATACCCTGGAACCGAAGCGCCCCTGGTTCATCAAGGAGCCGCGACTTTGCCTGCTTGCCCGGGAACTGCTGCCTTTGCTGACCAGACCCGTATTCATCCATGTGATACGCGATCCAAGTGAAGTCGCTGATTCCCTTCGACGCCGTGACGGCATGCTCGCCAAGGAAGCGCTCGCGCTGTGGGAGGCCTACACGCGGTCGGCATTCGCAGCAAGCGATGGATGGCAGCGCGTCATCGTCGACTACAACGCGTTGATCCGGGACCCTTCCAACACCACGCGAAAGCTGCTCGAAGAACTCCACACCCTCGGCATCAGGGGACTGCGCATGCCGACATCCGAAGCGATCGAAGCATGGATCGAGCCATCGGGCGATCGAATACCGGCGGACGACATCCAGCTCGACACGTCACAATCGGCCTTGCTCGCAAGCATCAATGATCGCAGCATCCTCGACGGCAAGATGGCGGAGCAATGAGCCATGACTGATCGACATCATCCTGGTTCATGCGACCGTTCACGGTGGCAACCCTGCAAGACAAATCCGCCGCGTGCGTAGCCGCACGTCAATGAACTGATGAATCCCCGTATCGAAATGCATTCAGCTCCTGATCGCCAAGCCTTTCATCCCATGTGGGATGGTCATTCGCTGGTTCTGCGCGCCGATGGCGGCGGCCGAATTGGCATCTGCCTGAATGGCTCGCACTTTACCGAATTGCGTGCCGACGAAAACGGACGTGCGAGCCTGGCATTTCCGTTTTCACCCTCCGGGCAGGCTTCGCTGTCGGTCCAGGCCAGCGTTTTGCAGGCCTCGGACAAAGCTCCCTCGCAGGTGTTCTCGATTCGAATCGGCACGCCCGGAATCTCGCCCGATTCCGAACAGGCCACCCGCCCGCCGGATCTCGACCCGATTGGCGTTTGCGTTCCTGCGAACGTGCAACCGATGGCGGCTGAGGTGGCCATCATCATTCCGGTGTACAACGCGATTGATGCCACCAGGCGCTGCCTTGATTCCGTGCTTGCAAACAGCAGCGGCCGATGCCGGTTGATCGTGATCGACGATGCCAGCACGGATACGGCGGTTGCGCCGATGCTTGCCGGCTACCGCGGAATCCCCGGCGTCGAAATTTATTCGAATCCACATAATCTCGGCTTCACTGCTACGGTCAATCGCGGCATGTCCCTTGCCGGACAGGCCGACGTTGTGCTGCTCAATGCCGATACCGAAGTCGCCAGCCAATGGCTGACCGGATTGCGTCGAGCCGCATACGCGTCTGCGGACACCGCCACTGCGACCGCGGTATCCGACAATGCCGGTGCATTTTCCGTTCCCGAACTCGAACGCGAGAACCCCCTGCCGCAGCAATGGACATTTGCGCAGGCTGCTCGCGCACACTGGCAGGGTGCCGGCCACGCCTATCCGCAATTGCCCACTGGCAACGGATTCTGCATGTACATCCGTCGCAGTTCGCTGAACCAGCTCGGCCTGTTCGACGTCGACGCATTTCCGCAGGGCTACGGCGAGGAGAATGATTTCTGCCAACGTGCCTGTGCCGTGGGCTATCGCCATGTGATTGCCGGCAATGTCCTCGTGCGCCACGCACGCAGCCAGAGCTTTGGCACAGAGCGACGCGAGGCGCTGGGGCGGGCCGGCATGCAGGTCCTGCGCGATCGTTGGCCAAATTACGAATCCGACGTGGGCAGGCAACTTTTTTCATTCGAGCGCCTGGTGCTTGACTGGCGAGTACGTCGGATCCACGCGTCGGCCGCAAGTCACATGCCTCAGCCGCGACTTCTGCGTTTCTGTTCGCTTGCCGAAATTGCTCCCATGTCCGGTTACGATATCCACATGCTGGAAACTACCGAAGACCGACTCAGCCTGAATGACACGAGCATTGGCGACGGGAAATCGCCAGGCCCACTGGAGTGGGACCTGGACCGTATCCCGGACTTGTTCGAGAAGTACGCCTATGAGCTGCTGGAGATCGGCCAGGACATGGATTCTGGCCTGGCGAAGCGACTGCATGACCACGGCACACGCCTCGGAATCCCCGTACTGGCACTCGCTGCCGGCGAGCTCGCGACCCTCGCGCAACGTGAGGCGGCGCGCCACTCATTGAATCGCTTCGGGAGAGTGACCCGATGAATCGACGCTATACGCGCGCACTCATAACCGGTGTCGGCGGCCAGGACGGCGCTTGGCTGGCTGCCCAGTTGCTGAGCGAAGGCATTCAAGTCACGGGCACGCATCGCCCATCCAGCCCGGCAGGAAACTGGCGTCTGGACGAACTGGGAATTGCCGCCCACGCCGGCTTGAAGTTGCGCACGCTTGACCTTGGTGACCCGCCTGCCTGCCGTCTGGTCGTTGCAGACGTCGCGCCCCAGGCAATCTTCCATCTGGCCGGACAATCACGTGTTGCAGACTCTTTTCGCGATCCGCTGGGTAGCGTACAGGCCAATGGCGTAGGCACCCTGAACCTGCTCGAAGCCATGCGCCGCGATGCGCCAGACGCGCACTTCGTTCTCGCCTCGAGTGCGGAAATTTTCGGCAGCCCGGAGAAGGCACCCCAGGACGAGAACACGCCAACGGTCGCCACCTCACCCTATGGCCTGTCGAAATTGCTGGCCCACGCCTCCATGAACAGCTGGCGAGCCAGCTTCGGACTGGCAGCGAGTAGCGCCATCCTGTTCAACCATGAATCCGAACTGCGCGATGTGGCGTTCGTGACTCGCAAGATAACGCGTGCGGTGGCTCGCATCTCCATGGGTCTCGAGCAGGAGCTGAGCCTTGGCAACCTCGACGCCCGACGTGACTTCGGGTACGCGCCGGAGTATGTCGCCGCGCTCGCTGACATGGCGGATCGCGACACTGGTGCTGACTATGTGCTGGCAACAGGTCATGCAGCGAGCGTACGCGAGTTCGCCACGGCCGCCTTCGCATCAGTGGGCATCACACTCGAATGGTCGGGCGTCGGCGAAGACGAAATTGCACTGGATACGCTTACCGGCAAACGCAAGATCAGAATCGATTCAAGCCTGTTTCGGCCGGTCGACGCGCCCCTGCTGGTCGGCGATTCCGCAAAGGCGCGCACCCATCTTGGCTTCAATCCCAGGGTTGAACTGGAGGAATTGGCGCGCCGCATGGTGGAAGCCGATCTCGAGCGCGAGCGCCGAGGCAAGACCGGGTAGCCCGCACCATCCATGAACCGTACACGCGCCCACCTGCCTCTGGAATCCACACGACATTTCGTGCGGTCGCCTGGCGAGCCCGCCATCCGATCGATCGCGAAATGCAGTGACAATGCAGCGCTGGTCAAGCTTACCGCGCGATCATCTTCCGTACTCAAGCATAGGCCGACCCAGTGCGCGTGATTTTCAATGTCGATGCGATCAGCGCTCCACTGACCGGAATTGGTCGCTATGCGCTCGAGCTCGCCAACGGACTGGCACGCCACGAAGCGATCGAGGAACTGCGCCTCTATTCCGCGGTGCGCTGGGTGGATGACCCGGCCGAAGCACTTTCCTCGAACCGCATTTTCGCCAGCTTGCGCCAGAACCTTCCGTTCAAGACTCGCGCCCTCGAAGTCTATTCGCGGATGCGCAACCTGCTGTTCCGCGCGCACACGCGCAATCTCAGCGGCTACCTGTTGCACACACCGAACTACATCCTGATGCCGTTCGAAGGCCCTGCTGTCACGACGGTGCACGATCTTTCCGCGTTCAATTTTCCCGAGACGCACCCGCCCGAACGGGTACGCTTTCTCGAGCGTCACTTGCCACGCACCCTGGAGCGCGCGAATCGAGTACTCACCGATTCGCAGTTCATCGCCGACGAGATCCACGAGAAACTCGGCGTGGCGCGCAACAAGCTTCGCGTCATCCCGTTGGGTGTCGATGGGCGCTACCGGCCGCGCGAAACCAGCTCGTTGAGCGAGGCCATGCACCGCCATCAACTGGTTGCTGGCACCTATCTGCTGGTGGTTGCTACCCAGGAGCCGCGCAAGAACCTTGTCCGCCTTGCTCGCGCCTACGCGGCGCTGCCAGAGGTGATGCGTGCACGCCATCCGCTCATCATCGTCGGCGCACGCGGCTGGCTCAGCGCAGATCTTGAACGTGCACTGGCTCCGCTTGAAGCCAGTGGTGCCGCACGCCGCCTCGGGTATGTCAGCGAGGAAGATCTGCCGCTGGTCTATGCCGGCGCAAGGGCGTTTGCGTTTCCATCGATCTACGAGGGATTCGGCCTGCCCGTGCTGGAAGCGCTTGCCAGCGGCATTCCGGTGCTTACTTCAAACGTTTCCTCGCTACCGGAAGTGTGCGCGGATATCGCACTCTGCATCAATCCGCTGGATGAAGTCGAAATGAGCGCCGGGCTCGAACGACTGCTCAGCGATGAGGAATGGCGCGAGACTACCGTCCAGCAAGGCCTCGAACTCGCCGCCCAATACCCATGGTCCCGATGCGTCGATGAAACTGTTGCGATCTATCGTGAGGTGATCGGCGATGCAAGCTGAGTGACTCGCCATACGCTGAGCGATGGCCGCCTCATTCGTCCGGAGCGTCTGCAAGCCAGGATGCAGGTCACGGCCGCAGCCAGCCTCCGCAATCTGGCCGCAACGAAGGCCATCGAGTCAGTGCTGCCTCAGCCTGACGGGATTCGAGGATTCATCTGCTCAACGATTGAAAGCACCTCTTGCAACAATGGCCCCAAGCGCTTCGCCGGACAATGCCAATCCTGGAGCGCGACACGGTTGAAACCACAGCTGCAACAAGATCCCGCCGTTCCGATTATCAGCTGTTTTCGGAGACCCTCGAATCCGGGCCCGACAGGATGTGGATTTCCAGTTGGTTCCACTGCTGCTCACGAATCAGCATTTCAAGCCGCTCGACCTCCCGCTTGCGCATTTCCTTGCGGATGGCTCCTTTCGCTTCGCTGAAATCCTTCGCTCGAGCCGGCTGGCGATCATGAAGTTCGAACATCCACAGGCCAGACCGCAGTCGCAACAAACCGGTGCGCTGGCCAGGGGCCAGTTCGGCTACCGCCTTTCCAGCGACAGATCCAAGCGCGCCAATTTGCGGCCGGGTCATGATGCGCGGCTCACCTGCACGCGCAGCCGAAGGCGCCTGCGAATAGCGCCGGGCTGCGTCAGCGAACGACAGTTCGCCCGATGCAATGCGAGTCTCGACCCGCTCGGCAAGTTCGATCAATTTGCCGGCAGCCTCATCGTCGTTCGATGGCACCCGGCCGAAACTGATCATGTCTAGCGTGAACTTCTCTGGAACCCGATAGCGTCTGGCGTTCTGCGCGTAGTAACTACGCATGGCCTTTTCGCTGGGAGGCTCAAGCTCCTTGTCGATGCGTCGCACGAGCTCATTCCTGGCCAGAACCTGCATTTGATGCCAGCGCAACGCTTGGGCCACCGACGCAGACTTGTCGATTGCCCGTTCAATAGCCAGGCGTTCCTCGAGCACGCCGATTGCCCAGTTGCGCAACAGTTTTTGCCGCGCCCCGTCGTCCCAGTCAGCCGGCGTTGAGCCGGGAACCTTGATCCCCATGAGAACCTCAAGCGCTTCAGCATCGAGTTCATGGTCTCCGACGCGCAGGACGATGTCTGCAGATTGCGGTGTGATCTCGACGTTCGCCGAGTCAAGAAGGTGCTCACCAAACGATTGCTCGATTTCGCCCTTGCGAATCTGGAGGAGATTCGCGCGCAGCTTCGATCGCACCTCGTCGGCCGTCGGCGTTGCCCCGTCCTTGATGTCTTCGCAGCGAAAGACCATCACCGCACCATCATTCTCGACGACTTCACTGATCCTGCCTGGTTTCAGACCGCTCACGGCATCGCGAATGGAAGGGGGCAGGTC
>NZ_JBAWHJ010000084.1:0-2176 GCF_049593775.1 Dokdonella sp. | reverse complement strand
CCGAACTGGGCGCAGGTTCACGCATCGGAAATTTCGTCGAAACCAAGAACACGCGTCTGGGTGCCGGCTCAAAGATCAATCACCTGAGTTACGTCGGCGACGCCGACGTCGGCAATCAGGCGAACATTGGCGCTGGCACGATCACCTGCAATTACGACGGCGTGAACAAGCATCGCACCAGCATCGGCGACGGCGCCTTCATCGGCTCCAATTCCGCCCTTGTGGCACCCGTATCGATTGGCCGCAATGCGACCATCGGTGCCGGATCCGTGATCACCCGTTCAGCACCTGAGGATCAACTGACGGTTGCACGCAGTCGCCAGAACACGGTGCCTGGCTGGCAGCGACCGAAGAAAACCTGATCGGCCGATCATCGGCTGCATGGTCTCCTGGTCAAGGGATCAATCGAAGCCGTTCGCAAAGACCGCGTCTGTAGTTGCGGTTGCCGCATTCATGGCCCAACCCAGTCCACCGGATACGCGATGCTCCCAACCGAACTTGCGCCACGGCGATGTTCGGTAGGCCGGCAATCCTGCACCCGGACCGCCCGGCCGGATCCAGTAATTGACGCCCTCGTCATAGGTGAAATAAAGGTCTTCGGCGGTATCGGCCAGACGCGGATCGGATTGCTGGGTCAGCTCGGCAAAGTAGTTGGCCCAGGCCACTCCCGCAGCAACATCAAGCGCATGCTCGACATCCGAACTGCCCATCTGTCCATTGGCACCATTGGAAAGCATCGCGTAGCGCGGCAAGGCCAGCGCACCACCGAAGTTGTACATGTGATCGGTGGTGCTGATCGTGGCTACGCGCAGAAAGTTGCCCATGCGGCGTATGAAGTTCGCGATGGCGGGATCTTCCGAGGTGGAATAGGCGCGCAACATGGCGTCGACGACCAGCACGCTCATCCAGCCCGATGCTCCGTAGGACCCATTGGCCCAATCGCCATCGTGCTGGGAGCCGAGATGGTAGAGACCACCATCGACGAAGCCGGCGGGCTGCGGGATCTGACCGCTGGCACCGTTCTGGTGGGAAACCAGGCGACCGACCAGAGTCGCTACGTTGCCTGCCTGGCTGCCACCATTGAGCTCGTAATCCACCTGATAGGCGAGCAGCTTGAATGCGGAGTGCCGCTCGGTCCAGAAGCCCATGCCCGGACTCCAGGCATCATTGAATCCACCCTGCGCACCCACGATCGCCGACAACCGGTCCAGGGCCGTGTCATCGCCCGTCAGCCAGTAGCGATAGGCCAGGTTCTCCGCATAGACGTACTTGGTGTCGCCGTTCTTGAACTCGAAATAGCCGCCGGAGTTGATGTGATCGGTGTAGAAGTCCGACGCACGCACGGCCTCGCGCAGTGCCTTGTAGAAGCCACTGCGTTCGTAAAGCACGAACATCGAGGTGGCGCGGTCATACAACCAGGGCTCGTACTCGGTCTTGTAGTGGCACTGGTTGCCCGTGGTCACCCCGGGGTCGTCTTCATTGATCGAGCTGTAGAAGTTGTTCTTGATTGCCCGATCCGCTTCCTGGTATGCCGGCCAGTGGTCAATATTCGAATTCGTATTCGGGTTGTCCCTTGGCTCGGTATTGCTGTCGTCGAAGGCGACGCTGCGTACGCCCTTCAACATGCCCAGACTCAGCCATGTCTTCGGCAGCACTGCGTAGACATCGGGCTCCTGCACATTGTCGGAAGTCACGAAGCTGCCGCTGCTGACCGTATGCCAGCCGTTGCGCGCCGATACCAGAGTCGGCACGTTCTGCTGGCGAGGCGGACCGCCCCAGCTCACGGTAATCGTTTCCGGCGAAGTCGACGCAAACACATACTGGATCTGCACGCGCGCAACACGCACCGAGGTGCCGTCGAGCGCCGCATTGCCGCGATGTCGCCACGGGGTCATCTGACTCACATGGGCCGGAATTTCCTGCGCCCCCTTGAGTACCCTCAAGGTGCCCAGTCCTGCTGCCGAAATCGAGCCACGAGGAAACGGCACACCAAAAGTGACCAGGCGACTGCTTCCCGGATTGACGACCTCGGTCGGAACCAGCTGGACAGACAGGCTGCCGACAGGGACGGCAGGGGCAATGAATGGCTCAACGGCAAACGCGCAACTGGCGCTGACTGCAATCAAACCGGCAACGAGACGAGCAAACAACACGGTCAATCTCCGACCTTCAGGGG
>NZ_JBAWHJ010000083.1:0-6796 GCF_049593775.1 Dokdonella sp. | reverse complement strand
GAGTAATGACTACCGGACCACAACCTGCTCCAAACGTGGTGACCAGCAGGAAGTAGGAACCGTTGGCAAGGCCATCAACCGGACCCAGCGTTTCGGAACCACCAGCTCCGTTGCTGTCAGCCTCAATCGGGCAAGGCGACGAACCGTTGCAGGTGCCCGACATCAGACCAGCGTAGATATCGTAGGTACCCACAGAAGTCGTAATGTTGAAGCTGCCGCTATGAGCACCAGGCCCAATAGTGACGGCCCAGACGGCATCAGTTGCATTGCCGATCGGGTTCAAGCCGCTGCAGGAAACCGCCAGCTGATCGGTAGCGCTGCAGGTATCAAAAGCGGCTTGAGGCGTTCCACTTGTAGCACCGTTAAGCACCGGCGTGCCAGCGCTAGGTGTACAGTTCTGGGCAAAGCTTGCCCCGGCAAACATCAACGATGCCGCGACAGTAGCTCCAAGCAAGGTCTTCTTCATTATCATCACTCCAAAAGGGTTTTCAACAGGTATTTATTAGGATTAGTTGCTCAGTTGCCGATGAATGTCTGGCGGCGGGAATCAAACTGATCAAAGTAGACGTAGTTCGTGTTGGTGAAGTTCTGACGCCAGAACGTGCTCGCGCCGGCAAGTCCGAGTACGACCTGGTCTACGCCGGTCCATACATCGTTGCTCAAGCCTGAAACTGTTCCAGTCGGACTGCCGTCTGTCGTGGCTGCAGCCACATCCGTCACCCAGTAGCGCATGCTGCCGCCACTTGCACCAGCGACATTGAGGTCGATTTCAACACGGTTGGCACCGGCCTGGTTCGGGAGTGCTACGTCGACAATCTGGTAGAGACTGCCCTGATTGGTATCGCCAACCAGGAAACGCAGCGAAGCTCCCGTTCCGTTGCCGCGCAAGAAGGTCTGCACGATGTTTCCGGTACCACCGGGAGCCGTTCCACCACCGATGACGTTGAAAATGGTGGCTGCACGGTTCGCTGCTGTCAGCGTGATGCCCGATGCGTCAACAATGAACTGTGCGCGATAGCGCGATTCGTTCGCAGGTGTCTGGTCCAGCACGCCAGCCTTTGCGGCCGGGGAACCATTCTGATTCAGCGCGGTGCGCAAACGGCACGGAGTGGAATCATATCCAGGGGTCTGGCTCGAAACCGTACCCTGCAGCGAAAGCGTCAGGCTCCACGGCGGTGAAAGGCTGGCCGGGCACTGCGCGAAAGCTGCGCCTGCTGCACCAAAACCCACCAAGCCCACAACTGCCATAGCAAGTGTTTTCATTTTCGTGTTCATTTTTGTCTCTCCAGGATTGTCTGGGTGGGGTGGGTCCCCTTCCCCTTAAAGCACACACCGAAAAGCCTAGCTGCTGCCTTAACCGCTCGGAGCTTAAGGACTTTGCCCTTTGCTCGTCAACAGCTTCCGCGCAATAGCTTGACCGAGTTGTCAGAACCGGATGCCCCAAATTGTGCTTTTCGCCCTGGTTTCGCGGCGTACTGGCACTGGTTTATCCCGCTCACAGGCCTTTAGACGCACGCGACTGCCGGATCCGGACACTTCGGCCTCAATTCTTTCGCATCGCGCTCCAGGCGCTGGTGTCTGACGCATATGGGTCGAATTTCGTTGGTGTCACGAGGCCGTGGGGTGCCAGGAAGTCCTGTTGCTGTGATCTGGGTGATCGAACCTTTGCTCATTAAGGCCCTATATCTTATGTAGCAGCGCAGGCATTCATTGACAGGCTAGGCGGCGGATGACGAGAATCGCGGTCCCCTGCACCCAGCATCAGGCTCGATTTGAATACCCTACTGCCCTCAGATTGCCTGGCTGTGATCCCAGCCAGGGACGAAAGCG
This sequence comes from Dokdonella sp., assembly GCF_049593775.1. Lineage (GTDB taxonomy): Bacteria > Pseudomonadota > Gammaproteobacteria > Xanthomonadales > Rhodanobacteraceae > Dokdonella. The sequence continues at coordinate 4,966 of NZ_JBAWHJ010000083.1, read as the reverse complement.
CCACTGTTGCAAGTGTTGTCGCGGGCGTGCGGGCCTCGCTTGGATGCCAGGTTCTGGTCGTCGATGATGCCAGTACCGATGGAACAGCCGCCTCGGCCCGCGCGGCCGGAGCCGATGTGCTGATGTTGCCGGTAGGTCTCGGTGCCTGGGGAGCAAGTCAGGCCGGCATACGCTTTGCGTTGAGACATGAATTCAAGTCGGTGATCTGCCTGGATGCCGATGGACAGCATTTGCCCGACTCCCTGCCGCTACTGTTCGAGGCACGCAAACGTACCGGAGCCAATGTTGTCATTGGAACCTGCTTCGAAAGGTTGAGCCTGCCGAAGCGGATAGCCTGGCAGTACTTGCGACTGCTGACCGGGCTTCGCCTTCGCGATTTCACCTCGGGCCTGCGCCTGTATGACCAGCGCGCCATGCAAGTGCTCGCGGCACCGGAAGCCAGCCTGCTGGATTACCAGGATGTGGGCGTGCTCATGTTGCTGGCCGGGAAAGGCATGCGCATGACGGAAACCCCGACACCGATGCAGGCGCGCAAGAGTGGCCACTCCCGCGTTTTTGCCTCCTGGGCCGTGGTGGCGCGATACATGTTCAATACGACGATACTCTGCATCTCGCGCCTTGACCTTGGCAAGCGAGCTTCCGATCCAGCGACATCGGGCGTGAATAGCTGATGCTCGACGCCCAGATCACCGCTGCCATTCTCGGCTTCGCACTTGCCGGCGCCATCTTTTATCTGGTGCGTCGCGACCATTTGCACGGCCCCTTCGCCGCATGGTGGCTGATGGTGGCCGCGGCCACGCTGATCCTCGGCATGTTCCCGGCCCTGGTGATCTGGCTTGGAAAACTGACCGGCATCAACTATGCGCCGGTCCTGCCCATCATCATTGGACTGTCGATGGTGTTGTTGCGGCTGCTCAAGCTGGATATTGATCGTTCCAGGCAGGAGCGCCAGATGCGCCGACTGACCCAGAAGCTGGCCATACTCGAGCAGGAAATCGAGCGACTGCGCAATCCAGCCGGCTCCCCGTCTGGCGACGCGAAAAAGATCGACTAGCCCGATGCGGGTACTCCATCTCGGCAAGTACTACCAGCCGCATCGGGGCGGCATCGAACGGTATCTGCAGGATCTTGCCGAATGGTCTGTCGATCATGGGCACCATGTAGGCGCCCTGGTTCACCAGCCTCCCGGCCAGTGGCGCAGCACGCATGATGAAGTCAACGGAGTCGACTTGTGGCGCGCAGGCTGCATCGGCGCCCCGCTCTATACGCCGCTAAGCCCCACCTATCCACTGCGATTGGGCCAGGCGCTCGAAGCCATTCAGCCGGACGTGCTCCATCTGCACATGCCGAACCCGTCTTGCTTCGCGGCTTTGCTCAGCCCGCGAGCACGGGCACTGCCATGGATCGTGCACTGGCACGCCGACGTCTCTACCGACATGCCCGACTGGCGAGTACGTGCGGCCTACCGCATCTATCGCCCGTTTGAACAATGGCTGCTCAACCGTGCTGCGGCGATCGTGGCAACCTCGCAGGCCTATCTCGCTGCAAGCTCGGCACTGGCGCCGTGGGCAGCCAAGGCCAGAGTGATTCCGCTGGGAATCAGGGATCGAACGCGGGATTCAGGGCAGGCACCGATGTGGCCGCAAGGTAACGGACTGCGGATACTCGGCGTCGGCAGGCTCAGCCATTACAAGGGCTTTGCAGTATTGCTTGAAGCCATGAGCAGGCTGCCCGGGGTACGTCTGGTCCTCATCGGTAGTGGTGAGCAGCGCGATTCGCTGCAAGCCATGGCCTGCCGGCTGGGAGTATCTGATCGGGTGTCCTTCATCGCGGATTGCGAAGAAGCGGACTTGCAGGCGGCGTACGTCGAAGCCGAAGTTCTCGTCCTGCCTTCGCTGGACAGAAGCGAGGCTTTTGGCCTGGTACTGCTGGAAGCAATGCGCGCAGGACTGGCCACCATCGCCAGCGATATCCCGGGCTCCGGCGTCGGTCAGGTGATCGAGAACGAAACAACCGGGCTATTGGTGGAGCCGGGCAAGGCGGTGGATCTCGCCAGGGCCATTGATCGTCTCGATTCGGACCCCGCGATGCGGGCCGCCATGGGGACTGCCGGACGACTCCGCTGGGAACGCCACTTCACGCTTCAGGATTCGGCGCAGGCGGTGCACCAGCTGTATGGCGATTCTTCAGGCTGAAGCCAGCAAGCAGCAGTCCGAGCAGCGAGAACACGGCCGGTACGACGTGCAGGATAAGGCGATTCGCACTCGTGTAGTTCTCCGCCCAGGTTGAAGCTTCGGTGAAGAAGAACAGGACGAAAAGGAACAGCGCACACAGGCCCAGCATCGCGCCGAGCGAGCGGGCCATGCGGTCTTCAAGGAAAACACGCCAGCGAAGTACGATGGCCAGTGGCAACAGGTACCAGAGCAGATGCCAGTTGGGCAGGGTCAGCAAGCCGGACAGCATGGCCCGCCCGACCGGTCGCCAATGGATATCCAGTGCGCCCAGTGCAGGAACCACCACTTCGCCCCAGCTTGCCCTGACCCAGCCCAGGCCGAGTACCGGGATCTCGAATCCGCCCAGGATCAGGCCAAGGGTTCCGAGCAGCACGACAGCGAGAACGACCCACCAGCGATACCGCCTCGGCAGCAGGCTGAGGAAAACGATCGAACTGAAAATGGCCAGCCAGACGGCACCTTCAAGTTTGACCAACGGCATGGTTGTCGCAAACAGGCCGGCGAGCAGCAACTGCCCCGGCGAGCGATCGCGCATCCAGCGCAACCATGCGAGTACCGCCATGCCCAGGGCAGCTGCCAGCCACAGATCCGCATAACCGGCCAGCGCAGCATGTGCGCCCAGCAACGGCAGGGAGATCATTCCGTAGACCAGCAACATGCACAATTCAGGCTGCAATCCAATCGCGCGCCATTGCCCGTAACTTGCCAATCCGACCGAACCAAGCACGCCGGTCCAGACGATATTGATCATCGGTTCGTTCCAGCTGCCCGCGGCACTGGCGAACCAGATCTCGATCCAGGCCAACAGCTCGGGGTAGTCCCAGATCGCCGCGGTACGCAGGGACAGATCGGGATTTGCCAACCATTCCTGCATGGATACATAAGGCACGTATTGGCCGATCAGAAACCATGCCTTGGGTTTGACCGACCATGCCGACCAGGCATCCCACGGGAAGGTCGGGCGCAACATGGCCTCGCTTCCCAGCACGCCCAGGCGGAGCACGATGGCGGCCAACAGCGTCCACCAGAGCAGGCGCAATGCGGGCGTCAAGCGAGCGTCATTCGCGTCTCGGGGCCGCCGGCTGCGTAACGCAAGCGCTGCAGCCCAGGCTAGTATCCCGATGCCGGCCAGCCACGGCGCCGTAGTCGCGAATGCTCGGGCAGTGTTTTCGTTGGCCACCCATGCGGTAAGGCCGGCGGTGAGAAAGACGCCGAGCAGGAATCCCGCACCAAGAGAGAACGCCAGGTCGCCCGGCGCACGCAGCCCCCTATTCAAGGCCAGGCAAACGCCTGTCCCCGCGAACCATGGCAGCAACCAGGCCATCAGGTAACCGAGGCTCATGTGCCTCTCCCCAACTTCAATACGATCAGGCGATCCCGGCGGTGGATTATCTCGCCCGGGAGTCGCAAACCATCGCCTTCCATCATTCTTTTCTGCGGATCGTAGCGCCAGCCGGCTATATCGTAGAAAACGACCACACTCCCATCGGACAGCGGCTCATCAGGCGCAGTTGCCTTCGCTTGCGCCAACACTCCGACATTCATTGGAAGCAAGTGATAGATGAGGCGCAGCACGGTGAAACTGGATGCAGAGTGGACCAGGACACGCGTATTGCCCGGCAAGTCTCGCAGTGCCAGCTTGAGCTCATGCGCCGTCTCGACAATATCCCTGTCCGCCGAATGCAGCTCACGATCGGGCCAGGAAAACTCGCTATACAGGACCTCGGTTGCCGAGTGTCGCCAGCGCAGGCCGGAATGCCATTGCAGGTCGAGCAGCAGCCAGCCGACAAACAGGGCGAGTACGCCCAGCCGCAGCAGCCCCGCGCCGCGAACCTTGAGTATTGCGAACGACCAGATCAACACGAGGCCCACGGCCAGCAGGAGGCAGAGGACCAGGGACTGCGCACGCGGCGTGTCGGTATCACGGCCCAATGCATGTACTGACCGCTGGCTCCAGGGCCACTGACCAGTCCAGTCTGTGAGCAACGCAGACAGGTCGCCTTGCCAGGAACGCGAAGACAAACTGGCGCCAACCAGCGTGAAAGGCTTGAAGCCCTGCATGGGCGGCACGACTTGCGGAGTGGGATATTCGGCGAAAGCCAATTCGGTGATGCGCCCATTCCATTCCGGAACCGTGCCGAGATCGAACCAGGAATTGCCGTCGCGTGGCCACGGCAGCGAAACCACGGTGACATCCTCGTCACCAACTCGCCTGAATACGAGGGAAAGTTCCAGCGTGTGCGGGAATTGGGCGAAGTTGTAGCGAAGGATGGGGTTCTCCATGGCATCGACGCCATTGAGGGCAATCGATTGCAGGGCCGTACGGTCATCACCCACCGCGCCAATTCTAAGGCGGTCTTCGTCCTGCGCCGCACCGCCCATGACCACACGGAACTCTGATCCGGTCCAGTTGCGCTGTTGATCCGCAAACATCGGCGAGTGCAACTCTGCGCCTGCCGCCCACAGCAACAGCAGGCCGAAACTGGCCAGCAAGACGATGGCGAAAAGTAGCCTCTTCACGCGGCGAGGCTTCCAATATGGATCAGTTCGGCCTGGCTGAACCCGGCCGCGCGGCGTGCTTCGAGATTGAAGGGACCACGCAGGCTTCCTTTCATGTGCTGATCAAGCAAGGCGGCGAAAGTCGATTCCGGTTCGACACCTTCCCTTTCGCAGCACCAGGCGAACCAGCGAGATCCAGCTGCGACGTGCGGCACTTCTTCACGCAGGATCAC
>NZ_JBAWHJ010000082.1:0-14482 GCF_049593775.1 Dokdonella sp. | reverse complement strand
AGGTTAGACTGCATCGACCAGCCACTGGGGAGTGCGATGGGGCTGATCGACGACAACCTGAATTTTTCGGCCGAGCCTACCAAGGCAGCACCTGCGTGGAAGATTCTGGTTGTAGATGATGAACCCGAAGTGCATCAGGTTACCCGGCTGGTGCTCTGCAACTTCCAATTTGCCGATCGCCCGCTGGAACTGATCAGCGCCTATTCAAGCGCTGAAGCAGAAAAGCTGCTCCGGGAGCACCCCGACACGGCAGTCATCCTTCTCGATGTCGTGATGGAAACCGAGCAGGCGGGGCTGGACCTTGTTCGCACCATACGCGAACGTCTGGACAACCACTTCGTACGTATCGTATTGCGTACCGGCCAGCCCGGGCAGGCACCGGAGCACGAAGTCGTCGCGGCCTATGACATCAACGACTACAAGGAAAAAACCGAGCTCACTGCGCAGAAGCTCTCGACCACTCTGTACTCTGCGCTTCGCGCCTATCGCGACATGCGCACGATAGAGGCGAGCCGGCGTGGACTCGAAGTCGTCATCCAGGCCTCATCCGAAGTGTTCTCGCATCATCAGCCACAACATTTCGCGTCCGTGGTTCTGGCCAAGCTGGCGGAGCTGATCGGCGTCGAGAGTGGCGCGATGTGTTGCCGGATCGCGGACCCCAGTGGCGAACCACCGGAACACTTCCAGATCACCGCAGCCAGCGGCCAGTACTCGCGGTACCTGTCGCGCAATGCCGAGGAAAAACTGCCCGGCCACATGGTGCAGTCCCTGCAGAACGCCTTCAGCAAAAAGCAGCACGTCTTCCGCGACGATCACTACGTGTTGCACTTCTCAGACAGCGACGCCACGGAAGCACTCCTGTATGTGGGGGAGAGCCATCGCCTTGATGAACATGCCCATCAGTTGATGCAGGTTTTTTGCAGCAACGTGGCGATTGCCTACGAGAACATGCACCTCAACCAGGAGCTGTTCGACAGCCAGCTCGACATGGTCTACCTGCTTGCGGGTGCTGCCGAGACGCGCTCGCGGGAAACGGCGAATCACGTCCGCCGTGTCGGCATCATTGCGTCCAAGCTTGGACGCATGTACGGACTTGATGAAAACACCTGCGAGCTGCTCAACTACGCAGCCCCCTTGCACGACATAGGCAAGATCGGCATCCCCGATGCCATCCTCAACAAGCCGGGCCCGCATACGCCGGACGAAACCGTGGTCATGCGCACGCACGCAGAAATTGGGGCGAAGATGCTCGCAGGAACCCGAAGGCCGGCATTCCGGATGGCCGCCCAGATCGCCATGACCCACCACGAGAATTTCGACGGAAGCGGCTATCCCTGTGGCCTGTCCGGAACCGACATTCCAATCTCCGGCAGGATCACGGCGTTGGCTGATGTCTTTGACGCCCTCGGAAGTCGCCGCTGCTACAAGGAGCCGTGGCCAGACCCGGAAATTCGGCGCTTCATCGAGGCTCAGCGAGATCGCAAGTTCGATCCCGAACTGACCGATCTGCTGTTTGCCAACTGGGATGAAATCACTGCATTGCGCAAGGAAATGCCGGATACGTGAACCCCGCGTCCGGCTCCGTTATTCCGCATTGAAGCGGATGCAGATCCTGATGCCCTCCCCTGGCGTGCTGGCTACCACGATCGTTCCGCCAAGCACCTGGGTGACCAGGTTGTAGACAATATGCATGCCTAGCCCGGAGCCACCCGAACCACGTCGGGTCGTATAGAACGGGTCAAAGATCCGCGCACTGCCGACTTCATCCATCCCCTTTCCGTCATCCACATAGTCGATGGCAATGGCGGAATCCTGCCTTGAAATTCCGATTTCGATCTTTCCGGGGACATCAGGACTGAAGGCATGAATCAATGAATTCATGACGAGGTTGCTGATGATCTGGTACAGCGCCCCTGGCGCAGTCTCGCAGACCACCGGTTGCAGGCAAATCAGAGTCACCTTGTGCGGAGTCTTCTTCAAGGCTGGCCCAAGCGTGGTCAGGATATCGCTCATGCACACACCGAGATCGACAACCCTTCGATCCTCGGTCGACTGGTCCACGGCGATCTGCTTGAAGCTGCGAACCAACCGATCTGCCCGCTGCAGATTTCGCAGGATGATCTGCGCACTTTCGACAGCTGCATGCTCGAAGCGCTCAAGATCGGAACGCTTGATCTCGCCTGTCTTGATCAAACGTGACAGGTGCTGTGCTTCCTCGTTCAAGTGCGATGCCGCCGTGACGCCAATTCCGATGGGCGTATTTATTTCATGCGCGATGCCTGCAACCAGCCCTCCCAGAGAGGCCAGCTTCTCGGCCTCGAGCAACTGGCGCTGGGTCAGCGTCAGGCGATCCAGAGCCTGTTGCAGCTCATGGTTGGTGGTGCTGAGGTCAGCCGTGCGGCGCTCCACGCGCAGCTCCAGTTCTTCATTGAGTCTGCGCAGCGCTTCTTCGGCCTGCTTGAGCGCGTTGATGTCATGAGTGGTGCCCACCATGCGCATCGCACGCCCCTGCGCATCCCGCTCGACGATACGCCCTCGATTGAGGACCCATACCCACTCGTGATCCGCGTTCAATGTGCGGTAGCTGGATTCAAACGAGGGCGTCAAACCCTTCAGATGAGCCGCGAATCGGGCATCGAAACCCGGCAAGTCGTCCTTGTGTACATAAGGCCGAAAAGCCTCGACTGTTTCATCCACGTCTTCAGCCGTTACCGCCGTATATTCGAGCTTGTTTTCCCGAAGCATGCGCCCTGTGCTCATGTCGATGTCCCACAACTCGCTGCCGCTTCCCCAGAGCGCGAGCTTGAGACGCTCCTGGCTTTGACGAATGCTCTCCTGTGCCAGTTTCCTGCGAAGAATGTTCCTGCGCAGCTGCAAACCGATCAGCCAGCTCAGCGCGAGCACGAACAAGGAGTATCCGGTAATGGCCAGTGGTGATGCCCATGGCGACGGTGCCACCGTGATATCGACCCCTGGCTCGTATTCAACCCACTCCTCGCCCTCGTGACGGGCTCGCAGTCGCAGGCGATAGCGGCCGGACGGAAGATCCGTAAACGTCGCGAATCGACGATTCGCCGATGTCTCGATCCACTGCGAATCGTGCCCTTCCAGCAGATAGCTGTAGCGGATGGACTCAGGGTCGGAGAAGTCGAGCGCGGCAAACTCGAAAGTGACGTTGTCGTGGTCGTGGCGCAACGAAGCCTTGCCACCTTGAATCAAAGTGGTATCCAGTGGCGACTCCGGGTCGCGCCAACTCAGGCTGACTGGCACGTTCTGCAGCAGAAGGCGTGTCGGCAACGGTTCTGGCGGTGGCGGAAGACTGACTTTGAGCGGATCGAATATGCTGATCCCCTCCAGCCCGCTGAACACCATTCGCCCGCCCGGCAGCCGGGTCGCTCCATTGATCCAGTACCCGCCCGGCAGGGTTCCATCGTCTGGCGCGAGGTTGATGAATCGATGGGTCTTGCGATCGAAACGACTGATGCCCGCAGTAGTACTGATCCACAGGCGAGCCTCGGAATCCTCGAGGATGGCTCCAATCGCTTCCGCTGCCAGCCCCTCTCTCGAACCGAATGTCTCGAATTGCGGAGACATTCCCGTGTCAGGCAAGAGGTGGCTGATTCCACCCCCCTGGGTTCCTATCCAGAGTTCGCCGCTGGAATCGACACTCAAGGTGGAAATGGCGTCACTGCCAACGGTTGTCGAGTCTTCCCGGTTGAACGAAAAGTGATCGAATCGTCCTGCTTCACGGTTGTAGCGATCCAGCCCGCCTGCGCGCAGGGCCAGCCACAACTCCGCCGAAGGCGTTTCGACAATGGCCCCCACGGCATCACCACCAATATTGGCAGGGCTGCCTGGCCTGTCGGGATCGTGCCTGTGGTGGATAAAGCCGGCGCACGTTGCGCAGCGCTCATCGAGTCCCTTGCTGGCGGTGCCGATCCACATCGTTCCGACACGATCCTCGTAGATGTAGAGAATTGAATCTTCTGCAAGACTGGTCGGATCGTCCGGATCATGCCGAACATGCTCGAACGCGGAACTTCCGGGGCGCAGGATATCGATGCCGCCGCCCATGGTCCCGACCCAGAGACTGCCATCACGAGTGCGCATGATGTACTGCACGAAATCATGCGACAGGGATCCAGGGTCGGCTGGATCATTCGTATAGCGTGCAATGACGCCACGCTGGAGGTCGAGGTGAACCAGTCCGCCGCCTTCAAGCACGCCTACCCACAACGTGCCATCAGGATCCCCCCATACCGTCAGGGCCAGGCGGGACGGCAAGGTACGCGAATCGCCGGATATGCTTTCTACGCGCGTGAAGGCTTCGGTGCGCGGGTTGTGCACCGAGAAGCCATTCGCCCACGTTCCAATAAACAGGGTCCCGTCCCTGCCTCGGACCAGTGAAGACAATCGGTTGGCGCCAATCGTGTGGTATCGGGACGGATCATGCTGATAGTGATTGAAGTGCCCGCTTGCCGGATCCAGATGGGAAAGACCGCGGCTATTCCCCGCAATCCAGACTCCGCCATCCTGATCAGCCAGAAGCGCACGGACAGCCGGATCATGCAACCCGCCATCTGCCCCCGCCGGTCGGCCACCGTAGTGCTGCTTCAACTGCCCGTTCTGATCCAGCCGGTAGAGACCGGATTCCGCCGTACCGACCCAGATGTCTGAATCCGGTGTTTGCGCGATCGCGTGAACGTCCAGCGACTGATTGCCGCCAATGCGGATTTCGCGCAGGCCATGGCCGTCTTCATCGACTCGCCACAATCCGTCTCTGGCACCCAGCCAAACCCCGCCATCAGCGGTCTGCATCATGGACCGCACAAGCCGCAGGTCATCCGGCGCATTGATTGGCGTATCGACCAGATTCAGGGCTTCACGATCAAACCATTGAATTCGCCCACCCGAACTTGCCACCCAGACCCGATTGTCCCTATCCACCAGCAGCGCGCTGACGTGATTGCTGCCCAGCGCATTCGGATTGCCGGCATTGGACCGATAGCTTGTGAAACGATCGAGTGCAGGGTCATAACGATTCAGACCACCTGCCTGCGTGCCCACCCACAAACCGCCATCGGCGTCGGCCGCCAATGCCCATACATGGTTTTGCGAAAGCGACCAGGGGTCATCCCGGACCGACTTGTAGACGCGAAACTCGTAGCCGTCGAAACGGCTTAATCCATTCTGTGTCCCGATCCAGATAAAGCCGCTCCGATCCTGAACCATGGCCCGGGCGGTTGCCTGGGACATTCCCTGTTCGGTTCCGTAGGTGCGGAAGTGCATGTTGTCGACGCCGACCGCACCGTCGGCCACGGACCGGGCAGGGATAAAGGCCAGCCACAGGAACATCAGGAAACCGAACACCGTCGGTGCTCCCGGCCACCGACGAGCTGCGCTGGAGGAATGCATTTGCAAGAGGCTAGACCTCCACGCGCGGCGCAACAAGCAAGACCCGAAGTTGCTGCGTCGCAGCACCTGTCAGTCCAGCCCCGGCAAGGGCCACCGGATGGCCCTCAATGCCAGCAAGCATCGGGTTTCCTCGGCAATGTTGGCGGCTTGTCACAAGGCTTGTCGAAAACCCGGGATTCCGTCACGCAACATCCAACATTTCTGTTGACGGCGATCACACACTGAATGAATGATTCCGGCGTATCGTCCACCACGTTTTCGGGGATCTCGCATGAATATGAACTGGTTGTCCGGACTGGTGGCCTGCTCCATGCTTTTCGGCGCCACGAGCGCCCGCGCATTGCAACACGATCCAATGTTCACCGGCAATTTCGAGATGCCTGCCGACTTGCCTGCCAGCGACATGGAGGCTGCCCGCTTCCTGACTCAGGCCACCTACGGCCCGACCACCTCGGAAATTGCACGCCTGCGTTCGATGGGGTATTCGGAATGGCTGCGTCGGGAATTCAACAAACCCGCCACCTCGGCCCGGACCTACATGGAGGCCGTCAACGAAGCCCGGCTCGCAGCCAGCCAGAGCGGCGTCAGTCACAACAATCGCCTCGATCGCTGGTTCCATACGGCAGCAACCGCTGATGACCAGCTGCGCCAGCGAGCCGCTTTCGCGCTCAGCCAGATACTGGTCATTTCGGACCAGAACAGCAGCCTCGGCGGCGAGTCCATCCAGGTCAGCGAGTATTGGGACATCCTCGCCAGAAATGCCTTTGGCAACTACCGGGAATTGCTCGACCAGGTCACGTGGAACCCGTCGATGGGCAAGTATCTCAGCCACTTCCGCAATCGAAAGGCATCCACCGATGGCTTGCGCCAACCCGACGAGAACTACGCGCGCGAAGTCATGCAGCTGTTCACGATCGGCCTGATCGAACGCAATACCAATTTCACCCCAATCCTGAGTGGCGGCCTGCCAATACCGACCTACGACCAGGGCGTGGTGAGCAACTACGCCAAGGTATTCACCGGGTTCAACTACAACAATGCGACCTCGATCAGCAACGGGACCAACACCTACCTGCGCATGACCTGCATTGCGACCGAGCACGATGTCACCGCGAAAACGGTTGTCGGCGGCACCGTGATTCCTGCCGGACAATCCTGTGCCGATGATGTCGATGACGGCATCGATCTACTGTTTGGCCATCCAAACGTTGCGCCGTTCATATCGCGCCAGCTTATCCAGCGATTCGTATCAAGCTCGCCTTCCTCGGCCTACATCCAGCGCGTGGCGCAGAAATTCAACAACAACGGATTCGGTGAGCGAGGCGATCTCAGTGCAGTGATGAAGCAGATCCTGCTCGATCCGGAGGCGCGCAACGCCCCGGGGACCAATTCAGGCAAGCCTCGCGAACCCATGCTCAAGTTGACTGCCATGTGGCGAGCCTGGGACGCGCAAATGCCTGCAGCTGACGATTATGGAAACATCGCCATGGGCATGACCAACCCCAGCGGCTCGTTTGGCCAGCGTCCATTGGGTGCCGATACCGTTTTCAATTTCTTCGAACCCGACTACCAGCAGCCGGGTGCCATTGCCGATGCGGGCCTGTTTTCACCGGAGTTCCAGACGCTCAACGAAAGCACGCTTACTTCCAGTTCGAACAGCTACTACACCTACAGCTGGAACAGCTACGTCGGCATGAGCAGCCCGCCAAGCAACCGGCCCTTGCTCAACCTCGCGCCATTGGTTGCCCTGTCTTCGGATCCGACGGCAATGGTTGACGAGGTCAACAAGCGCATGATGTACGGCAGCATGTCGACGATGATGCGTACCACGTTAATCAACATGCTGGTCTTCATGGACGGCGCAACTGCCACCGACAAGGCACGCACCCTGATTTACGTGACCGCTCTTTCCCCCGAATACGCAGTGCAACGTTGAGGCCAGTCCCATGAGCGGCGAATCCACATCCCGTAGAAATTTCCTGCGCCAACTGTCCTGTGCACTCTGTGCAGGCGGCGCCTCCACACTGTTGCCCCAGCTCAACCTGATCAGCAGCGCACTGGCCCAGTCCACGGTGCCCGGCTACAAGGCGCTGGTCTGCGTATATCTGTCGGGCGGTAATGATGCATGGAACTTGCTGGTGCCTTATGACCAGCCTCGCTACGACGTCTATGCCGAATCGCGCAGTGGCGTATACAACGCAAGTTCGAATCCAGGCGGATTGGCGATTCCGCGAACATCGCTTGCAGGAACGCAGATCGCCGGTGGCAGCTACGCGCTGCACCCCAGCACGGTGGACCGTACCGGGCCGAACCAGCCTGGAATCCGTTCGCTCTACAACCAGGGCAAGCTGACCCTGGTCAACAACATCGGCACCCTGATCCAGCCCATCACCAAGGCCGAATACAACGCGAACAGTGCCTTGCGCCCGCCGCAGCTGTATTCGCACAGCGACCAGGAAAACCAGTGGCATATCGGCCGCACCACGCCATCTGCGCGCGGCTGGGGCGGACTGGTTGCAGACCGTGTTCGCACGAACAACCTCAATCAGGAGCTGTCGCCATGCATATCCATAGGCGGCGGAAACCGGTTCGAAGTGGGTGCTCAGACATTCCCCTACCAGATGTCTTCCAGCGGACTGTCCGGGCTATCGGGCATGACCGGGACCAGTAGTGAAGGCGCAGCGCGCCGCGGAGCATTGCAGCAATTGCTGGACGCGAGCTATCCATCTCCCTACCAGGACGAATACAGGAGGGTCTTTGGACGATCCCGAGAGCTGTATGACCTGCTCAACTCCGGCCTGGCCACCGGCGGAGTCGGCAATGTCACGACCGATTTCCCCAATGAGTCGCTGTCGAACCAGCTCAAGATGGTCGCGCGGATGATCAAGCTTTCGCGTGATACATCATTCGGTGTCCAGCATTCGCGTCAGGTCTATTACGTTCGACTCGGTGGCTTCGACATGCATGACAACCTCATGAGCACAGGCACCAGCGGCCATGCCGCCTACATTACCCGCGTCTCGCAGGCGCTGGGCGCGTTCTGGTCCGCCCTCGGTGAAATCGGCGCGCAGAACGAAGTCACCACATTCACGATGAGCGAGTTCGCCCGTACGCTGTCTACCAACGGCAACGGTTCGGATCACGCCTGGGGCTCGATCAACATGATCATGGGCGGACGGGTCCAGGGCGGCCAGATGTATGGGAGCTTCCCCGATCAGACTCTCAACGGCCCGGTCAGCCTCAGCCGGGGCCAGTTCATCCCTTCGACCAGTGTCGACCAGATGGCTGCGACACTGGCCAACTGGATGGGCGTGACATCGACCACCGATCTCAACACCATATTCCCGAACCTGCCGAACTTCTCGTCCAACAACCTCGGGTTCATGCTTTCTTGATGAGTACCAATACGTTTGCAGCAAGCTTGGCTGCCCTCACGCGCAGCATGGGACTCGCATTGGGACTCGCATTGTTTTCCAGCACTACCGTGATGGCCGCCACCGGCTGCGAAAGCATTGCCAGCATCCCGATCACCTGGAACATCGACTACACGACGACAATCCAGGATGTTTTCTCGAATCGATGCTCGAACTGCCACGTGGACCACGCCGGAAGCCCATCGGGCGATCTTGATCTCGACCCCGAATTCTCCTGGGACAATCTGGTCAACGCACCCTCAAACAGCCAGCCTGGCCGATTCCTCGTCGTGCCGGGTCAGCCGCTGAACAGCGTCCTGTTCGAAAAGCTCAATTGCGACTTGCCCGACGCGGGCGATCGAATGCCACGCGCACGGCCGCCACTCGCGCCCGCCGAGCAGGCATTGATCTTCGACTGGATCATGCTGGGGGCCCCGTTCCAGCCAACTGATTTCATATTCTTCGGCGGGTTCGAGCCACGCCCATGAGAGCGCCCATTGTCCCGGTCACAACCAACCGGGCGCTGACCAGGAAAACCTGATCTAGAACAGTTGTTCGAGGAAGACGTCCGCCACCCTTGGGTCCATGGCGAGCAGGAACAGCACGCCGTAGGCAGCACCCCAAAGGTGCGCGCTGTGATTGACATTGTCAGTGCCCTTGCGATCCATGTAGATCGAGTAGCCGATGTAGAGCACTGCATAGACAATTGCCGGACAGGGAATGAAGAAAACCAGAATGGTTGTCCACGGCTGCAACAGGACGAACGCAAACAGCACTGCAGAAACTGCCCCTGATGCGCCCAGGCTTCGATAGGCCGGATTGTCCACGTTGCGAATGTAGGTCGGAAGAATCGACACGACGATTGCCGACAGGTAGAAGGCAACGAAGCCGACCACACCGATGTAGCTCGAGATGAATTGCTCGATCAGGCTGCCAAAGAAATACAGCGTGATCATGTTGAACAACAGATGCGACAGGTCGGCATGGATGAATCCATAGCTGAGTAGTCGGTAGTACTGCTTGCCGCGCTTGATCGCCGGCGGCCACAGGATCAATTCACCCAGCCAGCGTTCGTCCTTCAATGCCAGCCAGGAAACGAGGCAGGTGATCAGGATGATGACGATCGTTGCATTCATGAATTGGTCCGGTCTGTCGCCGGGTCACGCAGTATCGCATCCACAGCCGATTTGCGAAGCGTGAGAACATTCACGCATGACACACATCACACCACGAAAAATCGCGGTAATCGGCGGCGGTCCGGCGGGCTTGATGGCGGCCGAGCGCGCCCTCAGGGCGGGGTTTTCCGTTGATCTGTACGAGCGCATGGGTTCGGTCGGACGCAAGTTCCTGGTCGCCGGCAAGGGTGGGCTCAATCTCACCCATTCCGACTCGGCGGAGGTTTTCGCCAGTCGGTTTGGATCGCGCAGTGCCGAAATCGCAGCGTGGCTGAGTCGATTCGGTCCCGCCGCTTTGCGCGAGTGGGCCGAGAGCCTTGGAGTGAAGACGTTCATCGGCAGCTCAGGGCGCGTATTTCCCGAGGACCTGAAAGCTGCACCGCTATTGCGTCGATGGGTGCGAAACCTGCGTTCGGATGGGGTGCGCTTTCACGTCCATCATGAATGGACGGGTTGGGCGGATCAAAACGTCCTGCGCTTCCGTTCCAATGGTGAGGAGGTGCTCGCGAACGCAGATGCCGTGGTGCTGGCTCTTGGCGGCGGAAGCTGGCCAAAGCTGGGCTCGGATGGCCGCTGGCAGTCGCTACTTACAAGCCGTGACGTGGACGTCGCGCCGTTGCAAGCATCCAACTGCGGTTTCGATGTCGGCTGGACGGATCACCTGAGCTCACGCCATGCTGGTTCGCCGATCAAACCGGTCATCATCCAGTGGGACTCATCGGAAGGCGAGCAAAGACAGCGCCAGGGCGAGTTCGTGCTCACCTCGACCGGCGTGGAGGGTAGCCTGATCTATTCGATTTCAGGCGAACTGAGGGACACCATTTCGGCCAGGGGTTTGGCGATGATCCATCTCGACCTTGCACCGGATCGTGATTCACAACGACTCCATCGCGATCTATCACGACCGCGAGGCAAGCACTCACTGGCGAAACACCTGCATCGACAGGCTGGCATCGACGGAGCAAAGAGCGCACTGCTACACGAAGTGCTTGATCGCGCGGCATTCGATGATGTCGATCAGCTGGTTGCAGCCATCAAGTCCCTGCCCTTGCGCTTGCAGCGCGCGCGTCCCATGGACGAGGCGATCAGCACGGCTGGCGGCGTCCGCCTTGAGGAGTTCGATGGCAACCTGATGCTCAAGCAACTGCCGGGCGTATTCTGCGCGGGCGAAATGCTCGACTGGGAAGCCCCGACGGGGGGCTATTTGCTTACCGCCTGTTTTGCCAGTGGCTTCATGGCCGGCACCGGGGCAGCAGAGTGGCTGGCAAGGCAGCCACTGGACTGATCACCATTCGGTTCGATTCGGCAACAGTCCCTTCAATTCGGCATCGGTCAGGTTGCGCCATTGCCCGACCCGCAAGCTGCCCAGTCGAATGTTGACAATTCGAACGCGGCACAGCTGCTTGACCCGGTAGCCGAACGCTGCAGCCATCAGGCGAATCTGGCGATTGAGTCCTTGCGTCAGGACGATACGGAATCCGAAACGGGCAAGCTTCCAGACCCTGCAGGGCTTGGTCATCTGGTTATGGATGCGTACGCCTCGTGCCATTCCGTTGAGGAATTCATCCGTTACGGCGCGGGTGACGCCGACCAGGTACTCCTTCTCGTGATTGTTCTCCGAGCGCAGCAATTCATTGACGATATCGCCATTGCTGGTCAACAGGATGAGCCCCTCGGAATCCTTGTCGAGCCGTCCTATGGGGAAGATGCGATGCTGGTGATCGACGAAATCGATGATGTTGCCCTTGACCGCCGACTCAGTCGTGCAGGTGATCCCGACCGGCTTGTACAAGGCAATATAGACATGCTTGCGCGTACCCGCGCTGCTTGAGCGCTGTCGGAGCGATTGACCATTGACCAGCACTTCATCGCCATCCGCGTAGACATCGCCGATACGGGCCGGTTGGCCATTGAGGGTGACCTTGCGCGAGGCTATCAGGCGATCCGCCTCACGCCGCGAACAATATCCGCTTTCACTGATGAATTTGTTGAGCCGCATCGGTTCGTACTGTTCCTGAGGGTGAGGCAACGCTATCCGGGCTGGCCGTGGCCCCGGGGGCGTGGATGCTGGCATGACGGAACGCCACGGTCCAATCCCGTTACGACCCATTGCAGGCTGGCAAGCGAATTCCGCTGCATGTGCGCGGGTGATTCAGAATTGGGCCTGCGCGCTGGCAACCTGGCCCGGAATGGGTTGCAGAATGGCTCAGCAAGGCCCGCCCTCTGACTTTAGTCACGCGCAAATTGAGGCGGATTGCCCTAATCTGGTGGTTCCTTTTGAATTCCGGATGACCTGATGATGACCCATCGCCTTACCTTGGCGGCCGCTCTGGCGCTGTCTCTTGGCATTTCCGCTCCCGTGTTCTCCGCAGATTCCGACAAGGCATCCAAGCCGGCCAGCAAGTCCAGCAGCGCCGCTGCCGAAGCAACCAACCCGCTGTTTGCCCCCAGCCCCTTGCCGTTCCAGTTCCCGCAGTTCGACAAGATCAAGGATGCGGACTACACGCCGGCCTTCGAGAAGGGAATGGCCGACAATCGCGTCGAGATTGAGGCAATCGCCAACAACAAGGACCCGGCCACGTTCGACAACACGATTGTCGCCATGGAGCGCAGTGGCGCCCTGCTGAATCGGGTTGCACGCGTCTTCTTCGGCCTGTCCGGCACCAACACCAACGACACCATGCAGGCCATCCAGGCGGACATGGCGCCCAAGCTGTCTGCCCACAACGACATGATCCTGCTCAATGGCAAATTGTTTGCGCGTGTCGAGGCGATTTACGACAAGCGCGATACCCTCGGTCTCGATCCCGAATCGAAGCGTCTGGTCGAGCGATATCACACTGATTTCGTGCGCGCCGGCGCGAAGCTGTCCGACGCCGACAAGACCCGCCTGAAAGCGATCAATTCCGAAATGGCCAGCCTGGCAACCCGATTCAGCCAGAACCTGCTCAAGGAAACCAACGCCTCGGCCGTCGTTGTCGAAGACAAGAAGAAACTGACAGGTCTGACCGATGACGCCATCGGAGCAGCCAGCGAAGCTGCCAAGAGCCGCGACCTGAAAGACAAATATGTGATTCCGCTGAAAAACACCAGCGGTCAACCACCCCTCGCATCACTGCAGGATCGGGCGTTGCGCCAGGAGATCATGAAGGCATCCTTGACCCGCGGCAGCAAGGGTGGCGAATTCGACAATCGCGCCATCGTCGCTTCGATGGCCAAGTTGCGCGCCGAGCGCGCCGCATTGCTCGGCTATCCCAATCACGCCGCCTACGTCCTTGAGGACGAAACTGCCGGCACGGTAGAGGCGGTCAACAAGCTGCTCGCCCAACTGGCACCTCCGGCAGTGGCCAATGCGCGCGCCGAGGGCGCAGACATCCAGAAGATGATCAACAAGGAAGGTGGCGCCTTCGAGCTCACGGCCGCTGACTGGTCCTACTACACCGAGAAGGTACGCAAGGAGAAATTCGATCTCGACGCCGAGGAGCTGCGCCCCTACTTCGAGATGGACAACGTGCTCCAGAATGGCGTGTTCTTTGCCGCCAACAAGCTCTATGGACTGACCTTCAAGGAGCGCAAGGACCTTCCTGTCTACCTGCCGGACATCCGGGTATTCGAAGTGTTCGAGGAGAATGGTGATTCGCTGGCCCTGTTCATCGTCGACTACTACGCACGCAGCAACAAGCGCGGTGGCGCCTGGATGAATGCATACGTCCAGCAATCGAAACTGGACGGTACCAAGCCGGTCGTCGGCAATCATCTGAATATCCCGAAGCCAGCCGATGGCGAACCGACCTTGATGACATACGATGAGGTCAACACGGCATTCCACGAATTCGGCCACGCCCTGCATGGCATGTTTTCAGACGTGAAGTACCCACGCTTCTCGGGTACGTCCGTGCCGCGCGACTTCGTCGAGTATCCGTCTCAGGTAAACGAGATGTGGGTAGCCTGGCCGGAAGTCCTGAAAAACTACGCCAAGCACTACAAGACCGGCGAACCGATTCCCAAGGCCTTGCTCGACAAGGTCATAGCCTCCGAAAAATTCAACCAGGGATTCGCCACGACCGAGTACCTCGGCGCAGCGCTGCTTGACCAGGCTTGGCACCAGATCACTGCGGCACAGGCTCCGGATGCCGACGGTGTTCTCAACTTCGAAGCTGCTGCGCTGAAGAAGGCCGGCATTGACTATGCCCCGGTGCCCCCACGCTATCGCACCACCTACTTCTCCCACATCATGGGCGGCTATTCCGCAGGCTACTACGCCTACATCTGGAGTGAAGTCCTCGACGCCGGAAGCGTCAAGTGGTTCAAGGAGAACGGCGGCCTGACGCGCAAGAACGGCGATCACTTCCGTGAAACCCTGCTCTCACGTGGCGGATCCGAGGATGCCATCACTCTGTACGAGAATTTCAGTGGTGGCCAGCCCGACGTACAGCCTCTGCTGGAACGCCGTGGCCTGACTGGCGCAAAGGAGTAACC
>NZ_JBAWHJ010000081.1:0-6323 GCF_049593775.1 Dokdonella sp. | reverse complement strand
TACCAAGGGTGACCTGATTCACCAGCAAGCCAAGGTCAGGCGTTCGGGATTGGGCGATCTTTTCCATCGTATTGAAATCGTCTCCGAAAAGGATGTGGCCGCGTACTCCCGAGTGCTCGCCGAATGCGGCGTTGAAGCAAATGCGTTCGTGATGGTCGGCAATTCCTTGCGCTCGGATATTGCGCCGGTCGTTGAGCTGGGTGGCTGGGGTATCTACATGCCGTATCACTCGACCTGGTCGCTGGAAACCGACACCCAATTCGCGGTCGACAATCCGCGAGTCGTACAAGTCAGTTCGCCGAGTTCCATCCCGGCGGCAATCGAGCAGTTGGCAAATTTCTGAGCATTCACTGCGTCCAGCGGGCTTTGGCCGGCAAGAGTTTCGAACGGACAATTCGATCATGAGCGTGAGTCGAAGAAGCGGCTGCCACGCCTGCTCGTCTGGCTGTTCCTGAGTGCCGACGGCAGGCCTGATCCCTCTCGTTCCGCGCGCATGACCATTTGCCAAATTCGCGAATGACGATTGCGGATGACCGCCCGCTGTACGGTTTTTCGGGTTTTCGCCTCCCGACAGCATGCGTTCACCCGCGCGGGACTAATCCTGTAGGCGCACTGCAGGGCGCATGGGGAGTGCCGCATCGATCAGCATGATGGATCCTGATGCCAGCGCCATGCGTCTATTCACGGGTGTTTCGGCAGCGCACCCCTGAGCGAGTGAGTGCACCCAACTATTCTCTGGAGGAAACCATGACCTTGTCGACCATACTTCTGATTCTTTTCATACTACTTCTGATCGGCGCCTTGCCAACCTGGGGACACAGCCGCAGCTGGGGCTATGGCCCTGCCGGTGGTCTGGGGCTGGTTGTAGTGATCATTCTCGTCCTGCTGTTGATGGGCAAGATCTGAACAAAAAAGAAGCCGCAATGGGTGTACCCATTGCGGCTTCTTTTTGAATGTTTCGTGTCACCAGGCCATTCGGTCGCGAGCCCTGTGACAATTCCGCCATGCGCTGTCTCGCCGGCAGTTGCCGATCAGGCGGCAGCGCGTCGCGAATGCCCTGTTACGTCTTCCACGCGCTGGCGAGCGATTTCCATCGAACCATGAAACTCGAGCGTCGGTACTGCGTTGGCTTCATCGGTCGACCACCAGGTCAACGCGTAGTTTCCATCCGGCCAGGGCCCGGAGATTCCGGCAACCGGAACGCTGTCGACAACAGCAACGGACAGAACGCCGTCATAACGGGACTCCCATCCAATCGTCGACGACGATTTGGTGGGGATGCGCGTTGCGAAGCTGAAGATGTTGTCCATGAGGTTCAATTCCCTGTCGGTTAACTGGATCTGTCGTTGCCAGAGATACAGCAATCCTCGTGCCAACCTTTCCCGCGCTCGGCGTCCCCCGCTTCGAAGTATTGCCAGCGATCGCGCAAGTGCATGAATTTCCTGACGTCATGCGGTGCAATGCCGTGAATGCCCACGGACATTCATTGAGCTCTGCCAACGCTTCCAGGCGGCTGAACTGACAAAACTGTCAGGCCGCGACATCCAGTGCCCGGCGGATTCGCACCTGTTTCGCTGAGTCATTTGCCAAAGGAGAAAAGGGCGGCCTCCGCCAGGACGCCGGACCACTGATCCGGAACCCTTGCAGCCAAGACGGACAGTGAACGCTCGCGCATGGAAGACTGTACGGAAGCGGACACTTCGAGCCGGCTCTTCACGGCGATTGCGTTCGGACAATGCTTATAAATCAGTGTGATGGAGGATTACCGGGGTGCTGGCACGGGTCATGCTCTAGTAGGGTATGGATATCGCACGCCCCGAACTCAAGCAACGTAAACGCCGCCGCCAGATAATCACGGGTGGTGCCCTCGGAATTCTCGCCATTGCCGCCGCCGTCGGCCTCATGGCCCTGGGTCCCGCCATGCCATCGGTCGATCGCAGCAGCGTGCTGGTCGATCTGGTCAAGCGTGGGGAGCTGCTGCGCGAAGTACGTGGCCCCGGAACACTGGTCCCAAAGGAGATTCGCTGGATCTCGGCGGAATCCCCGGCACGGGTCGAGCGCATCCTGGTCAAGCCGGGTGCGGCCGTGGAGGCCGACACGATCATTCTCGAGCTGGCCAACCCTGAGGTCGACGACCAGTTGCTCGCTGCCGATTCGGCCCTGGTGGCGGCACAGTCGGATCTGGCTGCGCGGCGTACCGAGCTGAAGTCCCGATTGCTCGATCAACAAGCCGCGCAAGCCCAGGCGAAGACAGACTACGAAACAGCGCGCATGCAGGCCGAGTCCGAAAAGACGGTTGCCGAGAAGGGAATCATTCCTGCCGTGCAATACAAGAAGAGCCTCGTCGTGCTCGAGCAACTCAAGTTTCGTGTCGATATCGAGCAACAGCGTGTTGCCGAGTTCAGGCGCAATATCGACGCCCAGCTGACCGCGGAACGGGCGCGGCTTGACCAGCTTGCCAATACGCGTGATCTGCGGCAGCGCCAGGCAGATGGCCTGAAGGTGCGCGCAGGTATCGCCGGCGTGCTGCAGCGGGTTCCGGTCGAGGAGGGCGCGCAGGTCGCCGCCGGCGACAATCTGGCGCGCGTCGCGCGGCCGGGTGATCTCATGGCTGAATTGCGCATTGCCGAAACGCAGGCCAAGGACATTGTCATAGGCCAGCCGGCCCGCATCGATACGCGCAACGGAGTTGTCAGCGGCAAGGTGCTGCGCGTCGATCCCGCAGTCCAGAACGGCACGGTTCAGGTCGACGTGGAGCTCGAAGGCGAGTTGCCCAGCGGCGCGCGCCCGGATCTTTCCGTCGACGGCACGATCGAGATCGAACGCCTTGCAGATGTGCTCTATGTCGGACGCCCGGCCTTTGGCCAGCCCGATTCCGAAGTGCGCCTGTTCAAGCTGGATGCCGATGACGTTGCCGCGCGGGTGCCTGTTCAGCTCGGGCGAAGTTCGGTCAACCTGATAGAGATTCGCAACGGCTTGCAGGTGGGTGATCGCGTCATCCTTTCCGACACCAGCGCCTGGGATCAAAGCGACAGGATTCGCCTGGACTGACATGAATTCGGGTCAAGCCCAAAAGGTGTGCAGCAAGGGCATCAGCCGCCCTCTGCAAACTCGAGAGACACACCGCACATCGCTTTCAGAACGACAAGGTTCTCAACCATGAATACAAGCAACGAATCCTTGATCCATCTCGACAATATCCAGAAGGTCTTCCTGACCGATGAAGTCGAAACGCACGCACTGGCCGGCGTGCACATGGACATCGCCAAGGGCGAGTACGTTTCGATCACCGGGCCGTCCGGCTGTGGCAAGTCGACCCTGCTGGCCATCCTCGGCCTTCTCGACACGCCGACCGACGGCCGCTACACGCTGAACAAGCGAGAGGTGGCCGATATCAGTGCCAGCGAACGTGCCGCCATCCGCAACAAGGAGATCGGCTTCGTATTCCAGGCCTTCAACCTGATCGGCGATCTCTCGGTTTTCGAAAACGTCGAATTGCCGCTGACTTATCGCGATGGCGTGTCGAAGGCGGAGCGTCGTGATCGTGCGGTGGCCGCGCTGGAGCGCGTTGGCATGGCCCATCGGGTCAAGCACTTCCCGGCACAGCTTTCGGGCGGTCAGCAGCAGCGCGTGGCCGTTGCCCGTGCATTGGTCGGCGCGCCCTCGATCCTGCTCGCCGATGAGCCGACCGGCAATCTCGATTCGAAGAATGGCGAGGCGGTCATGGCCTTGCTCGACGAATTGCACAAGGCTGGATCAACGATCTGCATGGTCACCCACGATCCGCGCTATGCCGATTTCGCCGATCGCAAGATCTTCATGTTCGATGGCCGCGTGGTCGACGAGGAAACCATGCACCGCCTGCGCCACGAGGAAGATCAGCGCCTCGTGCGCCCAGCCCGCCACGCCTGAGGAATTACGATGTTCTTCGCCGAACTCAAGACTGCGATCAGGGCCATGCAGGCTCGACCCGGATTCTTCATCACCGCCGTGCTCACCATGACCCTGGGCATTGGTGCAGTCACCGCAATCTTCACCGTGTATGACGCCGTGCTGCTCAAACCGCTGCCTTTCCAGGATGCGGAGCGGATCGTCCAGATCAAGCGCGAAAATGGTGCATCCGTTCGGGGTACGAGTTCGGTTCCGGTCTTCGACGAATGGCGCGAACGGAGCCTGACTGCATTTGATGCACTCGGTGCCTATGCGCCGGAGACGATGAACCTGGCCGGGCATGACAACGGTGATGCGCAGCGTTTGTCGATCTACAAGGTGACGCCGGGATTCTGGGATGTGTTCAGTCAGCCACTGGCGCTCGGCCGCAGCTGGGCTGACGAAGAAGAAAACCGGAACGTACATGTCATCGTGCTCAGTGACCGCCTCTGGCGCAGTCGCTTCTCGGCGCGGGCAGATGTTGTCGGCCGGGACATCCGCCTCAACGAGAATGTCTATCGTGTCGTCGGCGTGGCCTCGCCGGAGTTCGCGTTCCCGGGTGACGTGCAGGCCTGGATTCCCACCTTCACGCCCGGACATGCGCAAAGCAGGCGCACGGTCAATTTCCTGACCGTGCTCGGACGCATGAAGGAAAGTGTCAGCAAGGCACAGGCAAAGGCTGCGATCCAGGCAGTCATCGACTGGCAGGTACAAACGTTTCCGGACGACGAGGAATCGATGCAGGCGTCGATCATCGCGCTGCAGGACCAGATCGGTGCGCCGGTAGGCAAGGCGCTCGGCATGTTGCTGGCGGCATCCGCTCTGGTGTTGCTGATTGCGTGTGCCAACCTGGCCGGGCTTGTGCTTGCCAGAGGACAAGCCCGCGAGCAGGAAATGTCACTGCGAAGCGCCCTTGGCGCAGGGCAGGGCCGATTGATCAGGCACGTACTGGCCGAGTCGGTCCTGATTGCGCTGGTGGGAGCCGTGGCCGGAATGCTGGTCGCAAAACCTGCCATTGCCGGCCTGATGGCGCTCGCTCCCGATCTGTTGCCGGCTTACAACCATCCGACCATGGATTTGCGAGTGATTGCGGTAACCAGCCTTGTCGCCCTGGCTACCGTGCTGATGTTTGCATGGTTTCCTGCCTGGCGCGCCGCCGCCGCGGATCCTGTGAAGGCGTTGCAAGGTGCCTCGCGCAGCCAGACCGGCAGTGTCCGGCAGATGCGGGCTCGCTCCGTGCTGGTGTCCGTCGAGATTGCCCTGGCCATGACCTTGCTGGCCGGTGCCGGATTGCTGATTGGCAGCTTGCAGAAACTCGGTGCGGTTGATTCCGGCATCGATGCCGACAACGTGCTGACCGCCCAGTTTTCGATTTCCACCCTGGCCCTGCAGCCCGGCGACGACCTCAACGAATGGGCAGGCAATGCAACGCGAATCCTGGATCCGAAACTCCAGGCAATAGAACGGCGACTCACGGAATTGCCCGGCGTCGAATCTGTTGCGTTGAGCTTTGGCTTGCCGGCATCCGGCAACGCAAACTGGACCAGCAGTTTCCAGATCGTGGGCGAACCCGAATCCGATACGGAAGTGCAGTATCGATTCGTCAGTCAGGACTATTTCAGGACCTACGGCATTCCGGTCGAGGTGGGCAGGGCATTCAATGAACTCGATGGTACGCGGGCGCTCTTGCCGACCGAACTGATCGTCAATCAGGCATTCGCCGATCAGTACCTGGCCGGTGTGGATCCGCTGAGTCGCGAGATTGTCACCTTTGGAGATGATCCGATCCGGATCATCGGCGTCGTTGGCAATGTCAGGCAGTCCGGTCTGGATCGCGATGTTCAGCCTGAACTCTACTTTCCTGTCACCAAGGCAATCCAGGGCGACATGAGCATTGGCCTCAAGGTGGGAGGTGAGCCTCTGGCTCATGCCGGTGCCGTTCGCAATGCGATGCGGGAGGTGGCTCCGGATGCTCCCGTGTACGCAGTCCGTTCGATGGACTCGGTCGTCGGTTCGACCCTCGGTCTTCGCCGTTTCAACATGATGTTGATGAGCGTATTCGCCGCAGTCGCGATGATGCTGGCTGCGATCGGCCTCTACGGGGTCATTGCATTCTCCGTCGCGCAACGTCGCCGCGAGATCGGATTGCGACAGGCGTTGGGTGCCAGTCGCCTGCAGATCCATCGACTCATGTTGGGGCTGGGCCTGCGCATGATCGTTCCCGGGCTGGCCGTTGGGCTTGTCGGTGCGCTCGCATTGGGCCGTTTCATCTCGTCACAGTTGTACGGAATCGGCGCAACGAATCCGCTGGTGTTGCTCGGCGTTGTCCTCGCGCTGGCCAGCGTGGCGATCTTGGCTTGCGCGATCCCGAGCCTGCGTGCCAGCGGCATTGC
>NZ_JBAWHJ010000080.1:0-13510 GCF_049593775.1 Dokdonella sp. | reverse complement strand
ACCCTGATCATCACCTGCGATGTGCTCGAGCCGCATACGATGCAGGCCTATTCGCGCGATCCGCGTTCGCTGGCCAAGCGTGCCGAGGCCTACCTGAAATCCACGGGTATTGCCGACACGGCGTTCTTCGGACCCGAGCCGGAATTCTTCATCTTCGATTCCGTGCGCTGGCAGGTGGACATGGGCAAGGTCGGTTTCGAGATCGATTCCGAGGAAGCGGCCTGGTCTTCCAACAAGCGCTTCGAGGCCGGCAACAGCGGACATCGTCCCGGTGTGAAGGGCGGCTATTTCCCGGTACCACCCGTGGATTCGCTGCAGGATCTGCGCAGCGAGATGTGCAAGGTGCTCGAGCGGCTTGGCCAGGTTGTCGAAGTGCATCACCATGAAGTGGCCACCGCGGGTCAGTGCGAAATCGGCACGCGCTTCAATACGCTGGTGCGCAAGGCCGACGAACTGATCACGATGAAGTACGTCGTGCGCAATGTCGCGCACCAGTACGGCAAGACGGCGAGTTTCATGCCCAAGCCACTGGTCGGCGACAACGGCTCCGGCATGCATGTGCACCAGTCACTGGCCAAGGGCGGCAACAACATCTTTGCCGGCGATCTCTATGGCGGGTTGTCGCAGACCGCGCTCTGGTACATCGGCGGCATCTTCAAGCATGCACGCGCTCTCAACGCATTCACCAACTCCTCGACCAACAGCTACAAGCGTCTCGTTCCGGGATTCGAAGCACCGGTCATGCTGGCCTATTCGGCGCGCAACCGCTCGGCCAGCTGCCGCATTCCGTTCGTGAACAACGCCAAGGGCCGGCGCATCGAAATTCGCTTCCCGGATCCGGTCAACAGCGGTTACCTCACCTTTGCCGCCCTGCTCATGGCCGGGCTCGACGGCATCCTCAACAAGATCGATCCCGGCGCGCCCTCGGACAAGGATCTTTACGACCTGCCGCCCGAGGAAGAGAAGAACATTCCGACCGTGTGCCATTCGCTTGACCAGGCGCTGGACGCACTCGACAAGGATCGTGCGTTCCTCACCGCCGGTGGCGTGTTCTCGGATGACTTCATCGATGGCTATATCGATCTCAAGATGCACGAGGTCACGCGTTATCGCGCCGCCACGCATCCGATTGAATATCAGATGTACTACGCGGTTTGACGCGTCGCGAAAGCCAGTCGCAGGAAATCGAGAACAGGCGCAGGAAGCGCCTGGAGCCGACCATCGGCCACATCGATCTCAAGATTGATCCGGACGAACGTGCGCAGGCTCAATCGGCGGCACGCTGGCGCCGGTTCCGTCGTGAGCTGGTCAACTGGATGCTGGTGATCAGCCTGTTTGTCCTGCTGGTCGCTGGCTGTGTCGGCGCTGCCGTATTTTTCGGGGTGTTGCAATATCCGCAGGATTTCACCTTCGTGAAGCTGCCCGGCGCGCTGATCCTCGCTGGATTCATTGTCCTCTACCTTGCCCAGATCACCGGTGCGGTGCTCGCGTTCCAGTCCAGCCTGGTTTCCGGGTGCCTGTCCCTGCTGATACCGGGCTATGTGTTCATGATCCTCAAGCGTGAAGGCAGCTATTGGCCGATTGCCGGAAGCTGGTTGCTCGGTGTCCTGCTGGTCTCGGTGGGCGCATGGTTGCTGGCGTGAGTACGGCAGATCTGACTGCGCCGCTGTTGCGTCTTGAGCCATTGCTGGCAACGATGAATGTCAGCGGTATTGCCGAACTTTTCCAGCGCCTGCGATCAGGAACGGCCAGCGAACAGGAATGGATTGGCAGTGCCGAACCGTTGCTGCGCGCGGATCCGCTATCGGCATCAGTCCTGCTCCAGGCAGCAACCGACCACCATCCCGAATGCGCGCAACTGCACTACCTGCTCGGCAACGCGCGACGCATGTGCGCAGAGAAGCCCGAAGCCGAGACATCACTGCGCCGGGCGATCGCGCTGGATCCGGCCCATGCCAACGCCAGCCTTTCGCTGGCCTACCTGTTGCGCGAACAGGCACGCATGCGGTCATTGGCGGAGGTCATGCTGGCCTTGTGGCGTCACGAATCGCGAAGCCTCGACAGCGACCGGCGTACGCTGGGGTTTCTTTGCGAGTGTGAACGATTCGCTGAAGCGGAAACGCTGGTCGAGCCCATGCTGGCATCACATCCGGACGAGCCGAGCCTGCTGCGTCGCGCAGGAGAAATTGCACTCGTGCTCGGGCGCTTCGAAGATGCGCGAAACTTCTTGCGCAAGGCGCTCGCGATTGATCCGGCCCAGGCTTCGGCCTGGTTGCGACTGGCGCACACGCATCGTTTCGCCGCACAAGACGACCCCGACCTTGTCTTTCTGCGCGAGGGTGCGGCACGAAAGGACCTCGCGGAAGACGCCGATACGGCGATCGGATTCGCCCTGGGCAAGGCGCTCGATGACCTTGGCGAGACTGGCGAAGCCACTGATGTGCTCAGACGAACCAATTCACGATGGCACGACAACCATCCCTGGGATGCAAATGCCTTCGAGGAATTTGTCCAAGCGCGACTTGCCGCACCTGTCTTGACCGCTGTCCCGCATGCTCAGGATGGAGTGCCGATCTTCATCGCCGGATTGCCGCGCTCGGGTACGACCCTCGCCGCAAGCCTGCTTTCGCGGGGTGAAGGCATCAGAAATCGCGGTGAACTGAACTGGATTTCCGCGCTCGCAAGTCGACTTGGAGACAATCCGACGGCGGAGATGCTCGCCGGCGCTGGCCGCTACTTCATGATGCAGTTGCAGCAGGACGACGCGCCTGCGCGTTATTACATCGACAAGAATCCTCTCAATTTCCGCCATCTTGACCTGATTGGGGCGATGCTTCCGCAAGCCCGGATCATCCATTGCCGTCGCGATCTTCGTGATACGGCGTTGTCGATCTGGAGCCAGCACTTCGCCCACGGGGACATGGCGTGGAGCTATGCGTTCGATGACATTGCCCGTTTCGTCAACGGGTATCAACGCCTGATGTCACGCTGGCAGACGGTGATGCCGGATCGTATTTTCGAACTCGATTACGAAGCGCTTGTGAGCGATACCGACTCAACGCTTGAACGACTGCGTCAGTTCCTCGGCCTCGACCCGAGCGCAATATCGCAAGGATCCCCGGGCAGGCCTGATGAAGTCATTGCCACGGCCAGTGTCTGGCAGGCTCGGCAGAAGATCCACAGCAGATCAGTCGATCGATGGCAACGATATCTCGAGTATCTGCCGGAGCTGGATAATTCCGCTTTTGGATAATGATTCCGCTGGCCTGGGTTTCGGCATCCTGCATCAAGTCATCCCGGCACGCGCCGATCTACTGAAAATCCGGGACACGGCATCCACCTGCGCCAACTCGCTGGTTCGGATGCAGGACATTTCAACGCCGCGCCGGAGCCCTCGCCAGAGCCCAGACATCAACTCTGGCCACACCGGCCTTGCGCAGCACCTGCGCGCATTCACGCAAGGTCGTGCCGGTGGTCATCACATCATCGAGAATCGCTGCGTGGCCGGGGAGTTCGGCACCGGATGAGAGCTCGAATGCCCCTCGCAGATTGCGTCGCCTTTCCCTGGCATCGAGGCCAGTTTGCGCCAGGGTGCTGCGCGAGCGGACCAGCGAGCTGAAATCCAGGGGGATCTCCAATGCCCGCGCCAGTGGCTTGGCCAGCTCGAGCGACTGGTTGTAGCCGCGTTCACGCAGGCGATCGGGGTGCAGGGGAACACAGTAGATGCGCTCGGGCAGTTCCGCGCGCAAATCTCCATGGGCAGCCTCGATCATCAATCCGCTCAAGGCTTTTCCGGCAGCCAGATCACGACGGAACTTGAATCTGGCCTCAAGCAGGTCGAGTGGATGGGCATACCGGAATGGCGCCCAGGCGCGCGCGAAAGGTGGCTCGCGTCGCAGACAGATGCCGCACTCGGCGGCGGGATGCTCCAGGGGCAACGCACAGCGCTGGCAGCAACAGTCGTTGCGCGGCATGTCGGCGTGGCAGGCCGCGCACAGACCGTGGCCTGGTTCGGCATGTGCGCCGCATAACAGACAACGTGGTGGCAAGACCACGTCCAGCAACCGTTTCAGGGTTCCGTCAACTTTTTTCATCCATGCCAAGTTGACAGTCTCCGATGCCGAACCCAGACTCGCGCCACTTTAGCGAAATCCGGTGATTGTTGATGTCCACCATCCGCCACGACTGGTCCCGCGATGAAGTCCTCGCCATTCTCGGACTGCCCTTCGCCGATCTGATGACCCGGGCCCAGGCTGTACATCGGACCAACCACGATGCCAATGCCGTTCAGGTATCGACCCTGCTCTCGATCAAGACGGGAGGCTGTCCCGAAGACTGCGCCTACTGTCCACAGGCAGCGCGCTACTCAACCGGGGTCAAGGCGGAAAAGCTGCTGGCACTGGAGACCGTCGTGAAGCGTGCGCGACAGGCGAAGGCCGCTGGCGCGACACGTTTCTGCATGGGAGCGGCGTGGCGCTCACCCAAGGATCGCGACGTGCCCAAGGTTGCTGCCATGATCCGCGCGGTGCGCGACCTCGGCCTGGAAACCTGCGCCACGCTCGGCATGCTGTCCGCAGAGCAGGCCGATGCATTGCAGTCCGCCGGACTCGACTATTACAACCACAACCTGGATAGCGCGCCGGAGTTCTATGCCGACGTGATTCGCACGCGTGATTACCAGGATCGCCTCGACACGCTCGGTCACGTACGCAAGGCCGGCATGAAGACTTGTTGCGGCGGAATCGTCGGCATGGGCGAAACCCGTGAACAGCGTGCCGGCTTGCTGCAAACCCTGGCCAACCTTCCCGAGCATCCGCAGTCGGTGCCGATCAACCGCCTGGTCCAGGTCGAGGGCACGCCACTGGCAGGGACAACCCTGCTGGAACCGTTCGAGTTCGTGCGCACGATTGCTGCCGCGCGAATCATCATGCCGGCTTCGATGGTGCGCTTGTCGGCCGGTCGGGCCGAGATGAGCGACGAGCTGCAAGCGCTGTGTTTCCTTGCCGGAGCCAATTCGATCTTCTACGGCGAGAAGTTGCTGACCACCGGCAATCCCGATGTGCTTGCCGACCAGAACCTGTTCAGTCGACTTGGCATCCACGCGATGCAGATCGACGTCCCTCCTGATTCGCGAACCGTGCATGCGGATATCGTGGAACAGCAGACCCGATTCGCGGTCGAAGCCACTACCGACTGAGCCTCCCATTGGCCCATGCAGATGCACAACCAGCCGATCGCAACGTGTCCTACGTGAGCAGGCCATCCCTGCTCGACCGCCTAGCCCGGGCTTGCGACTCGCGTGCGCAAAGCTCCCTGCTGCGCCGAATGCGCTCGGTGAGCGCGGTCGAGGGCATGCATACGGTCATTGACGGACAGCGCCTGCTCAATTTCGCCAGCAATGACTACCTCGGTCTGGCCCAGCACCCGGCCCTGATAGAAGCAATGAACCTGGCCGCACTGCGCTGGGGTGTTGGTACTTCCGCAGCACACCTGCTTGGCGGCCATCGCGAGGAGCATTCCCTGCTTGAGGAAGACCTTGCCGCGTGGACCGGCCGCAAGCGTGCGCTGTTGTTCTCGACCGGCTACATGGCCAATCTGGGCGTGATGCAGGCCCTGGTAGCTCCGCGCGATGTCTGTATCCAGGACAAGCTCAATCACGCCTGCCTGATCGATGGTGCACGTCTGGCAGGCGCGCGCCTGAAGCGGTATCGGCATGTTGATGTCGGAAGTGCGCGCCGCCAGCTCGCCGCCGACCCGAGCTCTGCTGCCCTGCTCGCCACCGATGGCGTGTTCAGCATGGATGGAGACATCGCCCCGCTGGCAGAATTGTCGGCCCTGTGCCGTGAGCAGCAGGCCACGTTGATGGTCGATGATGCCCACGGGTTCGGCGTGCTCGGTGCGACCGGAGCGGGAAGCCTCGAGGAGGCCGGGCTGGGTCAGGACGCCGCGCCCGTCATGATGGCGACCCTCGGCAAGGCATTGGGCGTCGCGGGTGCTTTTGTTGCCGGCTCTGGGGACTTGATTGACGGACTGGTGCAGTTCGCACGCACCCAGATCTATACGACGGCCATGCCGCCCGCACTGGCGGCGGCCACCCGGGTCGCGATACGCCTGACGCGTGAGGAGAGTTGGCGGCGTGACACGCTGCACCACCTGATCAGGCAGTTCCGCGAAGGTGCTGCAGCGCGGGGCATCGCATTGGCTGACTCCCGCACGCCGATTCAGCCCGTGCTGATCGGGGGCAACAACGATGCGTTGCGGGCATCGGCGCAGCTTGAGGCGGCGGGGTTTTTCGTTCCGCCGATACGACCGCCAAGCGTGCCCGAAAACTCGGCGCGCCTGCGCATCACCCTGTCGGCGGCACACGAGGAATCGCAGATCGAGCAACTGCTCGATGTGCTGGCAGGCATCAAGACCACACCATGAGTCCGCATATTCGCGTTACCGGCGCAGGCCCGGACCTCGTTCTGATCCATGGCTGGGCCATGCATGGAGGCATTTTCGCGCCGCTTGCCGAGTTGCTGGAGCAGCACTTCCGGCTTCATCTGGTGGACTTGCCCGGACACGGTCATAGCCGCGAGTTCGAGTCCGGGTCGCTGGATCCTGGCCGCCTTGCCAGCGCCATCGCCGCGCGGACGCCACCCGCACTCTGGCTGGGTTGGTCGCTCGGCGGTCTCATCGCCCTGCGCGCAGCACTGGATATCCCGAACCAGGTGCCAGGCCTGATAGAAGTCGCGTCGAGTCCACGCTTCGTACGCGATGACGACTGGCCACATGCCGTATCTGCAGGGATCTTCCGTGAGTTTGGCAGCGCCCTGGTGGAGGGCTTTCGCCCGACTATCGAACGTTTCCTGGCCCTCGAGACACTGGGCTCGGCACACGCCCAGGAGGAGTTGCGCAACCTCAAGGCGCATGTGTTCGAGCGCGGGGAACCATCGGTCGACGCATTGCAGGAGGGGCTTGATGTGCTGGAGGCTTTCGACGCCCGTGGCGAACTGGCCAGACTCGGCATGCCGAGTTTATGGATAGCTGGCCGCCGTGATCGGCTGGTCACTCCCGCGTCAATGCGCTGGGCCGCTACACAATGTCCATCCGGCGAGTATCTCGAACTTCCCTCGGCACACGCTCCGTTCCTGAGCGATCCCGATCGCGTCGCATCTGCGATCATGGCGTTTTCGGATTCTCTGGTACCCGCATGAGCGGAATATTCGACACAGGCCAGGTGCGCCGCGCATTTGGTCGAGCCGCCTCCAGCTACGATTCGCATGCCGTCCTACAAGATGAAGTGCAGCAACGCCTGCAGGAGCGACTCGACGACCTGCACGTCGCTCCGAAGACCATACTCGATGTCGGCAGCGGTACCGCGCGCGGCACGGCCCGCTTGCGCAAGCGCTACCCGCACGCGCAAACCATCGCGCTTGATCTGGCACTCCCGATGTTGCGCGCGGCCAGGAAGCATCGTAGCTGGCTGCGACCGTTCTCGCGCGTCTGTGCGGATGCCGAAGCATTGCCACTCTCCGAAGCGAGTGTCGACCTGTTGCACTCCAGTCTGTGCCTGCAATGGTGTGGACAGCTGGGTACAGTCCTCGACGAGTTTCGTCGCGTGCTGCGGCCACAAGGCACCTTGCTGTTCAGAACCTTCGGACCACAGACATTGCATGAGCTTCGCGATGCCTTTGCCGAAGTCGACTCGACACCCCATGTCAGTCGTTTCCTCGACATCCACCAGGTCGGCGATGCCTTGCTCGCGGCCGGATTTCGAGATCCGGTCCTTGAACGCGACTCCTTTGCCGTGACCTATTCGGACGTACTCGGCCTGATGCGCGAACTGCGTGCAATTGGCGCGACCAACGCCGATACCGATCGATCGCGTGGGCTGACCGGCAAGCAACATCTGAATCGGGTCGTTGCAGCTTATGAGAAGTTTCGGCATGACGGTCGGCTTCCGGCCAGCTATGAAGTCGTCTACGCGCAGGCCCGCGCCCCGGAAAGCAGCCAGCCACGACGATCCGAAGACGGGGGTGCCATTGCAAGCTTTCCGATCGACCGACTCCGCGGATCGCGACGCAGCCGAACCTGATCAACCAAAGCCGATCCGATGTTCCAGCGAACGGCACGTTTCGCCCAAGTGGCAAGCCTGCCGTGGAGTTCCCCGGAGCACTACCTGACTGGTTCCCCCGGATGCGCGGCCGCAGGCCTGGTGAACTGATGCCTCCCCCTGGGTGCCGACTTTCGCCTTGCCGCAAACGGCATGTGCTTCGCGGTCCTCGGGCTCGTGGTCTGGACAGCGCGTAATCCGCGGTTGTCGCTGCCGGCCCGATCGGCTCGCCCGCCAGCGAAAAATCATCTGGCGTTGGCCGCCCAAAGCGCGGAAAATGCCGCCTCCCCGAGACCTGCCTTTCCGTCTTCGCCCGACACGCCTAGAGCGCCAGGCATGTGACGCTTGGCGGGTCTGCGCATGTCCCTGAGGCACAGCAGATGGTTGATTTCATATTCGAGCAGAACAGCGTGCTGATCGCAGGCTCGGTACTCGTGTCGATGGTGGCTGCGATCGAGACCGGTTTTCGCATAGGTCGACGCAGTGCCGAAGGCGCCAGCGCATCAAGCCTGTCGCATGTCGGGGCCATCCAGGCATCCCTGCTGGGTGTGCTTGCGCTGCTGTTGGGCTTCACACTGTCCCTGGCATTGCAGCGTTTCGATACCCGCAGTCAGGCCGTAGTCGATGAAGCAAACGCCATTGGCACCGCGGCGCTGCGCGCGCAACTGCTGCCAGCATCGATACGTGGCGAGGTGGTCGAGCGCATGCGGCGGCACGTCGAACTGCGTATCGATGCTGGCGGGATCGACATGGTCCACCCGGCTGAGCGCAGCAAATTGTTGAACCGGACCAATGAAAACCTCGACCAGCTATGGAGTCTCGCTGTCGTGGCGGCGCAGGAAAATCCCTCGCCGGTGACGACCGGACTGTTCATCCAGGCCCTGAACGAGATGATCGATTCCTTTGGCCGACGCGACGCCGCGCTTGGGCGACACGTGCCGCAACCGGTTCTTCTGCTGCTGTTTGGCACCTTCCTGCTCACCGGCGGCGTAGTGGGATACGCGTCCGGAGCGGCCGGTCACCGACCTTCCGCAGCCACTCACGTCCTGGTCGTCCTGATAGTAATCCTTGCGTTCGTGATCCTTGATCTGGATCGTCCGCGGCGCGGATTGATCCGGGTCGACCAGTCCAGCCTGATCCAGCTCTCGCTATCCGTGAACGCTTCAGGCTCCCCGGCGGATCGAAGATCCTTGACGCCGCCTGAGTCCGGCCAGTAGCAAGCGCCTGGAACCGGACCCTGCCTTGGCCGGCATCGGGCGGAGACTGCGATTCACGAGTCCACACAGGCATGGCGCGCGATCCGGAATTGGTGAAGACTAGCGTTTGAAAGCCGTGCAGGGCGCCTCGACAAGGCGCGTCGGTGTACGCAGATGTTCACATGGGTAATTGGCTACCGTATCGACCGGGTGGAATGAATGCTTGATCTGATTTTTCAACAGAACAGCCTGATTGTTGCGGCTGCCATCTTCATCGGCATGACCGTGGCCGTGGAATTCGGCTTTCGCGCGGGCAAGCCGGTGCAGGTGCGTGAAAGCGAAACGACGCGAACCCACATCAACGCAATCCAGGGATCCCTGCTCGGATTCCTCGCCCTGATCCTCGGATTCACGCTGTCCCTGTCACTGCAGCGATACGACAACCGCAGTCAGGCGGTGGTTGATGAAGCCAATGCCATTGGCACCACGTGGCTGCGCGCGCAACTGCTCCCGGATTCGGTGCGCAGCCAGGTACAGGCCAGTCTGAGCGAGCACGTAAACCTTCGTGTTCGCGCTGGCAGCATCGATCTGGCTCATGAATCGGCTCGCACCGCCCTGCTGGTGGAAACCAACCGGAATCTGGATTCGATATGGAAGCTGGCTTTGCAGGCCGCCGCGGAAACCCCGGAGATGGTCGTGTCCGGGCTATTCATCCAGGCGCTGAATGACATGATCGACTCGTATGGACGCCGGGATGCTGCACTCGCCCGACACGTACCCAACGAGATCCTGCTACTGCTTTTCGCCACGTTCGTGCTGACCGGGGGCGTGGTCGGATACGCAGCGGGCGTGGCGGGTCATCGACCCTCGGTAACGACCTACGTGCTGGTAATGCTGATCGTCGTGCTTTCGTTCGTGATCATGGATCTTGATCGTCCCCGGCGCGGCATGATCCGCATCGACCAGAGCAGCCTGGTCGATCTTGGCTCGGCCATCGCCACGGGGCGTGACCCCAGCCAGGGCACTTCTCGTGCCGTGATTGGTCGTCCCTGAGACGCATCACAAGTCATGATCCGCATTCGCGAAATCGATCACCTTGTGCTGCGCATAGTCGATCTCGATGCGATGCTGCATTTCTACTGCAATGTGCTCGGCTGTACGGTCGAGCGGCGCAAGGATGAAATCGGCCTCGTCCAGCTACGAGCCGGCACCAGCCTGATCGATCTTGTACCCGTTGATGGCCAGCTCGGCCGGGCGGGTGGCGGCGAACCCGAACCGGGCAGCCGCAACCTCGATCACTTCTGCCTGCGTGTCGAGCCGTTCGACGAGACCGCAATTCGCCAACATCTTTCCACATTCGGCGTCAGCGCTGGCCCGCTTGAAACGCGCTATGGTGCCGAGGGCAACGGGCCTTCCCTGTATCTCGATGACCCTGAAGGCAACGTGGTCGAACTCAAGGGACCGCCCGGCCCGGGTGATGCCTGACAGCGGACAAAGTGGAGGTGACATGAAAGCCATCTGGAATGATCAGGTGCTTGCCGCCAGTGACGATACGGTCGTGGTCGAGAACAATCACTACGATCCGCCCGATTCGCTCAATCGCGAATTCTTTGCCGGAAGTGCAACCAGAGCGCATTGTCCGTGGAAGGGCGAAGCCCATTATTTTTCGCTGCGCGTGGATGGCAAGAAGAATCGCGATGCCGCATGGCTCTATCCGTCACCAAAGGGCGCCGCGAAGGAATTTGCCGGAGGCATCGTGTTCTGGAAGGGCGTGTCGGTAGTTCGCTGATCAGGCGCCCGACACAGGCTGCGACGAAAGCACAGGCTCCTGCTCCACAGCACGCTGTCCGCGCACGCCAACGGGCCGCGTCTGGGCATTCCTTGGCATGATCTGCGCAACCACCCTTTCAGAGGATCGTCCGATGTCGATCCGTACCTCGGAGAATGGAACATGCAGACCCTGAACCTGACGGACGACGGCAACAGCCTGGGCGCGTCGAAAACAACCGCGTTGACGAATGCGATGATCACCACGGCACTCGAGCTGCCCGGTTATCGCATCGTGAAAAGCCTCGGCGTGGTCAGGGGTCTTACCGTACGTTCGCGCTCAATCGTCGGGAACTTCATTGGTGGTTTGCATGCGCTGTTCGGCGGCAACATCACGGTCTACACGACACTTTGCGAACAGACCCGCGCGGAAACTTATCAGCTGATGATTCGACAGGCCCGAATGCTGGGCGCAAACGCCATCGTCGGCATGCGTTACGACGCGACCGAGTTGATGCCCGGCATGGCCGAGGTTCTATGCTACGGGACAGCCGTTGTCGTGGATGCCGTTGAGTGATGCACGGCGGGTGTTCATGCCATTGGTCGGTTGCTCCAGCCCAACGCCCAGCTTCCCGATCCACGCGCGCAGAACGGCAAGACCGACCTGATAAAGTCCATGGCACGCAACTCGCGAATATCGAGAAGCGCTGGGGCAAGAGGCCTTGCGCAACTGGACAGGTTGCTCAAGGCCAACGGACTTTCGAAGCTTGCGGAGACGCGTGATTGCCTTGCAAAAGCGACCTTCAAGCGATCAGGCGAAAAACTGGCCGAACACTTCAATGGTGCGCTCTATGGCTGCGTCATCGATGTCCAGGTGCGTCACCAGGCGAACACCGGGCAGGTAGCCAATGCTGGCTCGAATGCCCGATCCGGTCAGATGCGCATCAAGCGCACGCAACCGATCGGCCGGCAGGTCGATGAACACCATGTTGGTGAAGCATCCCTGCACCTGGATCGATCCCATCCTGCCAAGGCCTTCGGCCAGACGTTGAGCACGCACATGATCTTCTGCCAGTCGGGCGACATGATGGTCGAGCGCATGCAGTCCCGCGGCGGCGAGAATGCCTGATTGACGCATTCCGCCGCCGAGCATCTTGCGCCAGCGCCTCGCCGTACCAATCAGCGCTTCCGAACACAGCAGGACGGAACCGGCTGGTGCGCCCAGCCCCTTGGAAAGGCACACCGAAACCGTATCGAACGGCGCAGCCAGTTCGTGCGCCGACAGTCCAGTGGCGACCATTGCGTTGAAAAGACGCGCACCGTCCAGATGCATTGCGAGTCCGTGAGAGCGCGCCCAACGGGCCGCGTCGATCACGTACTCCTGGGGCAGGACACGACCGTGCCAGGTATTTTCCAGCGCCAGCAGGCGCGTCCGCGCGAAGTGTTGGTCGTCCGGCTTGAGTGCCTTTGCCAGAGCCTCAAGTGGCAGGCTGCCGTCAGCGGCATTGGCAATCGGTTGCGGCTGGATCGAACCGAGCGCGGCCGCCCCGCCGGATTCGTACTTGTAGGTATGCGCCTCCATGCCGACAATCATTTCTTCGCCCCGCTGGCAATGCGAGAGCACGGCCACCAGATTGGCCTGGGTTCCGCTTGGCACGAACAGGCCGCGATCAAACCCGAATTCCGATGCCATGCGCTCTTCCAGAGCTCGAACCGTGGGGTCTTCGCCGTAGACGTCGTCGCCAACTTCGGCGGCGGCCATGGCGGTGCGCATGGCCGGAGTCGGCAGGGTTACGGTGTCACTGCGTAGATCGATCGGCTTCATTGTTCGAGGCAGGAAGTATGAACAGGAGTCGATGGTATCGCGAGGCGACCCGGCGATCGCAGGTTCAAGGTATTGTTGGCGATTCACCAGGTCATGCAAGCGCAATGCGTTTAACCCTTTCAACGCGCCCGTTGGCGCTCTCGACCAGCGGAGCCGGGTCAGCATGAGTACCGCCCAGATCACCATCCTCGCGATACTCGTAGCAACCATGGTTTTCTTCCTCTGGGGTCGCTTTCGCCATGACGTCGTGGCGATGGCGGCCTTGCTGGTCTGTGTCGTTGCCGGCGCAGTGCCCAGTCGCGAGGCGTTCTCCGGGTTTGGCCATCCTGCGGTGATCACGGTCGCCTGCGTACTCGTGCTCGGTCACGGCCTGCAAATCACTGGCGTGGTGCAGGCACTGGCCAAGCGCCTGTTGCCAAAATCGGCCGGGCCAACCATGAGCATCCTTTCGCTTATCGGGCTTGCAGCCGTGTTGTCGGGATTCATGAACAACGTCGGTGCGCTGGCCTTGCTGATGCCGATCGCCATCCAGATCGCGGCGCGGCAGAACCTGCCGGCCGGAAAGCTGCTGATGCCGCTCGCTTTCGGCTCGATCCTGGGTGGCATGACCACCCTGATCGGAAC
>NZ_JBAWHJ010000079.1:0-6657 GCF_049593775.1 Dokdonella sp. | reverse complement strand
GCGTGAAGGCATGGGACGCATCCACGAGGCGCTGAATGAGCTGCGCCACTACGAAATGGGTCACATGCCGGAATCCATCGCCGTGGAGAAGGTCGATGAGATCCAGTCGTCAATCGACTACCTGTTTGCGAATTGCAAACTCCCGGCCGACGCCGACGCAGCCTTGCATGCCATCCTCGCACCCTTGCTCGGTGCCGTTCAGTCGTTCGAGAAGAATCCGAAGGACATGGCCGCCCTGGCAAGCATGCGCAAGGCAGTGGATGACTATCCGCACCGATTCAATGATCCGGATTGGCCGTTGACGGCAGACGCCTCAGGGCACGCCGGACACTGAGGCGATGGGCGAACCGGTTCCTGTATGGCAATGCATCGGCTGCGGTCGCATCGAGGCGCCCCAGACCTGCATCGGCGTGTGTCAGGCCCGGAAAGTCTTCATGGTTTCGATGAGTGATCATCAGGAAGCCCTGGACCAGATCCAGCACTTGATCGTGCAGGCCGATGCCATGCAAGGCCTGCTCAATCGTCTTGCCCATTCGACTCCTCGCGATGGTCAATGGGAAGCTTCGTGGCGTGCTGCACAGATTGAAGCAAGGGCTGTACTTGCCCACCAGGCTTGAGCGTCACCTCACGCCTCCTGCGCTGCTGCTCGCGCCTGGCATGACTGCATGCCTGACCCGCCTCGGTGCCTGACCGAGCGCATGGTCCCCACTGTCGAGGGATCGCAACTGGCTGCAACCAGCCTGGCAAGGCACAATTTGAACTTCCAGCCTCATCATGCGGACGCGATGCCGATGCGCCTTGTCGGACGGATCTTCGATTGGAAAGACGAGAAGGGCTTCGGCTTTGTCGAGCCAAACGGCGGCGGCGAGCGCGCGTTTGTCCATGTAAATGCGTTCGAGAAGCGCGGCCGACGCCCGGTCGAGGGCGACCTGATTTCCTACGAGACCAGCAAGGATGACCGGCGCAGGCTGAATGCCACTCGGATTCGCTACGTCAGGAATGCCGGCGACAAATCCGCTGCCAGCAGAGTGGGATTCCCGCGACGATCTCTGGGCGTGATTGCCCTGTTGACACTGGCCATGGCTGCCTACCTCGGAAAGCTACCCGTTGTCGCTGCCGTGTTCTACGCCGGCATGAGCACGATCACCTTCCTGGCCTATGGTCTCGACAAGTCTGCCGCGCGCGCCGATGGCCAGCGAACGGCGGAAAGCACCTTGCATCTTCTGGAACTGCTGGGTGGCTGGCCGGGCGCGCTGATCGCGCAAGGAAGCTTTCGGCACAAGACCCGCAAGCGCTCATATCAGGTCACCTTCTGGCTGGTCGTTGTCATCAACCTCGCGCTGCTGGCCTGGCTCATCCACAGCGGCCACATGGAGAGCCTCGTCCGACAACTGCAGCGATTCTGGTAACGATCCACTTGCCGGCGTCGATGCATGCCTCGGGGCGGCGCTCTCGCAAGGCGCCGTGTCCGATTTTTTCATCGGATCAATACGCACGGCGAACGGGCGTTCCGTTCATCCCTATGCCTTTTTTCCTCACTTGTGGTGAGTATAATTGCTCAATCGGTGAACTTGCGCTAGTTCATTGATAGGCCTAATATCCTCACCATGAGTGAGGGAAAGCGCCAATCGCTGAACCGCCTGCTGGCCGATCATGCGCCGGGTTCGCTGCTGCCGACGAGTTGGTTAACCTCGCATGGCTATGCTGACAACCTTCTGCCGAAGTATGTGGCGGGTGGCTGGCTGGAGTCCGCAGGTTACGGGGTCTACCGGCGCACCGGCGCCGAATCGACCTGGGCGGATGCTGTATACGCGCTCCAGAAACTGCTTCAACTCCCTCTGCATGTAGGTGGTCTATCCGCGCTGGATTGGAGCGGCTTTTCGCACTTCATGCGGCCCGGGCCAAAACCGGTTGTGATCTATGGGCCAAAGCGCCCGCCGAAATGGGCACCCCATGTAGTGCCTCGGCATCGGCTTGAGTGGCATTCGGACAGTCTGTTCGACTTTCCTCTCGACGCGTCAATCAAGGAGCGCGCGCTGGTTGAACTGCAACCCGTGGGCGAACGTCACTGGTTGCTCTTTTCCAGCGAAGAGCGCGCGATTCTCGAAATGCTTGACGAGACGCCGACGCGCGCCAGCGTGCACGAAGCCGACGCCATCTTTGCGGGTCTCGTGCGATTGCGACCTGCGCGTCTCGACACGCTGCTGGCATGTTGCACCCGCTACAAGGTCAAGCGACTTTTTCTTGCGCTCGCACATCGGCACAACCATGCCTGGCTTAAACGCTTGAACGTTGCCGCTGTCGATCTGGGTCGCGGCAAGCGCGCCATGCTGCGAGGCGGCAAATACGACGCACGTTTCCAGATCACACTACCTGCCGATCTCGATGCCAAACTTCGATAGTGCCTACGCCCGGCAACTCGCATTGCTTGTGGACGTACTGCCGGTTGTTGGCACCGAGCATGCGTTCGCCCTCAAGGGTGGCACGGCGATCAACCTGTTTTTCAGGGACTTGCCGCGACTCTCCGTGGATATTGATCTCACCTGGCTACCCGCCGGCGAACGACGCGAGTCACTTGACGGCATTGCCGCCGCATTGACCCGCATCGGCCACCAGCTTCAAGAAAGCCTCGGTTGCGAGGTTCGCACGCGTACGACTACTGACGGTGCTCCAATCAGCCTCGCGATCAATCGGAACCAGGTGGCAATCAAGATTGATGTCACTCCGGTGCTGCGCGGCTCTGTTTTCCCTCCGGAGACGAGGAATGCGCAACCGGGCGTAGAAGAGCATTTCGGTGCCATTGAAATGCAGACGCTGGGGTTCGCGGATCTGTTTGCTGGAAAGCCGGTCGCCGCGCTCGACCGCCAGCATCCTCGAGATTTGTTTGATGTCATGCATCTGCTTGCGGCCGAAGGCATCACCACCGACTTGTGGTCGGCGTTTCTCGTCTACATGACTGCCGCCGGTCGACCCGCCGCAGAATTGATCTCGCCCAATCGCTTGCCGCTGGAAGATCGATTCGTCGCAGAATTTTCCGGAATGGCCGACGACGCCGTGAATGTGCAGTCGCTGACCGAAACCAGAGAGCGGCTGATCTCATGCATCCACGCGCGAATTGACAATAATGTTCGACAATTCCTGTTGTCAGTTGAGCGTGAGACTCCCGAATGGGAACGCCTGGGGCTCCCTGACCATATTGCCGAACTACCGGCGCTGCGCTGGAAGTTACTCAACATGGGCAAGCGCTCCGCCAAGAAGCGGGAAACCGATCATCAACTGCTTGCCGAAACGCTGGCCCGGATTAGCCGATAGACTCTATGGCGACGGCACCTGCCACACGCCTTTCTCGATCGCCCACTTCAGTGCGTGCCGCCATGGTGCGAGATCGATGCTGTTCACTGCCAGCCAGTCTGGCTCGAACAGGGTTTCACGATAGCGTTCGCCGCGATCACAAAGCAGGGTAACGATGCTGCCGGTTTCTCCGCGCTCGCGCATCTGGGCTGCGAGTTGCAGGCAGGCAATGAAGTTCGTTCCCGAGGATCCGCCGTAGCGGTGGCCAAGCAGGAATTCGAGCAGCCAGGCAGCGGCGATCGAGGCGGCATCGTCCACTTCGAGCACCTTGTCGACGATCTCGAACAGGAAACCTGGCTCGACCTCGGGGCGACCAATGCCTTCGATCAGGGTCGGATGGCTGGAACGCACGGACCTGTCCCCGGTTCTCCAGCCTTCCGCGAATGCGCCGCCACGCGGCTCGGCAACGCACAACCGGGTCGGCAGGCGTCGATAGCGCAAATAGCGGCCAATCGTGGCCGAGGTGCCGCCGGTTCCTGCACCGCAGACGATCCAGCTCGGTTCCGCATGCGTTTCCTTGCGCATCTGACCGATGATGGATTCCGCGATATTGTTGTTGCCACGCCAGTCCGTGGCGCGCTCGGCAAGGCCGAACTGATCGAGATGGCAGGCACCGTTGTCGGCATGTTCGCGCGCACGCGCATGCACCTGGCCCGGATCTTCCACCAGATCGCAGCCACCACCCAGGGCCTGCACGTCGCGAATCTTTGCGGGTGACGTACACGCGGGCATGACAGCGGTGAATGAAAGGTCGAGCAGGCGTGCAAACCAGGCCTCGGATATCGCGGTACTTCCGGAGGATGCATCAACGACGGCCTGGCCCTTGCGCAAGCGACCATTGCACAAGGCATACAGGTACAACGAGCGCGCCAGCCGATGCTTGAGACTGCCCGACGCGTGCGCGGCTTCATCCTTGAAGTAGAAATCGATCCCGGGAAACCCGTCAAAGGCGAGATGCAGCAGGTGGGTGTCGGCGGAACGGGCGGCTTCTTTCTCAAGCCGCCCGAGCACGTCGTTGACCCAGATTCGATCGCCCTGCTTCGCCTCTGGCGGAGTCCGCTTCACGATCAGTCGACCTTCTTCGCCAGCGCAGCCTTTGCGGGTGTCGCGCCTGGCGCTGCAGACGCCGCCTTTTCACGCTTCGGCTTGATCCACAGGCGAAGCACGAACCAGCTGAACAGCAGGGCGCCGAAGGCAAAGATCGTATCGCCGGGTACGCGCATCCATACCAGCAAGTGGATGATCGGCTGGGTCATGAACTCCGCCGAACGCGCAAACCAGTAGCCGTGTTCAAGTGCTGCCGATAGCTGCAGCACGCCGAGTGGCAGCAAGGTCAGGATGGCCATCAGCGAAAGGCCGATGTTGAGCGACCAGAACGAGGTTCGCAGCCAGCCTTCGTTCCAGTGCAGATCGGGCTTGAGGCCCCGCAGGCAGAACAGCATGAGGCCGAGGCCGAGCATGCCGTAGACACCGAACAGCGCGGTGTGGCCGTGCAGTGGCGTCAGGTTCAGCCCCTGCATGTAATACAGCGCCAACGGCGTGTTGATGAGGAACCCGAACAGGCCTGCTCCCACCAGGTTCCAGAACGAAACCGCGAGGAAGAACATGATCGGCCAGCGATAGCGCTGCATCCAGTCGGTCGAACGGCCATGCGACCAGGTCTCGTAGGCCTCCATGCCGATCAGTGCCAGGGGCACCACTTCAAGCGCCGAGAATGAAGCGCCGAGCGCGATCACGCCGACCGTCGTGCCGGCGAAGTACATGTGATGGAAGGTGCCGAGAACGCCACCGGCCATGAAGATGATCGTCGCGAACAACACGTTGACCGTAGCCGTGGTGCCACGCACCAGGCCCAGCTTGACGAACAGGAAGCTGATCACGGCAACGGCGAACACTTCGAAGAAGCCTTCGACCCACAGGTG
Organism: Dokdonella sp.; assembly: GCF_049593775.1. Taxonomy (GTDB): domain Bacteria; phylum Pseudomonadota; class Gammaproteobacteria; order Xanthomonadales; family Rhodanobacteraceae; genus Dokdonella. The sequence continues at coordinate 1,384 of NZ_JBAWHJ010000079.1, read as the reverse complement.
CACGACCCACCAGCGCCAGTACTCGACCATCGAGATATGTGTGTGCTCGCCCCACATCAGGCCGGCACCGTAGAACAGCGCGATGGCCACGGTGGACAGGAACAGCAAGCCGACGATCGAAGACATTTCGTCCTTGCGCATCAGGGCCGGCCAGAGCGCGCGACCGACCAGGCCTAGCCAGAGCAGCAATCCGACGAACAGGAAGATCTGCCAGAAGCGACCGAGATCGACATACTCCCAGCCCTGGTGTCCGAACCAGAAGTTGTTCGCCAGGCCGAGTTTCTGCATCACGGCGAACCATTGGCCGACAAATGCGCCGACGACGATGATCAGAAGACAGCACCAGAGAATGTTGACACCGAGCACCTGGTATTTGGGTTCGTGCCCGGAGACTGCCGGGCCAATGTACAAGCCAGTCGCCAGCCATGCGGTTGCGATCCACAACACCGCCAGCATCGTGTGCCAGGTTCGTGTCAGCGAATATGGCAGGATCTGCGATATGTCGAATCCGTAGAACTGCTGTCCTTCGACCTGATAGTGCGCGGTGATCGCGCCAAGCAGGATCTGCACCAGCAGCAGGGCCAGCACGACCCAGAAATACTTCGCCGTGGCTCGCATCGACGGCGTCACGGTGATGCCAGCCAGCGGATCTTTCGCCGGCGGCGTCAGATGCGGTTCCTTGCTATGCCAGACCGCATAGTGCCAGGCCAGGATACCAATACCGGCAATCATGAAGAGCACGCTGAAGACGGTCCACATGAAGGATCCGGAGGTCGGCGAATTGCCTACCAGAGGCTCATACGGCCAGTTGCTGGTGTAGCTGATGTCGCTGTCCGGTCGATTGGTGGACGCGGCCCAGCTGGTCCAGAAGAAGAAGCCTGCCAGTTTTTCGCGATACGCCTGATCGGGCACGGTGTTGTTGCGCATGGCGTAGCCTTCGCGCAATTTCTGGGTGGCCGGATCGTTGCTGAACAGGCTGATGTAGTGCGCGGCCACATTCGAAATGGCCTGGGCCCGATCGGCAGACACCGTGATCGTGTCACTGGCCGGATCGTAGGTATTGCTGCGCATCTCGGCGCGCAAACGCGCCTTGAGGGCGTCCTGGCGGGGCTCGTCCAGATCCTCATAGGCTGAGGCATGATCACGCCGCGCCCACATGTCGAGCAGCTCCACCGATTCGCGATGAAGCCAGTCGGCGCTCCAGTCCGGAGCGACCAGGGCACCATGCCCCCAGACCGAGCCCAATTGCTGGCCACCGAAGGATTGCCATACCTGACGACCGGTTTCGAAGTCGGCACGCGTGAACAGGACTTTTCCGGAATCAGTGGCCACGCGCTCGGGCAATGGTGGTGCACTGCGATGGATTTCATTGCCCATCCAGAGC
>NZ_JBAWHJ010000078.1:0-4490 GCF_049593775.1 Dokdonella sp. | reverse complement strand
GCGCTGCGCTGCGCCAGACATCCTGGCGCCGACACAGTGTTGCCGCCGTGCTGCATGGGGAGAATCCGCAATCCGTAAGGCCGAGAGGGATTCCGGTTGACGATATGTCAGGTGTCCAACCGATTCTTTTCTTGCGTCAACCTTGAGCGAGAACATCATGTTCGGGAACGGCCAACCCATCGTGCCTTCAGGCAGGCACCAGCCGCTCGGCGCACAGCGCTGCGATCCATTCCTCGTTGGTCGGCTCTACTGCAACACGTACGCTGCCCTGATCTGTCGAAATCAGCGGTCTGTTGGCGGCATTGGAGGTCGCGTCGATTTTTATGCCTAGATAGCCTAAATCGGCACAAATGCGTGCGCGGATTTGAGCATTGTGCTCGCCGATTCCCGCAGTGAAGACGAGCAGGTCGAGGCCCCCGAGTACGGCCGTCAGCGCACCGATTTCGCGCACGATGCGGCGCACGTAAAGTGCGAGTGCGGCTTGTGCGCGCTCATTGCCTGCCTCGACGGCGAGCAAATCGCGTGGATCCGAGGAAAGGCCGGAAATGCCGAGCAGTCCGGACCGGTGATAGAGCATTTCGCCGACCTGATCGAGGCTCAGCTTCTCGATTTCCATCATGTAGAGCACGGCTCCCGGGTCCAGCGCTCCTGTACGCGTGCCCATCATGAGTCCATCCAGCGCAGAGAACCCCATTGTCGTCGCGACGCTCTTGAGATCTCTCATCGCGCACAGGCTGGCGCCACTGCCAAGATGGGCGACGACGGTACGCCCTCGCGCACCATCGCCGTAGTGCTCCCCGAGTACGATCGACTGGTATTCGTAGGACAGACCGTGAAACCCGTAGCGACGCAGCCCTCGCTCCCAGGCATCCCATGACAACGGCAGCATCTGCTCGACCATCGGCATGCTGTGGTGGAACGCGGTATCGAAGCAGGCGACTTGCGTGATATCCGGATTCGAGACAAGCAGAGCGTCAATCGCTTCCAGCGCGAACGGCTGGTGCAAGGGGGCGAGCGGGATATAGGACCTCAAGTCATCAAGGACCTCTGCATCGACCCGTACGGCCTCGAAATACTTGCTGCCACCATGCACGACACGATGCGCGATGGCCTTGATGCGATTCACGCCAATGTGAGCGAGTACCCGCAGGCGAATGAATTCGAGTGCGGCGTGGTAAGGCCTCTTTTCATCGAGCTGAAGCGGTGCAGTTGCGAGGCCGGTCTCAGTGTAGCTCGGCGCCGGTCCGGTGATGCCATCGACCCTGCCCTTCCAGTTGGCGATACGCGGCAGGGGGACCTGTGCAGTGTCGAACAACGCGAACTTGAGGCTCGACGAACCGGCGTTGAGTACCAGTATGTAGTCGCTGGTCATGGTGGCGTTGTCTGGTAGTGGCGAGCGACCAGCAGAGCGACGGCGCAGGAAGCAATTCGCGTTTCGCGCGAATCGGCCCGGCTGGTCAATATGATGGGCACGCGTGCGCCCATGACGATGCCGGCACTCGCGGCACCACCGAGGTACTCCAGTTGTTTGGCCAGCATGTTGCCGCTTTCGAGGTCGGGGACGACAAGCACATCGGCGCGCCCGGCGACCGGCGAGACGATGCCCTTGATGCGTGCCGCGGCGACCGAAATGGCGTTGTCGAAAGCAAGAGGCCCATCAAGCACGCCGTCGGAAATCTGGCCGCGGTCAGCCATCTTGCAGAGCGCGGCCGCATCCATCGTTGCAGGCATGTGCGGGTTCACCGTTTCCACGGCGGCCAGGATGGCTACGCGGGGCTGCTCGACACCTATGATCCGGCACAGGTCGATAGCATTGCGAACGATGTCGGCCTTGGCCTCCAGATCGGGCGCGATGTTGATCGCCGCGTCGGTGATGATGAACGGGCGCGGGTAGGACGGCGTCTGCATCAGGTAGCAATGCGAAATGCGTCGTGCGGTACGCAGTCCGGCATCCTGCGCGATCACCGCGGCCATGAATTCGTCCGTGTGCAGGCTACCCTTCATCAAGGCAGCAACCGCACCCGACGAAGCGAGTTCGGCAGCGCGCGCCGCAGCGGCGTGGCTGTGCGGGACGTCTTCGATTTCGATGCCGGAAAGATCGAGTTCGAACTGTGTGGCGAGGGCTTCCAGCCTTGCACGCGGTGCTACCAGCACCGGATCGATGAGCCCCGCTTCGCGGGCGTCGAGCGCGGACCGCAGGGAAATCTCGTCGCAGGAATGAACCACCGCGCAGCGGATCGCAGGGATCGACTTCACGGCATCGAGCAGTCGCTGCACACCAGTCGCATCGGTGAGCCTCACCTCGGGCAAGGTTGCGCGCCTGCGCTCGATTCGATCGGTTGGTGCAATCACGTGCGCTTCGCCATCAATCACGCACTCACCGTCCTGGTTGATGCAGGTGCAGGCCAGCGCAAGGCGCTTGCTATCCACTTCGCGGGCGGTCACTTGCACCCTGATTGACAGGGTGTCACCGACGCGAACCGGACCGGCGAAGCGCAAGGTCTGACTCAGGTAGATCGTGCCCGGACCTGGCATGCGCGTACCAAGCACGGCGGAGATCAGGGCGGCGCCCCACATGCCGTGAGCAATCACGCCGTGGTAACGCGTGGAGGCCGCAAATACGGGATCTGGATGTTGAGGATTGACGTCCCCGGAGAGCACAGCAAATAGCTGGATATCGCTGGCAGTCAGCGTGCGCTCGATGCTGGCCTCGTCTCCGACGGCAATCTGGTCGAATGTCCGATTACACACCCAGCTGATGTCGTCGGAATCGACGGCTGCTGTCTTGCCAGCCTGGTCCTCCGCGCTACTCACGAGCCGACCCCCTCAGCGACAGGAAGTGGCCCAGGTGCAGAAGAGGTCCCTGGTTGGCCTTGTACTGCGCGGCGGGTGAGGTGAGCTTGATGGTCATGGGCTACTCGAGGTCCGGGATTCCAAAGAGGATGTCATATCCGGCATTCCGGATTTTTCCCTGGTGCCGGCTGTGGCGAGCAGGACGCCCCATCCGTTGTCTGCGAATTGCTTCTATTGCACCGCAGTATGGGATCGCCGGGCAACACGCCTATTGACCTGCATCAAATGCCAGAAAGCCGTGTCGTTTCGTTTCCCAGATGAAGAATCCCGAACGTGGTATTCGAGCGGTTCGTGGGCCCGGAATGATCCAGATCAATGGATGCATCCGCGACAAGGCGCAACATGACTGCGACACCTGAGGAGACCGCGCCCATGACCGCCAACGAAAACAATACCAGCCCATTCTCCCGCCAGGCCGGCATGCCATTCTGGGAGGAGAAGCTGACCGACGGCACCGCGGTCACGATCCGCGCGGTCCGCAAGGAAGACGCCACGCTCGAGCGCGAATTCATCACCCGCCTTTCACCAGAGGCGCGGCGCATGCGCTTTCTCTGTCAGATCAGCCAGCCCAGCGACCAACTGATCGACAGTCTGACCAATCTCGACTTCAGCCACGACATGGCCCTGATTGCGATCGTCAAAGAGCAAGGCAAGGCGGTTGAAGTCGGCGTCAGCCGCTACGCCACGGGAGCGGACCGGAGCATCGGTGAATGTGCCATCGCGGTTGCAGACGAATGGCAACATCGTGGACTCGGAACCCTGCTCATGCAGCGCCTTGTGGAGGTGGCGCGCGAGCGCGGCCTGGTCAAGCTCGTCTCCATGGACGATGCAGGCAATTCGAAAATGCGCCAACTGGCCAATGATCTCGGATTCCAGCGCATCGCTGACCCGAACAATCCGCACGAAGTCGAGCACAGCCTCGTACTGTGATTCAGGGTAGCTGAAGTCCATCCTTCAGCCTTCGATCTCCTTGCGGGCACCTTCCTGCGGCAAGTGACCCTGCGCATTCGGACGCTCGCCTCGCCATTGTCCGCGGTAGATGATTGCTGCTCCATTTGGTCAAAACCAAAGCCGCACACCGGCAACAAGCTGGGTGTCTTGAACATCTTCGTTCGCGGCCTGCGCGTAGGTCGCCGTCTGGCCATATTTCTTCGACCACACCACACCCACGTAGGGAGCAAACTTTCGAGTAATCTCGTAGCGCAGTCGCAGTCCGAATTCGACGTCGGAAAGTCCACTGCCGATATCGCGCGCCGGATCATCCTTTCCGTAAAAATTGATTTCCAGGTCGGGCTGCAGGATCAGACGCTGTGTCAGCAGGATTTCGTACTCGACTTCCAGCCGCAATGCAGTACGGCCAGACTCGCCAAGGTAGGCGGTCGCCTGGACTTCAAACCAGTACGGTGCCAATCCCTGGACCCCGAACGCAGCCCAATTGAGATCGGGTCCGTCTTCGAAATCGTGGCGAATACCGGTTTGAAGCCCCCAGTAGGCCGATATGGCCTTGTCCCACAAGAGTTCACTTCGCACCGATTCCATTTTTCCGTCACTGCGTTCGCCTTCCAGTTTGAACCAGAGCTTGTTCAGATCCGATCCATACCAGGCCTGCATATTGATGGCCTGCCCGCTTTCATTGT
>NZ_JBAWHJ010000077.1:0-6406 GCF_049593775.1 Dokdonella sp. | reverse complement strand
CTCAGCCTTTTCGGTGCGCACCAACACGTCGACGAGATTCGAGCGTGGGCGCAGGCAGCGTCCTCGCTGCGTAAATGCGCAATAGATGGATTTGCTGATCGGCTGCGAGACCTGAGCTCGGACTTCTCACGACAGCGTGCTGTCACAGGAAGACGCCCCGAACGGATGCCGACTCCCCTGTTGCGTGGTTGGGATGAGGTTCAAGTGAAATCAATCGTGAAGCAGCATGGCGGGGTGCTCATCGCGCTGTTTCACTATGGTGACCATCGCCAGATATTCGTCGATTTGGCCAGCCTCGGCACGCCGTTCGTCGCACCTGTTGCGAAGCATGCGTACTTCGACTGGGCCGAGTTGATGAAGCAAGGTCCCGAGCCATTCAAAACTGCGATGTCACTGCTGGAAGTCGAGGATCCGCGAGTCGGACGGAAGCTATTCTCTGCGCTGCGCAAGGGGCGTGCAGGCTTGATCTATGTTGACGGCAACATGGGGCCGGATGGTCACCTGGTCGAGGAAGGGGCGATCCGGCTTGAATTTCTCGGCAAACGCATTCGAGTCAAAGCTGGTATCGCGCGCTTGTCGATCGGGCTCGGGCTGCCGGTATTGCCGCTTTTCGCGTCGACCCGCAGTGGAACAGTGCACGCAGAGGCCAAGCCCCTGATCTTCCCACCGTCCAAGGCCAGCCTTGTTGACGACACGCAAACCGATGCCGCGCTCACCTCGATCATGCAAACGCTCTACACGCAACTCGCCAGTGAGGTCCAGCGCGCCCCCGAACATTGGGAGTTTGCCTTCTGCTTTCATCGCTGGCTCGACGAGATCGAACCAACCGCGTTGCCATCGAAGGATGGCGATTTGCCTGCCGAAAATCATTCGCTGACTGTTGATGCACAACGCATCACCGAGTTCCGTCGCGACGGCGAGGTGTTCTGGATACATGTTGGCCGTCAGCGCGCCTATCGGCTTCCGCAGTGGGCGCGGGGCCTCTATGCACAGCTGGATTCAGGCCACACAACGCTCGGCGAGTCCCTCTCCTTCCTGCAGCAATCAGGAGGTGCGCCGAAACAGGCCAGGGACCTCTTGACGGAATTGATGCGGCTCGACTTGCTTGAGCCATTGTCGTCCGCGGCATAGCCGCAAGGACATGTTGGAACCATCGGGCTGGAGATTGCGGATTTGCCGGAAATTGTTCGAAGAGATCTCTCTGCACCAAGTCGAGCGCGGAGACGACGTCGGCGACTGCAGTGTGCAGTAAGTCCCCGTCGACAACGAGTTGTCCCGGAGTTCCGGGATTCCCGCGGGCCGATGGCCCGCAATGCAAACCAAGGAGTCAATCATGAAAGAGCAGAACCTCATCGAGGAAATGTCGATCACCGAACTTGAGCAGCGCGTCGAATTCAGTTGCTGTGGTGGTGGTGGCGGTGGTGGCAGCGGTGGTGATGGTGGTGGTGGACCTGGTGATGATGGCGGTGATAGCAATCCCATCCCATGAGGGTGACCTCTGATTCAGAGTGAAGCGTTGGAGCTGTCGGGTCAGGCACGTTCTGCCTGGCTCGCCAGCTCCACTGTTGCCAAGCGCTGCATCAGACGTTGATCCAAGGTTTCCTGGACCGTTTGCCGTTGCCGAACGATGACGCAGGAGACCGGCCCCAAGGCAAGGTCATTCTTGAGGTCGCGCCGGTGCATGCATTGGAGGATCGGGTCGAATTCAGACGCGGTTGTGGTCGCCGAGGTCCCGGCATGTGCAGCGCCCTGCCCGATGGAGCGAAGTAAAAATTCCAGGGCTCGAGAGCGCCGTGTCTACTCCAAGAGAATGGGAAATGAGTGAAGCGCTTTATCATCTCAATCCGGCATTGCGAATTCAGATCTTCGACGAAGCCGCCACTGCGCCCCGCTGGCTGTACGAACTCGATGACGACCAGGGGCGAGTCCAGAGGCTGGTCCTGCCGGGGAGGATGCACCGGTTGCTGAGTGCGTTCGCCAGTCCACGATTGCTTGGCTGGACCAAAAGCGAGTTGCACGCCGAAGGCTGGAAGGAAACGGATGGCCCGGCGCTGCAGGCTCTGATTGGTGAAAGGTGTTTGCCCACGAAACTAGTGGTTCCGTGCTGCATCGAAGGCAGTGTGAAGCACACTGCCCCGGTGCAACCAGCACGACCGCGCTACATGAGCCTGATGATACCAATGCTCCGGCCTGCCGCCGTCAATCAATTCGCAGAATATTTGCATCGACTGTACGCGCCGAGGCTGATGATCGCGGGAGGGTTGATCATCGCCATGGCCCTGCTCGCGCTGATGCGAACATTGTTCGATGAGGGCAGCTTCGCTGCTGTCGGCTCGAGTGACATCCTCATGGCCGTGGGCTTGGGCACACTCGGTGTCGTCCTGCACGAGCTGGGCCATGCCGCCGCCGCGTGGCGTTCAGGCGCACGGACAGTCAGCATTGGTATCGGATGGTATGTGTGTTTTCCGGTCGCCTACGCCGATCTGTCGGAAACGTGGCGGATGAGTAGGCGCGAACGCGCGCTGATCGATGTGGCTGGCGTCTATATGCAAGGGCTCTGGATCTCCTTATTGATGGCCTGGCACGCTGCGAGTGGACAAGCCGTGCTACTGGTCGTAGCACTTTCCGGCGCCATTTCGATAGTCTGGAACATGAATCCATTTCTGCGCATGGATGGATACTGGCTGGCCAGCGACTTGCTCGGAGTCGCCAACTTGCGCGCAACGGCGCAGTCCTCTCTGGTGAGAGTCTGGCATCGGCTGCGCCATCGCCGGAACGAGGGCGAACCGGCGCTATTCGGGCCGCGGACGGCGGCTGCGCTGCTGGTGTACGGAATTCTGAGTAGCGTGTTCTTTGCGTGGATGATTGTGGCTGCAGCCAATCATTTCGGCACTGCGGCAATCGATTCGTTGCCAGGCTATGCAAGGCGGCTGTGGTCAAGCGACTGGTCGCAGATGGATGTCGCAGATGTGGCGGTGTTGGTAGGCGGCTTTCTCTGGCAGCTACTCATGCTCTTTGTTCTCGGACGATTTCTTCAGATTACTGCGATGCGCTGGTGGAAGCGTTGGTCAAGACCCACGCCTCCTGCCTGAACACAGCACGGGTGGCGCGGTGCTCCGCTACAGCGGCGCAATGTTTCGATGCGTGCGGCATGAGGCGGAATTCCCCTGTGGGACGGCTATACTCCCAAGATTCGATTCTACGGGAGATGTCGTACATGCCGAGCGATCAGCCTGGAGTTACGGGGCTCCTGTCGAGTTGGCGGAAGGGTGATCGGGACGCTGAGAATGCCCTGATGGAGCATCTGTATCCTGTCCTGCGCGGGTTGGTCGGTGCGCAACTGAGGCGGGCACCTTCGGGGTTGACCCTCTCGGCAACCGAGCTTGTAAACGAAGCCTACATCCGCCTGGAAAAGCAGCGTGAAGTGGATTGGAAGAATCGGGAGCAGTTCTTCGCCATCACTGCAACGGTCGTGCGCAGGGTCGTGATCGACTATCTGCGCGAACGTTCTGCCGAGAAGCGGGGTTCCGGTCAAATCGCATTGCAGTTCGATGAACTCCACTCAGGAGACATCCCCTCGGTGGGTGATCAGATCGACTGGTTGGCTCTGGATCAAGCCTTGACCCAGTTGCAATTGCTCGATGCGGACTGCGCGCGCGTGGTCGAATTGCGCGTGTTCGGCGGACTCGGCATGGAACGCATTGCCGAAGCATGCGACAGCTCGGTAGCAACCGTCGGTCGTCAATGGCGGTTTGCTCGAACCTGGCTGGCCGAGCAATTGGACGTCGCAAAACATGTCCGGCGTTCATAGACTGCGGCGCCTCCAGGAGCTGTTTGCTGCAGCGCTGGAGATGCCGCCCAAGAAGCGTGAAGACTGGTTGTGCGAGGTAGCGAGCGAAGATCCTGCAACAGTCGCCGAATTGCGCCGATTGCTTGCGCGCGATGAACAACCCGACTCGATTCCTGATGGCATGCCGGTCAGCCTGCTCGCGTCCGCGTTGGCTGTTTCTGCCAGTGGGCGGACGACGGTGCACGCCACTGCGGGAAACTTTGTCTTGCACGAAGAACTCGGTCGAGGCGGTATGGGCTGCGTGTTTCGGGGTGTTCGCGCGTCCGGTGGCGTCCATCAGGAGGCGGCCATCAAGATACTGCGTGCCGAGCTTCGCCACAGTGCCGCGATTGAGCGGTTTCTGGCAGAGCGACGTACGCTCGCTCGGCTCGAGCATCCTGGGATCGCCAGACTGCTTGATGTCGGCGAGACTGACGACGGGACCCCCTTCGTTGCCATGGAACTGGTCCGAGGCCGAATGCTCCTCGACTATTGCGCGGAGGAGCAGCTTGATATCGCAGCACGAGTCGGTGTGTTCCGACAGGTAGTCGCGGCGGTAGTCCATGCACATCGGGCCCTGGTGGTTCACCGTGACATCAAGCCCTCCAACGTCCTGGTCGACGGCGATGGCCGTGCCCGCCTGCTCGACTTCGGGATCGCCAAGGGCCTGGTCGAGAACAGCGAAACAACCGCGACGGTTGATCGCTACTTCACGCCGGCATACGCGGCGCCCGAGCAACTTACGGGCGAGCCGATCACTGTGGCCTGCGATGTTTACGCCTTGGGTGCCCTGCTGTACGAGCTACTTTGCGGCGCTCCTCCATTCAATGTTGCCGGTCTGCGCGCCGCCGATGTCGAGCGGCTGATTCTAGCTACGCCGCCTCAGCCGATGGAACAGGCGTTCGCGGCGATGTCAGTGAACGATAGCCAGGTCCTGTCGGGTGACGATCGGCACAAGTGGCGCAAGGCCTTGCGCGGTGACCTTGAAAGCATCGTGCAGCGGGCTTTGCGCAAGGAGCCTCAGGCGCGCTATGTGGGCGCTGCAGCACTGGATGAAGATCTTCAAAACTGGCTCGAACATCGGCCCGTTCGCGCAGCCGGTGGACACGGTTTCTATCGGTTTCGCAAGTACATCAGACGCAACGCGATAGCGACAATCGCAGGTGCCCTGGTGCTTGCGAGCATTGCCATTGCCGCCGTGTTGATCGTCCGGCAAGGTGTGACCGCGAGTCAGGAGCGGGATCGGGCACGCGAAGCGCTGGCCGCACTCAGCGATGCATTTATCGCTGCCGATCCCACCGGATTGTCTGGCGGAGAAGTGAGCGCGAGAAGCATACTTGATGCTGCCAGCCGGAGAATCTCGGAGCATGTCAGCAGCCAGCCCGAGGTCTATGCAGAGCTGGCCGCGGAAGTCGGCAGTGTTCAACTCGCGCTGGGTGTCGTCGACACGGATGACCGTTCAATGGCGCAGGCCCTGCAGTGGGCCCGGAATGAGCCCGGCCAACAAGTACTCGCCCGACGCCTGTCATTGCTGCGCGCCATGCGCCTGGTCGCCCAGCACGCGTTTGCCGAAGCTGATCAGGCTCTGAAAGCGCTTGAGCGAGAGCGCGATGCAGATGCCTATGTCTTGCTGACGCGTGGCAAGTACTGGATGGCACGAAGGGAGCCAGCCGAGGCCATTCCTGTTCTGACGGACGCACTGGCTCGGCTCCCGGAGGACTTGCTTGATGCCGATCGGATCGATGCGCAATGGCAATTGGCAGGTGCGCACCGCCTTGGTGGCAATCCTGCCGCCGCGCTGGCTGCGCTTGAGTCGCTACTCGATCAGCTGAGAAAGGTAGTCGACGAGAACCATGCCACCGTACTACTGACCCGGCTGCGCACGGTTGATGCGCTTTTGGATCTCGCTCGAATTGATGACGCGATCGAAGAGGTTCGCCCTCTGTCGAGGGCAATCGAAAGCGCCTATGGGCGCAAGTCGTCGGTTACAGCATTCGCATGGTCTACGCTGGCAGTAGCCCTGGTGCGTGCCGAACGCTATGCGGAGTCCATCGAGCCCTATCGAAACGCGGCCATGTCGTACTCGGAAAGCCTCGGTACCAACCACACCAATACAGCGCGCTCTTTCTTCAACCTCGCGCTCATGCAGGCATATGTCGAGCCAGACGATTCGAGCAGTGCTGACAATTTCCGGAAAGCCATCGCATCCGCCACCATTGCGCTCAGTCCGGCCGATCCGTTGGTGACGTTTTTTCGCATCGAGTATGCGAAATCTCTGATCAGTCGAAGTGAGATGACTGCAGCCCAGGAGGTTTTACTTCCGGAAAACGTCACACCCGATCTCGACGCCGCCGGACCGGAAATCGCAACGGTCTATCGCAAACAGCTGACACGCGTGTTTGGATCGGTCGATTGCCAGTCAACGCAGCCAGCAGGACCCGGTACCACCCAGGCAGGCCGTGCCAGGCAATTGATTTGCGGAGCCGATCCGTCGAACTTCGGTTCGCCGTGATCGATTCTGCCGCCAAATTGCGAGTATCGGTAGCGTAGGGTCGACTCGACTCGACTCAATTGGTC
>NZ_JBAWHJ010000076.1:0-4720 GCF_049593775.1 Dokdonella sp. | reverse complement strand
CCTGGGCGCCACCCCAGACCAACTGGTAGAGCACGTAAAACGAAAGCGCGCAGCTCAAGCCGACACCGGCGATCGTCACGCTGTGCGCACCGACGCGGCCGATGCGCTTGCCGAACAGGCCGGCCAGCACCGCGCCAAACAGGGGGGCAAGGACGATCGTCAGCAGAATGGATTTGTCGAGCATCATCAATCAACCCTTCAGACTGTCGATGTCGGTCACGTCGATGGTCGCGCGGTTGCGGAACAGGACGACGAGGATGGCCAGACCGATCGCCGCTTCTGCGGCCGCCACGGTAAGGATGAAGAATACGAAAACCTGCCCTGACGGATCGCCAAGGAAACGCGAGAACGCAACAAAATTCGTATTGACGGCGAGCAGCATCAGCTCGATGCACATCAGCAGCACGATGACGTTCTTGCGATTGATGAAGACTCCGGCAACTGCAATGCAGAACAGTATTGCCGCCAGGGTCAGGAAATGGGCCAACGTGATCATGGAGACACCTCCCCTTTCTTGACCGCGTCCATCTTGACCAGGCGAATGCGATCCTCCCGCTTGACCATGACCTGGCGCGCCGGATTCTGTGACTTGATTCCGCTGCGCTTGCGCAGGGTCAACGGAATGGCGGCTATGAGTCCGACCGTCAGGATCAGCGCGGCGACCTCGAACGGCAGCAGGAAATCCCGGAACAGGGTGCGTCCCAGCCAGCCCATGTTGGTCATGCCAGCGAGTGCAGCAGGATCATCATTGGGTGCCATCTGCAGCGTACGCACGCCAATCATCATCAGCATCTCGACCAGCATGACCGCGGCGACCACAACGCCGACTGGCAGGAAACGCACGAATCCTTCGCGAACCGGTGAGAAATCGACATCGAGCATCATCACCACGAACAGGAACAGCACCATGACGGCGCCCACGTAGACCAGCACCAGCGCCACGGCGAGGAACTCGGCCTGCGCAAGCAACCAGACGCACGCCATGGAGAAGAAAGTCAGCACGAGGTTCAGCGCAGCCACGACCGGATTCTTCACGCTGATCACGGCCAACGCAGCCAGTCCGGCCACACTGGCAAAGAAGTAGAAGCAGACCAGTTCAAATGTCATTGGATTCTCCGTGCCTGCTCATCGAAATGCCGCATCCTGCGCACGCGCAGCGGCAATCTCGCCTTCATAACGATCACCGATGGCGAGCAACTGGATCTTGTTGACGACATTTTCTCCACGCTGTTCGAAGTGGTATTCGTGCAAGTGGGTTTCGACGATCGAATCGACCGGGCAGGACTCCTCGCAGAATCCACAGAAAATGCACTTGAAGAGGTCGATGTCATAGCGTGTCGTGCGCCGCGTCCCGTCCTCGCGCATTTCCGAATCGATGGTGATCGCCAGCGCCGGGCAGACTGCTTCGCACAATTTGCAGGCGATGCAACGCTCCTCGCCATTCGGGTAGCGACGCAGCGCATGCAGGCCACGGAAACGATTCGACTTCGGAATATGTTCTTCCGGGTAGCGCATCGTGTACTTAGGCTTGAACATGTACCGAATGGTCAGCCACAGGCCGCCAAGCAGCTCGAGCAGCAGCAGACTCTTGAAGTAGTGAATGACTCTGTTCATGGTTTGTCGTGTGGTCCTTGCTCGCTCATGCGCCGATCGTGACGATGCCGAAATACTTCAGGCAGGCCTCAACGATCACCCAGGCAATCGTTATCGGAATGAACACCTTCCAGCCGAGACGCATGATCTGGTCATATCGGTAGCGCGGGAAAGAGGCGCGGAACCACAAATAGAAGAAGCTGAAGAAGAACGCCTTGACGAAGGTCCACTGCCAGCCGCCCTTCCAGATCCAGTCGATCCATGCCACATCGGCATCGATCCAGCCCTGGAACGGACTGAGCCAGCCACCGAAGAACAGGATTGCAGCCAGGAACGCGAGCAGGATCATGTTCGCGTATTCGGCCAGGAAGAAAATCGCGAACGCCGAACCGGAGTACTCGACATGGAAGCCAGCCACGATTTCCGACTCACCCTCGGCGACGTCGAATGGCGCACGATTGGTTTCGGCAACACCGGATATGCAGTAGATGATGAAGACCGGGAACAGGGGCAACCAGTACCAGTCGAAGAATCCTTTGCCACCGGCCTGGGCCAGCACGATATCGGTCAGGTTCAGACTACCGGTCAGGATCATCACGCTGACCAGGGCGAAGCCCATGGCGATTTCGTAGGAAACGGTCTGCGCGGCCGCACGCATGGCGCCCAGCATTGCGTAGCGCGAATTTGAAGCCCAGCCGGCGAGAATGATGCCGTAGACGCCTAGCGAGGTCAGTGCCAGCAACAGAAGCAGGCCCACATTCACATTGGCCAGCACCATGCCGACATCGAATGGAATGACCGACCAGGCCGCCAGTGCAGGAACCAGTGCGATCATCGGAGCCAGGAAGAACAGGACCTTGTTCGAATTGGCCGGCAGGATCACTTCCTTGAACAGGAGCTTGAAGACATCCGCGAACGCTTGCAGCAAGCCGAATGGACCGATCTGGTTCGGCCCCATGCGCACATGCATCCAGCCGATGACCTTGCGCTCCCAATAGACGAACATGGCCACTGCAATAATCACTGGCACGGCAACGGCCAGGATCTTGATCAGGACCCAGGCGGTCATTCCGACATCGCCATAGCCGAGCAGGCTGTCGCGCATCGAGTCGATCATGCGGTGGCCCTCGCGATCCGGAGCATCACACCATCAGCAGGCAACCTGGCAACATCTGCGTATCCAGCCTCGATCCACGCAGCACCCTTGGGTACACGCGCATCAAGATGCACGGACAACTGTGTCTTCTCCACCCAGGCCTGGTCACCCTGCGCAAAACCCAGGCCAGCCGCATCGGCAGGATGCAAGGCAACCAGTGCTCCGCGCGTAAGTGGATGCGCATTCAAGGATGACGAGCGGCGCAACACCGCATCGGATCGATAGATGGCCGTAGTGGCAATACGCTGGAACATGCCTTGCTGTTGCGCTGAAGTTGTCTTGCGCGCGCCGGGTTCCGTCGCGTTACCCGAGGCCTTGCTCATCTGCTCGCGAACTTCAGAAATCTCGGTGAAACCGAAGCCATCAAGAGCAAGTGCGGAGCCAAGCGCACGAAGCACTTTCCAGCCCGGGCGGGCATCGCCGGGCAATTTCGATGCGGCGTAAACTGATTGTACGACCCCATCGATGTTGGTGTAGCTCGCATCGATCTCGGGCGGCAAGCCGATTGGCAGGACGGCGTCTGCTGTCTTGCGCACGTTCTCGCTTGCGTAGGCTCCCATGTGCAGATGAAAGTCTGCGTTGGCACAGGCTTGCTCGAACGCTAGCGGCAAGGCGAAGTCAGACGAACCAGCCTGGTAGACGACAAGAGTCTTCGGCGGATTCTCCATCATTCCACCAGCCGTCCGACCATCCTTCTGCGGAGCAACGCCCGAATCAGCCAGACCAATCGCATTCGCCCCGGAGGGAATCTCGTTGTATCCCGAGCCGGTAGCGCGCGCGATGAATTTCGCGGCCGTCCGCAGCCACGCGGCATCGGCATGCTGTACTACTGATTCGCCCACGATTAACACCGAGGCACTGGAGTCAGCCAACAGCTTGACGATGGCCCTCGCTGAATCGTCTGCGTCCATCTTGACGAGCTCTGCCGCAAGACCGGAAGAAGCAGGAAGCCGGCCCGTGTCATTTGCCGCTCTAGCCAATCCGAGGACCCGATCAACCATCGCCGCCGGCGTCGCAATCTGCTTGCCGGCCAATGCGAAATTGAAATCGAAATCAAGCGGATTGACTACGTGAACCTTGGCACCCGCACTGACAGCCTTGCGCAAGCGATGATTGAGCAGCGGAATTTCGTGACGTGGATTGCAGCCAATCAGCAGGATCGCATCAGCCTTCTCGATCTCCGCGAACGGCGTCTCGAAGGCGCTCGCTCGCGGCGAGTCGGAAAAATCGACCTGGCGCAAGCGATGGTCGATGTCGTCACTACCCAGTCCGCGCAGCAGCTGGGCAAGCAGATGGCCTTCCTCGCTGGAGGTCAGCGGCGCGACCAGCGAACCAAGGTCCGTACCGGACTTGCGCAGATGTTCGGCAACGAATGCCAACGCTTCGGTCCAGCTTGTTTCGACGAGCTCGCCACCCTTGCGGACCATGGGCATGGTTGCGCGGTCTGCCGAGTACAGCCCTTCATGACTGTAGCGATCGCGATCAGACAACCAGCATTCGTTGATGGCTTCGTTGTCGCGTGGAACCGAGCGCAACACTTCACCGCGGCGCGTGTGCAGCCAGAGGTTTGAACCCAGCGCATCGTGATAGCCGATCGACTCGCGCGCAATCAGCTCCCAGGCACGCGCCTTGAAGCGGAACGGCTTGTTGGTCAATGCGCCAACCGGGCAGACATCGATGACGTTGCCGGACAGCTCGCTCATCAACGGCTTCCCGACGTAGGTGCCTATCTGCAGGCGCTCGCCACGCTCCATGCCGCCGAGTTCATAGGTGCCGGCCACTTCGGCCATGACACGTACGCAACGCGTGCACTGGATGCAACGGGTCATTTCGGTTTCGACCAGGGGACCAAGATTCTCGTCAGGAATGGTGCGCTTGGTCTCGACGAAGCGACTGACCGAGCGGCCATAGCCCATCGAAAGATCCTGCAACTCGCATTCGCCGCCCTGGTCGCAAATCGGGCAATCCAGC
>NZ_JBAWHJ010000075.1:0-4807 GCF_049593775.1 Dokdonella sp. | reverse complement strand
GAGCTACACTGAGTCGCTCATCGACATGGCGCTATGCAGCCTGCTGCCTGGCCACCGCAACGGCCATTGCGCTGCCGAGGTGTCACCAGGGATTCGGGTCGCTGCCGCGGGAGTTTCGCTACTCGGCTTTCAATGACCTCGGTGCCCTTGATCCCGCTTCGACTGACGAGGTTGCTGGTGTACTCGTCTAGCCCATTGAGGGCGATGGGGGAGTCGATTCTGCCAACCCCGAAATTTCTTTGCGAATTGCGCAAGCGTTGCAGCGCCCTCGGTGCATTGCGGGTCTTCGAAGAGGTCCAGTGCGGCATGGGTCGGACAGTGCGCCTGTGGGCCCATCAGTGGCCGGGCGTGATTCCTGAGGTCATGACCCTTGCCAAGGCGCTGGGCAGCGGATTCCCGATTGCTGCGATGCTGGTCGGCATCAATGCTGCGCAGTCCCTCCTGTTCGGCTCGCATGGATCGACCTTTGATGGCAACCCGCTGGCAGCAGCAATCTGGCAGATTGTGTTTGGGGCTCGAGCATCTCGGCGCGGAAACAGGTGCCATCGAAGCGGTCAGGGGGAGCGGCCTCATGCTCGGCGCCGTGTTGACGCCTGCGTTCGCCACACGTGTTGACGACGTGCTTGATGCTGTTGCACGCGAAGGGTTGCTGGTATTGCAGGCTGGCGCCGGCGTGCTGCGTTTTGTGCCAGCGCTCAATATCGGCGAAGAAGATATCGCCGACGGCTTGGCGAGACTGGGTTGGGCATTTCAGCAGCTCTGATGGGATCCGGGCTGCGCAAGCCCGACTCGATCGTTGTCTAGGCGAGTGCTGCCTCGAGGTCGGCTATCAAGTCGTCGACATGCTCCAGGCCTATGGACAGGCGCAAGAGATTGCCGGGTGAAACAGGATTGGCACCTTCTACCGATGCGCGGTGTTCGACCAGTGATTCGCAACCGCCGAGCGATGTGGCATTGGTGAACAGTCGCAGTCGCCCAGCCATATCCAGTGCAGCGGGCTTGCCGCCGCTCAATTCGATGCTGAGCATGCCGCCGAAATCGCGCATTTGCCTCTTCGCCACTTCATGTCCCGGATGCGATGCCAGGCCTGGGTAGTTGACGCGTTCGATGGCGGAATGAGTTGAAAGGAAATTGGCCACAGCGCGTGCGTTGGAGCAGTGCATGGCCATGCGCGCGGGCAGGGAACGACAGCCACGCAGTGTCAGCCAGGCACTGAAGGGAGCCAGCGTGGCACCGGTTATGTGCACTCGATGAGCCACGCGTGCATGCAGGCCGTCGGCTCGGGCGAACACCAGAGCGCCACCGAGCACATCGCTGTGTCCGCCGAAATACTTTGTCGTTGAGTGCATGACGATATCTGCGCCCAGCGCCAGTGGCTGCTGCAAGACCGGCGAAGCGAACGTGTTGTCGCAAGCCAGCAGCGCATCATGCGCATGTGCAATTTTCGCCAGAGCGGCGATATCGCAGACCTGCATGCGCGGATTCGATGGCGTTTCGGCCCAAATCAGGTCGATTCCATCGGCGCATGCGGCCTCCACGGCGTGTGTGTCTGCCATGTTGATCGTGACGACGTTGATCGCGCGTTGTGGCAGGAATTCGGCAGCCAGCGCCCTGAGGCCGGTGTAGCAATCGTCCGGGATGGCGATACGTGTTCCGGCAGGCAGCGACTCGAGAAGATTGCTGATTGCTGCCATGCCCGATGCGAAGGTGATCGCTCCGGCTCCGCCCTCAAGCGCTGCAATTGCTGCGCACAGTCGGTCGTTGGTCGGATTGCCTTCGCGCTGGTATTCGTAGCCGCCAACGCGTTCGCCGGACGGCCCGTGGCGAAACGTCGTAGCCAGGTGAATCGGAGCCACGACCGCACCGGTTTGCGGATCGGACTCTCCGCCCGCGTGAACGGCCAGGGTGTTCAGGTGAAGATTGGAGTCACTCATTGGCGCAGTTCAGCGAATGCTGTCCGGGCGGCCCGCAGCGTGTCGGCGATTATGCTTTCGTCATGTGCCATGGACATGAAGCCGGCCTCGTAGGCGGCGGGTGCGAAGAAGACACCCTGCTTGAGCATGCTCTGGAAGAATCGATTGAACAAAGTGCGGTCTGCCGCCGTGGCTTGCGCGTAGGTCTCTATCTTTTCACTACTGAAGAACAGGCCAAACATGGCGCCTACTCGCGTGGTCGTGAAGTCGATGCCCTCTCCATCCGCAAGGGCCTGGAGTCCATCTGTCAGCAAGATCGTTCGACGGGTCAGTTCGGCATGGAAACCGGGAGCCTGCACCAGTTCGAGCATTGCCAGCCCCGCGGCCATGGCGACCGGGTTGCCACTCAATGTTCCGGCCTGATAAACCGGCCCGGCTGGCGATATCTGCTGCATGATTTCGCGCTTGCCGCCATAGGCACCAACGGGCATTCCGCCGCCGACGATCTTGCCCAGCGTGGTCAGGTCGGGAGTGATCCCGTAGTGGGCTTGCGCGCCACCGAGTGCAACACGGAAGCCTGTCATCACTTCGTCGAAGATGAGCAGGGCGCCATGTTGCGTGCACAGTTCGCGTAGATGCTGAAGATAGCCTTCGCGAGGTTGAACGCAGTTCATGTTGCCGGGAACGGGCTCGACTATCAGGCCGGCAATTTCGCTACCTGTGTCTTCGAACATCTTGCTGGCGGCTTCGAAGTCATTGAATGGAAGCGTCATGGTCAAGTCTGCGAGTGCTTTCGGCACGCCGGGTGAAGTCGGCGTGCCCTGGGTTAGTGCGCCGGAGCCAGCCTTGACCAGGAATGCATCACCATGGCCGTGGTAGCAGCCTTCGAACTTGACGATGCGGGGCCGACCGGTAAACCCGCGTGCCAGCCGGATCGCTGACATGGTCGCTTCCGTGCCGGAATTTACCATGCGCGAGACTTCAATCGATGGCACGAGCTTGCTGATCGTCTCGGCCATCGTCAGCTCGGCGGCACATGGGGTGCCGAAGGAAAGCCCGTTCTCAATAGCTTCCGCTACCGCCTTGCGCACTGCCGGATGATTGTGCCCGACAATCATCGGGCCCCAGGATCCGACATAGTCGATGTAGCGCTTGCCTTCGACATCCCAGAGATAGGGGCCGTCAGCACGATGCGTGAAGAATGGTTCGCCGCCAACGGCGTTGAATGCGCGCACCGGGGAATTGACGCCGCCCGGCATCAGCTGGAGCGCGCGCTGGAACAGTTCGTGGTTGGAGCTCATGGGATTCTCGTTGCGGTCAGGGGGAAAAGGTTGCTGAATTGTCGGGCGCTGGCCTCGATATTGGCAGCGCCGAAAAGCGCATTGACTACTGCCACGCAGTCAGCGCCTGCATCAATCAGCGCTTGTGCATTGTCCGGGGTGACACCGCCGATCGCCACCCTTGGGATGCCAAGGTCTGCGGAATACCGCAACAAATCCAGGCCAGCCTTGCGCGCACCGGGCTTGGTATATGACGGGAAAAACGCGCCGAATGCCACATAACTCGCACCTTGGGCTGCCATCTCCCGCGCTCGCTGCAAAGAGTCGTAGCAGGAAACGCCAACAATTGCGTCTTGTCCAAGTCGCTCCAGAGCGACATCGATGTGCTCATCGTCGGAGCCAAGGTGCACACCCGCAGCGGCGCACTCAAGGGCGAGCTCCACGTCGTCGTTGATGATCAGGGGAACCGTGAATCGCGCGCAGGCTCGGGCAAGTATCGCGGCCTCCTTGCTGCGCCGGGCACGATCGCGCGTCTTGTCGCGGTACTGGATGATTCTGGCTCCGCCTGCCAGGGCAGCATCCACGGCGGCCTCGAGATCAGGTCGCGGACCGGCGGTAATTGCATAGAGCCCATGGAGTCGAATCATCATCAACCTGCAGTGGTCGTGCTTTGCGCGACCTGCGCAAGCTGACACAATAGTATGCGCAGCGCTTGGCGCGTTGCGTCTCTTCCATTCAATTGCATAGAGCCATGACACAGCCAGAAATACCGTATCGAACCTTCATGTGCGTCGTTTGTGGATTGCTCTACAGCGAAGCCGAGGGTTGGCCAGATGATGAAATTGCGCCTGGTACTCGCTGGGAAGATGTGCCCGAGACATGGACCTGCCCGGATTGCGGCGTGACCAAGTCGGATTTCGAGATGATCGAAGTCTGAAGCCCTGCCTGCCTGCAGTGATTCCCAATGTCAGAGTTTTGACAGATTTCCCCCGGATTTCGACCTGTCATGCCGCCGCAAGCACCGCCACCGATGCTTGACTGGAGTCCAATCAAGAAGCGCCGAATCGGCGAAGGTGGTCTCCAAATGAGAATTTTCGTTCCTGTGGAAGACGTTCCGACCGGCGCGCTGTTCGCGCCGCTTGTTCCCTATCAGTGCGGCCTGGCTTGCGAACATGCCCTGCGGCGGGCGCAGCAGTCAGAGATGTGGGCGCAATTCGCGATGATGGACTTCAGCTCGAAGTTGCCGCGCCCCTGCCCGTCGAGGCACGCTGAGTAGCGCCTGTCCCGCGTATCTTCTGCGAGGTCGCTGTGATTAGGGGTAAATGCGGGCCGAATTTCGCGCCATGCCTGAATTTTAGGCTCTTTCGCGCGTCTGCTCGGGCTCTGGAATGGGGCGCAACGAGTGCGCTCTGCCTGGCCACCCAAAATTTTTTTGCGAAATCGCTTCCACAAAGCGCGTCCTGCGGTTAGGATGCGCGCCCCGTTGAGGTTGGGCTGTTGGAGACAGTTTGATTGGGCGGGGGTTGGCACAGAGAGGCGATGCGAAAAAGGGCATCGCAAGGTGTTGACGGTAGGAAAAATGGTTGTATGATGTGCGGCTCGCTGACGACGAAA